>CAYQWR010000149.1:0-7194 GCA_964421235.1 uncultured Thiohalomonas sp. | reverse complement strand
CGTACAGTACATGTTACCGGTAGCACAGCCGGTGATTGATATGCGGATAGTGCCGCTTACGATGCACACCAAATCTTACTTGGCGCAGAACCGTAGGATGTGGTGAGGAACGAACCGCATCGATCGCGGTGTTACCGGTCATGCGGTCGATGATTGGAACGCGAATGATGCGGTTCGCAGAGCTTGGCAACTGCTCCCTGCGTTGCTCTACCTCCTGCATCCATGCAGTCGTCACCGCATCCTACAGTTTGCTACTCGGTTTCGTCCGGCACTTTTACTTCTTGGGTCGCCAGCAACCGCATGACCACCACTTTGGCCACCAACGCCAGTCCCACTATCAGCACACCGGACAGGATTGCAATCGTCTGAACGCTCATGAGCGGTCACCTCCAGGCATACGGGCATCTCGACAGCGGTGCGAAATGCCTTGCGCCAAGTAAAACCCGACAAGGTCTGTGTTTATACAGGATAAAGGGGCCGTTTGGAACAATGGCACCCACTTGCCGCAAACGCGAATGACGCGGTTCGCTGCGTTCGATGTGTTCGACGTCGATGGTGGGAAGGAAGGGGCTCTCGCCAAGGCGCCAAGCACGCCAAGGGTCGGATAGGCTGAGATTGCGCTGCGGCCGCGGCTTTTTTTCGTGTCTTCGGTGGTTACCCGATCCCGAACATAGGAGCCACCGAACACACCGGGATCACCGAAACGGCGCGGGCTGTGGGCGTAATAATGTTTTCTTTGCGTGCCTGGCGTCTTGGCGAGAGTTCGGTTTTGGAGTGGGCAGGGGGTGCCTATGTTCGGTGTCTGCGGTGGTTGCCCGGTTGTCTTCCAGCGGACGTAAAAAAAAACCGCTGCCCCTTGCGGCGGCAGCGGTTCCAGTCGTGGATGTGGGTATGACGACTGTTTCCAAGGACCGAATCATTACCACTCCGTAAATTATGGACAGTGGTATCGTTCGATTGGTTCAGGCTGCGTACTTGGCTTTCGCCTCCTGGGCCAGTTTTGCCTCCTCGGAAGTATAGGCGGCGCCGGACCAGAGCATCTCGTAGGCGATCTCCTCGTTGCCGTTTTCGCACAACTCCAGCACCTCTTGGAACAGCGGCTGGAAGGTGGCGGATTTGTGCGACGCCTCATGCTCGGCAAACGAGCGCCAGAAGGTGATGATCAGTGCCTCGCGGCCTTTGAGCGGACTCTCCACCGCCTGGCCCACCGTGGAGCCCTCGTTGGAGACGGCACCGCTGTTGAGGGCGACGAAACCGCCGACGAAGCCGGTGGTGGAGTGGTAGGTCTTGACGTTCTCGCACAGCATCGCCACCCGCTCCTGCAGGTCGTCCACCGAATATTGCGGCTTGAGGATGACGCGGTTGACGGTCACTACGCCGTCGTGGGGAAAGTTGTTGATCAGGCTGCCGGCCATGGGGCACCTCCGTATCGATCGAGTATTGGGGCCGGTCGCTTCGGCTGGTATATAAGCGACTGCTTAAATACCAATATATATTCCCGATAGAAATAATCAAGATATAGATAGAAATATTTTTGCCTGCATAAAATTAGAGGTAATCTACTGATTTGAAATGGGTATAGTGCCCATCCAACCCTGTTTGTACGCGAGCGAGGTTATCAATGTCCGCACCCGACCGGCTTTCAGCCCTGTTTCAGGCGATCGACAGTAGCGACGCCGCCGCCTTTGCCGAACACCTGGACGAACAGGCCGTGTTCCGCTTCGGCAACGCGCCGCCGGTCATCGGTCGCGCCGCGATCCGCGAGGCGGTCGCCGCCTTCTTCGGCGCCGTGCGCAGCCTGAGCCACCGGGTGGAGGAGAGCTGGAGCGCCGGTGACGCCGTCATCTGCCGCGGCGACGTCACCTACACCCGCCACGACGGCAGCTCACTGACGCTGCCCTTCGCCAACATCTTCAAGCTGCGCGGCGGCCTGATCGGCGAGTACCTGATCTACGCGGATATCTCTCCGCTCTTCGCTGCGGAGTGACGCCATGAAATACGGATGGTTGCTGGGGTGGCTGCTGCTGCCGGGCTTGGCGATCGCGGCCTGCAACGACGGTGTGAACGAGGGGTTGGGGCCGCTGATGATCCGTTCGGAGTCGCCGGCCCAGGCGCTGCGGCTGACGCCGATGCCGCGCGATCCGTATCTGTTGTGTGACGGTGACCGCCAGATTCAGGCGATGACCAGCGTCGTCGCCATCTGGAGTTTGAGCAACAATCCGCCGACCTACCTGTTCGATTACGAGATGCTCGACACCCACCTGGCGTTCGACGGCGGTCTTGCCGGCGGCTGGGCCTACGAGGTCTCCTACGACGACCGGCGACCGGTCAATGTCGGCCTCAGAGAAGTCGTCATGGCGTTTCACAGCGCCGTCGGCATGGGCAACGACGGCCGCGATCAGCAGCCGTCCGGCGAAACGCGGATCAGCATTCCTTCCTACGGCGTCAACATCAGCAGCGGCCGCTCGTTAACGGCTCGTGCCTTTCAGTTCACCCTGTCGCGCCAGTTGATACGCGGTCATGCCTGGCTGCCGACCACGGCGGTTTCGCTCGTCGTACGCAAGGCCCTGGTCAGCGACAGCCCGTTCGAGAACGGCGCGGTCGACGTCGGCGGCGAGCTGAGCATGGCGCTGCCGGTGCGCGACGATTTTATTTACGCCGACGCCGCCTATAGCGAATTCGGCACCGACCATTTCCTCAACGTTCCTCTGGAGTCGCACGAGTTCGTCGGCATGCTCGGCTACCAATGGACGCTGAAGGAGCGCAGCGCAATCATCGGCCAATATCTTTACTCGCAGGGCGTGGTCAAGAACCTGGGCGACCTGAGTCAATCGAGCCACGAGATTTACCTCGGCTATAAGCGCCGATCGGGCAGCGCCACCTGGCAGCTGGGCATCATCGAAAATCTCGCGCCCTACAACAACAGTCCCGATTTCGGCCTGAACTTCGGCCTGATCTACGACCTGTGACCGGCTACAAGGATCATTTCTCGCGACACGCGGCCGAGTACACCCGCTACCGGCCGCACTATCCCCGATCGTTGTTCGCATGGCTTGCCGCGCAGACACCGCGATGCGAGCGGGCGTGGGATTGCGCCACCGGCAACGGCCAGGCGGCGCAGGGACTGGCGGAATTCTTTGCCGAAGTGATCGCGACCGATGCCAGCGAAGAGCAGATCGCCGCCGCCGCACCGACGGCGCACGTGCAGTATCGGGTGGCGCCGGCCGAGCGTTCCGGATTCGATGCGCACAGCGTCGATCTGATCACCGTCGGCCAGGCGCTGCACTGGTTCGATGTGGATGCGTTTTATGCCGAGGCGCGGCGCGTGCTGCGCGACGGCGGCGTACTGGCCGTGTGGTGTTACGGCCTGCTGCGCATCGACGATGCCGTCGACGCGATCGTGCAGCGGCTGCACGGCGGGATCGTCGGCCCCTGCTGGCCGTCCGAACGCCGCCACGTGGACAACGGCTATGCCGAGCTGCCGTTTCCCTTTCCCGTCATGGCCGCACCGCCGTTTGCCATGGAGGCGCAATGGGAGCTGAAACACCTGCTGGGTTACCTCGGCACCTGGTCGGCGGTGCAGCGCTATCGCAGACAGAACGGCAGCGATCCGCTGGCGCAGGTGGCGGACGAGCTCGCTGCCGCGTGGGGTGACGCCACGCAATTGCGCCCGGTGCAATGGCCGTTGCATCTGCGCGTCGGGCGGTCAGGGTAATTGCCGAAGACGCCGAAAAGGTCGGCGGTATCCATAAACGTTGTTTCTTTGCGTGCTTGGCGTCTTGGCGAGCGTTTGGTTTTTGGTTGGGAAAAGACGATTACTCTCGCCAAGGCGCCAAGATCGCCAAGTAGAATCAGAACGTAGGATGTGGTGAGGAACGAACCGCATCGATCGCGGAGCATGGTTTCTCTGCAATGTCGCTGATGGCGGGGACGCGAATGATGCGGTTCGCGATGCTCACCGCATCCTACAAAAAAACCTCCACAGGCGTGGGGAGGGTTTATTGGTGAGCGCTACTGCAACAGGATGAACAGGGCGCCGTCGCGGCGCTGTACGTTCAGCAACAGCGGCGTGTTGTGATCGACGGCGCGCTGCAGCGTGTCCAGATCGTCCACATCGTGGTGATTGGCCTGGACGATGACGTCACCCTTGCGCAGGCCGGCGCTCCAGGCGGGGCTGCCGGGATCGGATTGCAGCACGATGACGCCCTTGATCTTGCCGTAAGCGGGCATGCCTTCGACGATGTTGCCGAGCACGACCCCTTCCAGCGACGGATAGATGTGCTGGCCGCTGACGGTCTGCGCCTTGGGGCGTTCGATCTTGGCGTGGATCGTGTGCGGCTTGCCGCCGCGCAGCACTTCGATGTCCACCACCTGGCCGACCCGCAGCAGGCCGATGGTATTGCGCACGTCCGAGGAGTCGCGCATCACCTGGCCGTTGACCTTGCTGATGATGTCGCCGCTCTTCATGCCGGCCTTGGCCGCGGGCGATCCCTTCACCACTTCGGTGACGATGGCGCCGCCCTGCGGATGCTTGATGCCGAAGGCGGAGGCGAGGTCCGGGGTCAGATCCTGCGCCTGCACGCCCAACTGGCCGCGCTGCACCTCGCCGTAGCGGATCAGCTGCGCCATCACCGCCTTGGCCATATTGATGGGGATGGCGAAGCCGATGCCGATATTGCCGCCGCTCTGGGAGAGGATCGCGGTGTTGATGCCCACCACCTGGCCGCGCAGGTTGACCAGCGCGCCGCCGGAGTTGCCGGGATTGATCGAGGCGTCGGTCTGGATGAAGTCCTCGTAGCCCTCGATGCCGAGGCCGGAGCGGCCCATGGCGCTGACGATGCCGGAGGTGGCCGTCTCGCTCAGGCCGAACGGGTTGCCGATGGCGACCACGAAATCGCCCACACGCAGCTTGCTGGAGTCGGCGGTGGGCAGCTGGGTGAGGCCCTTGGCCTTCACCTGGATCACGGCGATGTCGGTCTGCGGATCGGTGCCGATTAGCTTGGCCGGCAGGGTGCGGCCATCGGACAGGCGCACCGAGATCTGCACCGCGTGCTTGATCACGTGGTTATTGGTGAGGATATAGCCCTTCTCGGCGTCCACGATCACGCCGGAACCCAGGCTCTCGCCGTACTGCTCGGTGGGCTGCGCCGGGACGTGGAAGAATTGGCGGAACGCCGGGTCGGAAAGCAGCGGGTTCTGCTGCACCGGCACCCGCGTGCGGGTGAACACGTTGACCACGCCCGGCACGGTCTTGTGCAGCATCGGCGCCAGTGTCGGCAGCTCCTGTCCCTGGCTGTCGACCGGCGGCAGCGAGGCGAAGGCGGAGCCGGTTGCGGCCAGTCCGAGGGACGCGGCGAGCAGCAGGGCGAATGTTCTTGATTTCATTGTGACCTCGTTGGGTTAGGGGCGGCCCCCCCTCGGCACAGGTGAATCGAGGAGGGTGAGAAGGGGCCGCAAAAACTAATGGGTTGTGACTTCGATACGGCGCGCACCTTTGCCGCCGCGCACCTTGGGAAGAACGACCTGTAACACGCCGCGGCGATAGCTGGCGCGGGCGCCGCTGTCGTCCACTGCGGCGGGCAACACCACGGCGCGTTCGAAACCGCCGTAGGCGCACTCCATCACGTGGTAACGGCCGCGCCGTTCCTCGCGTTGCAGACGTTTTTCGCCGCGTACCGTCAGGTAGCGCCCCTCGGTCACGGCGATGTCGAAGCTATCCTTCTCCATGCCGGGGATCTCGATGCGCACCACCACCTCGTCATCGCTCTCCTGCACCTCGGCGGGCAACACGCTCCAGCGCGCAGCGTGCGCCATCAGCTGTTCCTCCGCCGTCTCCAGCGCGTCGCCGCGCCGTCGCGGGGTGAAGCGCGTCAGCGCCTGAACGGCGTGGCGCCGCAGCGCCTGCCACCCTTCGCCCAGTGAATCCCCGGTACGCGAGAGCCCGTGCCGAATCTGTTCCAGTGTGCTCATGTCGTCTCTCCGTTTGCTCAGGATAACGCACGGCCACCCAGGGAAAGACCCTGCGGGTGTGCCGAAAGTTCCTCGCCGTCCGCCGGCGGAAAAACCAGATCAACCACGGAGGGCACGGAGTGGGTGCATGATTGGGAAAGAGGCGCCGCATCCGACGAAGCCGTTACGTTGGGTTTGGGTATCACCGCCTTGCCGATGAAACGCCGATGCATGCAGCGCCTGAAATCTCCGTGTTCTCCGTGGTTAAAATCTTTTTGTATGGTTATTTCTCCAGATGGCTGCGCGGATCGAACGGCATGGTGCGCGCCATCTCCTCATAGAGCTTGCGCGCCTTGTCGCTGTCCGCCGGCGGCGTCGCGATCTGCAGCACCACATACTGATCGCCGGCGGGCTTGCCGGGCAGGCCGCGCCCCTTCAACCGCAGTTTCTGCTCGCTGCGGGCGGCGGCGGGGATCTTCATGTCGACCCGTCCGCCCAGGGTCGGCACCGAGAGGGTGGCGCCCAGGGCAGCCTCCCACGGTGTGATCGGCAGGGTGAGATAGACGTCGCGTCCGTCCACCTGATAGAAGCGGTGCGGCGCCAGCTCCACCTCCAGATAGAGATCGCCGGCGGGGCCGCCGCCGCCGCCGGGCATGCCCTGTCCGGCCAGGCGGATCTGCTGGCCGCTGCTGATGCCGGGCGGGATGCGCACCTTGAGCGCGTGCTCGCGGGTGGCGACCCGGCCCTGGCCGTCGACCGTCGGCACCTCCAGCCGGATCAGCCGCTCGGCGCCGTGGTAGGCGTCCTCCAGGCTGACCCGAATCCTGGCGCGGTGGTCCTCGCCGCGGCTGCGGAAGCCGCCTCTCTGCTGCGGGCGATAGCCGGCGAAGGGGCCGCCGTGGCCGAACAGGCTCTCGAAGAAATCGGAAAAGTCGCCGGTTTCGCCGCCGCGGAAGCCGGAAAACTCGAAGCCGGTGTCCCAGTCCGGCGGCGGACGGAAATCCTGCCCCGCCTTCCAGTTGGCGCCGAGGCGGTCGTAGGCGGCGCGCTTCTCCGGGTCCTGCAACACCTCGTTGGCCTCGTTGACCTCCTTGAAGCGCTCCTCGGCATCCTTCTCCTTGCTCACGTCCGGGTGGTATTTGCGCGCCAGCTTGCGGTAGGCGCGCTTGATCTCCGCCTGAGTGGCCGAACGCTCCACCCCGAGGATTTTGTAGTAGTCCTTGAATTCCATGGCTTATACGGGGG
>CAYQWR010000148.1:0-7212 GCA_964421235.1 uncultured Thiohalomonas sp. | reverse complement strand
CCGGCACCGTGGTCGCCGTCACCCACGACCGCTACTTCCTCGACAACGCCGCCGAGTGGATCCTCGAACTCGACCGCGGCCACGGCATCCCCTGGAAGGGCAACTACTCCTCCTGGCTGGAGCAGAAGGAGGAGCGCCTGGAGAAGGAGTCCAAGCAGGAAGCGGCACGCATGAAGGCGATGAAACAGGAGTTGGAATGGGTACGCTCCAATCCCAAGGCGCGCCAGGCCAAGTCCAAGGCGCGCCTGGCCCGCTTCGAAGAGCTCAACTCCGTCGAATACCAGCGCCGCAACGAGACCCACGAGATCTTCATCCCGCCCGGCGAGCGCCTGGGCGACAAGGTGATCGAATTCGACGGCGTCTCCAAGGGCTTCGGCGAGCGCCTGCTCATCGACAATCTCAGTTTCCAGATCCCGCCCGGCGCCATCGTCGGCATCATCGGCCCCAACGGCGCCGGTAAATCCACCCTGTTCAGGATGCTGCAGGGCAAGGAGCAACCGGACAGCGGCACCGTCGATATCGGCCCGACCGTCAATATCTCCTCGGTCGACCAGAGCCGCGAGGGGCTGGAGAACGACAAGACCGTGTTCGAGGCCATCTCCGGCGGCGCCGACGTGCTCACCGTCGGCCGCTTCGAGATGCCGAGCCGCGCCTACGTCGGCCGCTTCAACTTCAAGGGCGGCGACCAGCAGAAGATGGTCGGCAACCTCTCCGGCGGCGAGCGCGGCCGCCTGCACCTGGCCAAGACCCTGGTCCAGGGCGGCAACGTGCTGCTGCTGGACGAACCCTCCAACGACCTCGACGTGGAGACCCTGCGCGCCCTGGAGGACGCCCTGCTGGAGTTCGCCGGCTGCGTGCTGGTGATCTCCCACGACCGCTGGTTCCTCGACCGCATCGCCACCCACATCCTCGCCTGCGAGGGCGAGTCGCACTGGGAGTTCTTCGCCGGCAACTACCAGGAGTACGAGGCGGACAAGAGACGCCGCCTGGGCGAAGAGGCCGCCAAACCCAAGCGCATCCGCTACAAGCCGATCAGCCGCTAGGGATCATCCAAAGAACCAAAAGAATGAACCACGGGGGACACGGGGAACACGGGGATAATTAGGGCTGTGGCCCTGTGTTATCCGTCATATTGGCGAGGGCTTCCCCGTGTTCCCCGTGGTTCATTCTTGGCTTCATATTTCCGGGATTTGACGCGGCACACCGCCATCGGCTAAAAACGGTACTCCCCCGGGGGCAACCGCCCCACGACATTTCACCACCAACAATAAAGAGGTGAAGACCGTGCCCCAGACCAAATTCCTGCTCGACGAATCGGACATCCCGACCCACTGGTACAACATCGTCGCCGACATGCCCAATCCGCCGGCGCCGGTGCTGGGGCCCGACGGCCAGCCCATCGGTCCCGATGCCCTGGCGGCCATCTTCCCGATGGCGCTGATCGAGCAGGAGGTCTCGGCCGAACGCTGGATTGCGATCCCCGAGGAGGTGCGCGAGATCTACCGCCTGTGGCGCCCCTCGCCGCTGTTCCGCGCCCACCGCCTGGAGCAGATGCTCGGCACACCCGCCAAGATTTATTACAAATACGAGGGTGTGTCGCCGGCAGGCTCGCACAAGGTCAACACCTCGGTGCCGCAGGCCTATTACAACAAGCAGGCCGGCATCAAACGCATCGCCACCGAAACCGGTGCCGGACAGTGGGGCTCGTCGATGGCCCTGGCGGGCCAGATGTTCGGCCTCGACGTGCGCGTCTACATGGTGAAGGTCTCCTACGACCAGAAGCCGTTCCGCCGCTCGATGATGCACACCTGGGGCGCCGAGGTGCTGGCCAGCCCCAGCACTCGCACCGAATCGGGCCGCAAGATCCTGGCGGCCCACCCGGACTCCCCCGGCTCCCTCGGCATCGCCATCTCCGAGGCGGTGGAGGAAGCGGCCACCAACAAGGACACCAGCTACGCCCTGGGTTCGGTGCTCAACCACGTGCTGCTGCACCAGACCATCATCGGCCAGGAGGCGAAGAAGCAGTTCGCCATGGCGGGCGATTACCCGGACATGATCTTCGCCCCCTGCGGCGGCGGTTCCAACTTCGGCGGCGCCGCCTTCCCCTTCTTCGCCGACAAGGCGGCCGGTAAAGAGGTCCGTCTGGTGGCGGTGGAGCCCAGCTCCTGCCCCAGCCTCACCCGCGGCCACTACGCCTACGACTTCGGCGACTCGGTCGGTCTGACCCCGTTGCTGAAGATGTACACCCTGGGTCACGACTTCGTCCCGCCCGGCATCCACGCCGGCGGCCTGCGCTACCACGGTGATTCGGCGCTGGTCTCCCAGCTCTACCACGAGAAGCTGATCGAGGCGCTGGCGGTCCCGCAGCTGGCCACCTTCGAGGCAGGCGTGGCCTTCGCCCGCGCCGAGGGCATCGTGCCGGCACCGGAATCGAGCCACGCCATCGCCGCCTGCATCGACGAGGCGCTGAAATGCAAGGAGAGCGGCGAGCCGAAGACGCTGTTCTTCAACCTCTCCGGCCACGGCCACTTCGACATGGCCTCCTACGACAGATACTTCGCGGGCGAGCTGGAGGACTACGCTTATCCGGAAGAGGCGATCCACGAGGCACTCGATCACCTGCCCAAGGTCGGGTAACCCGCGTAACGCGCCGCCCCGCCGCGCCGGGGCGGCGCCTGTCCATGAAAGGAACACCATGACCGAAGTGACACCACTACCGGCGGAGGCGCTGTACCGGCGCTGCGACCCCGACGAATTCGATTTCAACACCACTGCGGAACTGCCCGACCTGACCGAAGTGATCGGCCAGTCGCGGGCGTTGCAGGCGGTGCGCTTCGGCGTCAACATCCGCCGCGAAGGCTACAACCTCTATGTGATGGGGCCGCCCGGCATCGGCAAACACACCCTGATACGCCAGTTTCTCGAACAGAAGGCGGTGGCGCCGACCCCGGACGACTGGTGCTACGTCAACAACTTCGAGCAGGCCCACAAACCGCGCGCAATGCGTCTGCCGGCCGGCCGCGGCAAGCGCCTCAAGGTGGACATGGAAAAGCTGGTGGAGGAGCTGGGCATCATCCTGCCGGCCACCTTCGAAGGCGACGAATACCGCACCCGCATCCAAGCCGTCGAAGATGAGTTGAAGGAGCACCAGGAACACGGCTTCGGCGAGCTGGCCGAAGAGGCCGCCGGCAAGGACGTCAAGCTGTTCCGCACACCATCGGGATTCGCCTTCGCGCCGATGAAAGACGGCGAGGTGCTGGGGCCGGACGAATTCGAAAAGCTGCCCAAAGACGAACAGAAACGGATCGAGCATCTGGTCGCCGCGCTGCAGGAAAAGCTGCAGACGCTGATCCAGCAGATCCCTCAATGGCGCAAAGAAACGCGCGAGAAGATCAAAGAGATCAACCGCGAAGTGAGCAAGTCGGCAGTCGGCCACCAAATCGATGAACTCAAGAACGAGTACGCGGATCTGCCGCAAGTGGTCGCCTACCTCGAAGCGGTGGAGCAGGACGTCATCGATAACGTGCGCAACTTTCTGCACAGCGAGGAGAGTGGCGAGAGCGGCGTGCCCGACGGCAAGGCGGAAACGCTGCGCCGCTACCGGATCAACGCGCTGGTGGACAACAGCGAGACCCGCGGCGCGCCGGTGGTTTATCTCGACAACCCGACCTACCTCAACCTGGTGGGGCGCGCCGAACACATTGCCCAGTTCGGCACGCTGAGCACCGACTTCACCCTGCTCAAACCCGGCGCGTTGCACGAAGCCAGCGGCGGCTATCTGCTGGTGGACGCCTACAAGCTGCTGACCCACGCCTTCGCCTGGGAGGGGCTGAAGCGGGCGCTCTACGCCAGCGAGGTTCGTATCGAATCGCTGGAGAAGATGCTGTCCCTGATCAGCACGGTGTCGCTGGAACCGGAGCCGATCCCGCTGGACGTCAAGGTGGTGATCGTCGGCGACCGTATGACCTATTACCTGCTGCACGAGTACGACCCGGACTTCGCCGAGCTGTTCAAGGTGGCCGCCGATTTCGAGGGCCGCATTCCGCGCGATCCCGACAGCAAACGTATATACGCCCAACTGATCGGCACCCTGGCGCGCAAGGAGGGTTTGCGGCCGGTCGAGCGTGCCGCCGTGGCGCGCATCGTCGAACACGGCTCGCGCCTGGTCGAGGACAGCGAGCACCTGACGGCGCATATGCGCTCCATCGCCGACGTGCTGCGCGAAGCCGATTACTGGGCGCAGGAGGCGGACCACGAGGCGATCGGGGCGGACGACATCCAGCAGGCGATCGACCACCAGATCCATCGCGCCTCGCGGGTGCGCGAGCGGCTACAGGAGGAGATTAAGCGCGGCACGATACTGATCGACACCGACGGCGCCAAAGTGGGTCAGATCAACGGCCTGTCGGTGCTCTCCATGGGCGACTTCGCGTTCGGCCAGCCCTCGCGCATCACCGCCACCGTCCACATCGGCGAGGGCAACGTGGTCGACATCGAACGCGAGGTGGAGCTGGGGGGCGCCATCCATTCCAAAGGCGTGCTGATCCTCTCCTCGTTCCTCGCCGCCCGCTACGCCACCCACCACCCGCTGTCGCTCTCCGCCAGCCTGGTGTTCGAGCAGAGCTACGGCGGCATCGACGGCGACTCGGCGTCGCTGGCCGAGCTGTGCGCGCTGCTCTCGGCCGTCGCCGAGTTGCCCATCGCCCAGCACTTCGCCATGACCGGTTCGGTCAACCAGCACGGCCAGGTCCAGCCCATCGGTGGTGTCAACGAGAAGATTGAAGGTTTCTTCGACATCTGCCGCCAGCGCGGCCTGAGCGGCCTACAGGGAGTCCTGATCCCGGCCAGCAACGTCAAACACCTGATGTTGCGCGCGGATGTGGTACAGGCGGCGAAGGAAGGCAAATTCCATGTCTATCCGGTGGAGACCGTGGACGAAGCGCTGACGCTGCTGCTCGGCATGGAGGCAGGCGAACGGGACACCGAGGGCAACTGGCCGCCCGAAAGCATCAACGGCCTGGTGCAGGAACGCCTTACCGAGATGGCGCACATCCGCTCCAGCTTCGGCGATCACGGCAAGGACAAGGGCGACGGCGACGGGCACCTGCTGTCGAGCGATGACAGTGATGAACCTCCGCGTCATGTCGACTGACACCACCGCGCGCACCATCCTGCTTGCCCTCGAATCCGGCGCGGATGTCATGGCGTTGGAGGCCGCCGCGGAGCTGGCCGTCCTGTTGCGCGGCACGCTGCAGGGCGTGTTCGTGGAGAACGTGGAGCTGCTGCGTCTGGCCCAACTGCCCTTTGCCCGCGAGATATCGCTGTCATCCAATACCGTGCGCCAGTTGCAAAGCAAACAGCTGGAACGGGAACTCCGGGCGCAGGCCGAGCAGGCACGCGGGCTACTGGAACGACAGGCCCGGCGCCACAGCCTGCAGTGGTCGTTTCGAGTGGAGCGCGGTGCCGTCATTGCCGCCGTCGCCGGCAACCTCGACATCGCGGTGGTCGGGCGACCGCAGTTACAGCGCAGACAATCGGCCGTGACCGACGGCGGCGGCACCGTCCTGGTACCATACAACGGCTCGCCGGGCAGCCGCCATGCCCTGGAGCTGGCAACGACCATGACCACCGACGGCGCGGGACTGCTGGTGCTGCTGGCGGCGGACCAACGGCAGTTGCACAACGAAACCGCAACGTTCCTGGCCCGTCACGCGCGACATGCCCAGATGCTGACGGTCGCCGACTTTACACCGCGACAGCTGCTCGCGATTGGGCGCCAATACCGCTGCCGCCTGCTGCTGCTCGGCACCGACCTATCCCTCCCCCCCGTTCAACTCCAGCAGTTGCTGGAGAGCTCCCGCTGCCCGGTCGCCCTGGTGCGCTGACCTACGGCACCCCCGGTTCGGCGTTCTCCTGCGTATCGCGGGTCAGCGGCACAAAGGCGACGGGGAGAATCCGTTGTTCGCTGATCGCGCCGCGCGCATCCTTTTCCAGCAGCAACAGATGCTGCTCGGCGTAGGGCTCCCCCACCGGGATCACCAGTCGACCACCGGGCCGCAACTGTTGCAGCAGCGGCGGCGGTACATGGGGCGCCGCCGCCGTCACGATGATGCCGTCGTAGGGTGCGTATTGCGGCCAGCCGCCGTAGCCGTCACCCTGGCGGACCGTCACATTCGACACCCCCAGCTGTTGCAGTCGCTGCGCCGCCGCCGCCGCCAGGAGCGGCACGATCTCCAGGCTGTAGACCTGCCGCACCAGACGCGCCAGCACCGCAGCCTGATAACCGGAGCCGGTGCCGACCTCAAGAATCACCGCGTCCGGGCCGGGACGCAGCAGTTCCGTCATCAGGGCAACGATATAGGGTTGGGAAATGGTCTGTCCGTGTCCGATGGGTAACGGGCCGTTGTCATAGGCGCGTGACTCCAGTCCGTCGGGGACAAACAGGTGGCGTTGGACATCCGCCATGGCCGCCAACACCCGCTCGCTCAGGCCCTTCAGCCCAATCATTTCACGGGTGTAACGCACCTCCGATGCGATATCGTCGAGCATGCGGCGACATCCGACCCGGCCGGGTTCAGCACCGTGGTCTACTCCTCCCACTCGATGGTATCCAGCGGACCGCTCCAGTCCTCAGGATGGCGGATGCTTTCCGTATCGCCAAAGTCGTCCTTTTCGAGGTCGTCAAAGGGGCCCGACCAGTCTTCCGGCGGCTCACGTTGCGCCAGATTCATCTCGTACCAGGTGTCGCGTTCCAACTCCTCCAGGGCGCCGTCGAAGTATTGAATTTCCACAATGCCCTCGTCGTCGTCCATGGCGATCACCTCGAATGATTCACCTTCGACATTCTTGTACCAGGCTCCAATTTCCGGTTCCACATTGGTCGCCATATAGCGCTCCTCCGTTTTTCGCCCACTTCGTTATATTAGCAACGCAACCCTGATTTGCATCGCTTTGTCCTTCAGGGTACCAATAATAATCGCCGCCTTTGACTTGCGGTGACCAAGCCACATATCCTAGTGGTTAATCATCTGTTAGCAGCCGTTCATATCAGGGAACAATTTGAATTAGTTCACAAAATTTCATGCACTCTGCCGATCATCCCTATCAGTCGCCCCGTTCTGCCGGGCGCGCGGCCAGCCTTCGCAGCCGCTATCTCATGGCAACGGCGATCATGGCAGCCATATTGTTCGGCACGGTGTGGCTGCTGCAGCA
>CAYQWR010000147.1:0-7217 GCA_964421235.1 uncultured Thiohalomonas sp. | reverse complement strand
CCCTGCAGATAGAGGGCGAAGGCCCCCTTGGCGGCGCCGTAGGTGTAGTTGCTCTGACGGCCGCGGTCGCCGGCCACCGAGGCGATGCCCGCGATGAAGCCGCGGCCGCCCTGCTCCATGCGTTCGGCGCACAGATTCAGGATCGACACCGCCCCGACGAAGTTGCGGTTGATGATCGCCTGCGTCTCCCTGAAATCGGTCGCCGCCCTGGCCTGATCGCCGAGATAGCCGAAGGCGACCAGGACTCCCGCCGGCTCGCCCATCTCGCCGATGATACGCTCCAAAAAGGAGGCGTGATGCTCCGTCGCCTCGGCGTCGAAGGCGCCGAACTTGACCTCGACGCCGTAGCGAATGGCGAGATCCGCCGCGTCGCGCCGCAGCTCCTCCAGGTCGCGCCCCGCCAGATAGAGCGGGTGACCGCGCCGGGCAAAGGCGGCGGCGGTGCCGCGGGCGATGGCGGAGGTGGCGCCGAGAACCAATACCGGGCCGCTCATGCGACACCGCCGATGCCGAGGCGCCGCGACAGGCTGGAGCTGAACACGCCGTCGGGATCGAGCTTCTGCTTGATCGGCCACCACGCCTCCAGCCGCGGGTACATGGCGCGAAAACCGGCGGCGGAGAGGCGCGCGTCCTTGGCCAGATAGACCCGCCCGCCGTGGCGCAGCACGACGGCGTCCAGCTGCTCCAGCAGTTGGAACAGCGCCGGCCCGCTCATCGGCAGGTCCATGGCCAGGGTGTAGCCGGCCATGGGGAACGACAGCTGACCCGCCCCCTCTTCGCCCAGGCGCTTCAGCACGCCGAGAAACGCCGGATGGCCGCTGGCGGCGAGCGCTTCGAGCAGTTGCTGCAATGCCTCCAGGGCCGTGGCCGTGGGCACCACGCACTGGTATTGCAGGAAACCGCGCCGGCCGTAGAGGCGGTTCCAGTTGCCCAGGGCGTCGAGCGGATAGAAGAACTTCTGATAATCGGTGAGAAACGGTGCGCGCTTGCGCCCCTCGACCCGATAGTAGAGGGCGTTGAAGGCGCGGATGGTGAGCGGGTTGAGCAGCCAGCCGGGCATGTCGAACGGCACGTTGCGCACGCCGCGCGGCTTGAGCCGCAGCGGCTCGGCGCGCAGCCGTGCCGGCAGCTCCTCGGCGGCGGCATGGTCGCCGGCCATCACCACGCTGCGCCCCAGCGCCGCGCCGCGGCTGGTCAGGTCGATCCAGGCGACGGTATAGCGCGCATCGTGCTCCGCATCCTGCAAAAAATGAAAGGCCTGTTCCAGATCCCCGGCGGCGCTGTGACGGGCGCTGATGTAGGCACTGTCGATGGGCCGCAGTTGCAGCTCCACATCGCCGATGAGGCCGGTCAGTCCCATGCCGCCGACGGTGGCCCAAAAGGCGTCGGCGTTCTCCTGCGGCGAACAGCGCAGCCGTCGGCCGTCGGCCGGCACCAGTTCGAATTCGCGCACGCTGCAGGAGAAGGCGCCGTCGTGGTGGTGGTTCTTGCCGTGCACGTCGGCGGCGATGCAGCCGCCGAGGGAGACATATTGCGTTCCCGGCGTCACCGACGGGAACCAGCCCTGGGGCACGCTCACCGCCAGCAGTTCCGCCAACGTGGCGCCGGCCTCGGCGCTGATGATGCCCGCGGCGGTATCGAATGCGGCGAAACGGTTGAGACGCTCGGTCAGTACGATGCGGCCGCCCTCGTTGAGGGCCGCGTCACCGTAGCTGCGACCCTGGCCGCGAGCGATGACCGACGCGGTGCCGGCCGTCAGCTCGGCATGACGCTCCGGCCGTTCCAGCTCGCATCGCTGCACCGGATAGCGTCCCCAACCGGCGATCTCTTTGGACAACGTCTTCATCAATGCGGCAGCCGCTCCCTCGGTTGATTGGGAAAATACCGGTCGTAAAAATAACATTTTCCGCACGGCAGGAACCACGGCAGGCGGTAAAACTTGTGGCGAATGCGTTGCAGCACCGTGTCGCGGTAGGCCTGATAGTGGAAGCCGTGGCCCACCAGCAGGTAGCTGGTGACGCCGCGCACCTTCACCTCGTGCATCTGATAGCTGTCGAAATAGGGGGCGTAGAGCGGGATCGATTTCTCGGCATAGAACAGCACGACCATATTCCTGCCTGCGAAGCTGCGGAAGTCGCTCAGGATATCGTCCTGGCGGCCGTACTTCGAGGCGTCGCCCATTACCGCGAAATGGCGCCCGGTCGCGTGCTCCAGGATCGCCGAATAGACGTAGCTGTCGGTGGCCACAATACTGTCGGTCGCGTACGGTTCCATCTGCTGCCAGAACTCTTCGGGGTGGGCGCCGAAGATGATGTCATGATGGACCACCGCGTGGCGGCTCCAGACACTGTAGGGCAGCGCCAGCGCCGCCACCAGCGCGGCCACGTGCAGCAGCGAGAAACCGACGTTGAACTGCACGCTGCGCTTGAGTTGCCGTTGGTCCAGCCAGCGCGGCAACAACAGGAACAGAAACGGATAGAACGCCAGCACCCAGTGCAATCCGATGCGCGCGATGAACGCCAGCCCGGCAAACAGCACCATCGGCAGCAGCCACAGCCAGCCGAACAGGTCGCCGCGGCGCAGGTCGCCGAGCCAGCCGTGCCGCACGCGCCAGCCGTACCACAGCAGCGGCGGCGTCAGCAGATAGAGCACCATCACCACATAGGTCACGAAGTCGGACCAACCGCCTTCGTGGCTGCCGACCTGGCGGTTGTAGAGATTGAACAGGATGTTGTCCCAGCAGTGATCGTAATTCCACCAAACGTTGTAGGCGGCGAACGGCAGCACCGCGAGGAACAGCAGCAACAGCCCGATGGCGTTGCGCCGTCCCGGCTTTATGGCGAGCAGATAGACGCCGTAGGTCACCCCCAGCAGCACGGCAAAATACTTCGACAGGAACGCCAGCCCCAACAGCAGGCCCGAATAGACGAACCAGCGGTAGCCGCTCTCCCTGGCCAGTGCCCGGTGCAACGCCCAGGCCGACAGGAACGAAAACAGGATCAGCGGCGTGTCGGTGCTGATCAGCACGTCGACGATGTCGATGGGCATCAGCAGGTAGAGCATGCCGGCCAGCGCCGCGCGCGGCTCGTCGATCTCGCCGCGCCAGATGCGATAGATGGCCCAGCCGATGAACGAGGTGAGCAGCACCGCCGGCAGCCGCAGCCACCAGTTGGCCTGGCCCGCATAGAGCAGCAGATGCAGCCACCAGCCGACCATCGGCGGATGGTCGTAATACCCCAACGCCAGGTATTTGCCCCAGAGGAAGAAATAGGCCTCGTCGCCGGTCAGCGGCAGGAGCGCCGCCAGCACCAGCTTGAGCAGCGTGACCGCCGCCAGCAGGTAATAGAAATTGCGCCGTGTCCGGTTCATCTCACAGATGGTGCTTGCCGGTGACGTAGACCCACAGCCCGGGCAGGCTGGCGACGATGAGGTTCACGCCGTAGAGGATCGACATGGAGAGCACCAGGGTCTTGTCGGCGCCGATCAGGGTGAACAGGCCGATCATGCCGCCCTCGCGCACGCCCCAGCCGGCCAGCGACACCGGCACGATGGTGAGCAGGATCACCGGCGGCACGATCACCATGTAGGTCCACAGATTGAAGGTCAGGCCGACGCTGTTGCCGATGCAGTAGATCGCCAACAGGGTGAACAGATGGATCACCAGCGCCAGTACCAGCTGCGCGCTGAAGCCGCGCCACCCGCGCAGCACCTGCGCCAGCCGCTGCGAGATGCGCACGAACAGCACCGTCACCGGCCAGCGCTCCAGCCAGTGCAGCTTGTGCAGCAGCACCAGCACCGCGAAACCGGCGATGCCGGCGGACACCAGCCCGTTGATGGCGAGGAACACCTGATGCGGCAGCAGATTCGGATTGACCTGCAACGCGATCAGGTTGAACACCAGCAGACCGGCCAGCCCCAGACCGCGATCCACCGCCACGCCGTAAAAGGCGTCGCGCTTGCGGTGGCCGGTGCGCGCCACATCCAGCACCCGCAGGGCATCGCCGCCGATGCTGGTGGGCAGTCCCTGATTGAAGAAGCTGCCCTTGAAGTAGCTGCGCAGATAGAACGGGAACGACCGGCCGAAGCCGAGCCGCTGCATCACCTGTTCCCAGCGATAGGAGGCAAGCAGGGTGCTGCACAGCTGGAATCCCAGTGCCGCCAGCAGCAGCCAGGGCTTCGCCCCCATGACCGTGTCCACCACTCCGCGCAGGTGGATGCTGCGGAAGATCAGCCAGAACACCAGCAGCGTGATCGCTACCCGTATCAGCGTCGAGGCAACGCGCTTCACGTGATTCATGACGCGGGCGTTCCGAACAGGCGGCGCAGACCGGGCCACGCCAGCAGCAGCATGGCGAGGGGCAGCACGATCAGCAGCGGCCGCGCCAGCGGATAGCCGGCGTTGTAGGTCCAGGCGGCGTAGAGCGCGGCGGTCACCAGCAGCAGCGCGAAGCCGCGCTGCACGCCGGGATTAAGCCCGCGCGGCCAGCGCGCCGCCAGCCAGATGCTGGCCAGCATACCGAGCCAGCCCAACACCGCACCGCCCAGCACGTCCTGCGGCCAGTGGATGCCCACCGCCACCCGCGACACCGCCACCAGTACCGCACCGGTCAGGGCCGCGATCTTGGCCGGCAGCGGGAAACGCAGCATGCAGATGGCGCCGGCAAAGGCGAAGGCGGCGGCGCTGTGGCCGGAGGGAAACGAGCCGGTCACGGCGCGGAAGCCGATGAGATGGAACTGGTCCGGCAGCAGCACCGCCGGGGGGCGCGGCGTATTGAACAGATCCTTGGCGCCGTCCACGCCGAACGACACCACGATCAGCGCCACCATGATCGCCCATATCAGGTCGGGGCGACGACCGACGAAGGGCAGCAGCAGACACAACAGCGTCATGGTGTCGCCGAAGACGGTGACGTTGGACCAGAGGCGGGCGTCCGCCGGCCAGGGGAAACGGTTGACCAGGAAAAACACCTCGCGGTTGGCCCCGGTGGCCAACAGCAGCGCCAGCAACAACGCGGCGACGATCGGCACCCCGATCGCCCAGCGCAATGCCACTACCCTTTCACGCGTCTCTTGCATCAACGTTTCGTCAGTTGTACCAGGCGATAGTTCTTGTACTTGGCGAAGGTGGCCCCGGTGCGCAGCCCGGAGAAGTATTTCCTCTCCACCTTCGGCAGCTTCTTGCGCAGGAAAAATTTCAGCAGCCAGGCGATGAAGCGGCGGTTGTCGCTCAGGTAGGCCCAGATCGCCTCGCCCGACGGCTTCAGCTTTTGCATCAGCAACTCATCGACGATATCCATGTTGGGCGCCACCAGGGAGGTGATGTCCTCGTCGCCCACCACCTCGAACGGCGCCGCGGCCAGCGCGGCATAGAAATCGTCGAGCTTGTGGCCGCCGCCGATGACACCGTCGCCGGGCTGGCCGTCACCGGCCGCGGCGGTCTTGAAGAAATCGCAGATCACCACCCGGCCGTGGGGCTTGAGCAGCTGGGCACAGTGGGCCAGCGCGCTCTTCAGGTCGATGTACTGGAAGCTCTCGGAGAACAGCACCGCATCGTACTGCCCGGCCAGTTCCGCCATCGGAAACGCCTCGAAGGTGCACTCGAACACCCGCGCCTTGTTGCCGGGCAGCTGCGCCAGGCGGGCATGCACCATGCGGCTCAGCGACGGCGACGGGATCACGCCGTCGACGCGATAGCCGCGGCGCGTCAGCTGCGCCAGGATATGGCCGGTGCCGCAGCCCACGTCCAACACCCGCACCTCATCGCCGCCCAGCGGCGGCAGCGTCGCCGCCAGCCGTTCGGTATAGCGCTGCTGCGCCGCCGCCAGATTGGCCAGCGCCGGTTCCAGGCCCGGCTCCCACAGGCCGTAATGCAGGTCGTCCACCCCCAGCAGGTGCTTGCCCAGCACCAGCCCCAGCTCGCGGCTGTCCATTTTATGGGTCGCGCTCATCTTTCCCCCAGAGGAATTCTGTAATCATTTTGTCGTCGGCCGGCGTTGCGCCGCGCCACCGGCGCAGTGTACCGATATGGAAGGAATGCCGCAGCAGACATTGCCCGCAGCGCCGACGGAGAGGCGCGATTTTGTGACCGGCTACCGCTGCGCACCGCGATATCCGCTGCAGTTGTAGAGGTCGTAACTCACCGCGGGGGTGCCGTGCAGCACGACCTCCACCTCGTCGGCCTTTATGCAATGGTCGAAATGCGCCAACCAGCCGGCGACGTCGCCGTGGCTGAACTGCGAATCCGGCACCACCAGAATGCCGCGCGCCCCCGGCGCCGGCGTGCCGTACCACAGGTCCGACTGGGTGACGCGGTCGTCGGTCACCTGCACCGGGCTCGGCCGCACGTACCAGGCGATATGGCTGGCGTAGGACCAGTTGCCGGCGAACAGCACCGGCGTCGGCCCCGGCGTCAGGGCCATGGCGCGGCGCAGGCGCTGCGCCTTCTCGGCCACGGCGTGCCAACCGTAGAGGTCGGCGAAGGGATACTCGCCCTTCGGGAACGGCATCCAGGGGCTGAACAGTTCGCTGTGCAGCAGCAGCGTCAACAGCACCGCATAGACCGTCCCGCCCCAGGTGATGACGCGCACGCTGCGCCGCCGCCAGTGGTGCAACAGAAAACGGGCCGCCAGCGGCGTCAGCAGCGCCCAGCCCAGCAGAGTCCAGTGGGGCAGGGTCGGTTCGAAGCCGCTGCTCCAGCCGAAGAACAGCAGCGGCGGCAGCGCCAGCAGCAACGAATAGCGCACCGCCTGCTCGCCCCAGCGGCGCAGACCGGCATAGGCGGCGGCGAACCCCAGCAGATAGAGGCCCGGCCCGTAGGCCACCAGCTGTCCCGCCTGCGACAGCAGGAAGCGCCGCAACTCCCAGCCACGCGCCGGCACCCCGTGGTCGATCTGGTAGCGGAACGAGATCCAGTCGTGCTGCCAGTTCCACCACAGCACCGGCGCGATCAACAGCAGCGCCACCGCCACCGCCAGCCACGGCCCGGGGCGGCGCAGCACCCGGCTGCGCCCGCCGAGCAGCACCAGCAGCAGGGCGCTCGCCACCAGCATCACCGCCGTGTACTTGGCCAGCCCCGCCAGTCCGAACAGCGCCCCCACCCACAGCCAGTCGCGCAGCCGCTCCCGTTCCACCGCCCGCAGCAGGCATGCCGACGCCGCGATGCTGATGGGCAGCAGCACCGTATCGGGTTCCATGGCGATGGAGAACACCTGGAACAC
>CAYQWR010000146.1:0-7254 GCA_964421235.1 uncultured Thiohalomonas sp. | reverse complement strand
CGCCGCGCCCACCAGCAGCGAGTGATAGCCCAGGGCGGCACCGTCGTGGATGTAGGTGACGGCGCCGACACGAGGCACGTTCCAGCGTTTGAGGTTCAGCTGCGACAGAACCAGGCGATCGCGCAGTGTTTGCGATGCACCGATCACGTGTCCCTCCGCATCCAACAGCACCGCGCTGCGTGGCCCGCCCGCCACCGCCTTGTCGAGCAGTTCCAATACCGCATCCCAATTCAGCATGGCGTAGAGATTGCCGATATTGCCGCTGCCGAAGGCGTTGGGTATCGTGGTGCGCAACGCCACCGCATTTCCCTGTTGTGCCGACACCGGCGCCAGCAGCACGTCGTCCAGCCCCATGCCGGGCACCTTGCGCCAGTCGCTGATGGCGGGTTGCTGCCGTCCGATGAGCGCCGGATCGCTTGCGGCGACGATACGTCCAGCACGGTCGGTGCAGAACAACGCCTGGTAGACCGTGCCCTGCCCGGTGCGCAGGTCGGAGAGAAAGTGTGACAGGCGTTTGTCCACGTCATTGACGCGAATGTCCTGCATCACTTCGATATTGCGCCAGACCCGCACGTTCTCCAATTGAGAGAACAGGAAGGTGTCGATACGCTGCATTACCGAGCTCGCACCGAACTGCAGATTGTTCGCGATCTCGCCCTGAAGCGCTCGGCGAAACTGGAAGAACGACAGTGCGGCCATCACCACGATGGAACCCAGCACCATCCAGAAAAAGGCGCGCAACAGGGCCGTGCGTATCGTCACCGCTGCGCCTTGTGTCGATTCATTTTCGGTTAACGCTCGTCATCACTGAATAAACCCTGTGTTATCGGCCAGTTGGCCGATGCCCATGCGTTGAGGCTGGTATTTTGCGGACATCCTCGTTAAAGTCACCGCGTCCGCCAGGACGTACATTGTACTGATATCCCGCTACGCCGGTCGCTACCGCCACCATACCGCCCTACAACATGACAGATCCTGCACCCATCGTAAAACGTCTTGCCGCCGCGCTCGTCACGGCGCTGGCAGTGCTGACCGGCACGGCATCGGCGCAGGCCGCCGGCAATAGCGATGCCTGGCAACACCTGCCTTATCAGCTCGGCCAAGGGCTCTATTTTCCGCAGCAGGGGCTGCGCGTCGGCGGCTACATCAGCGCCCACTATTACGATCTTCACGGACAGACCGCCACCCTCAACGTGCACGACCTGAGCCTGTTCATCACCAAACAGGTCGGGACCCGCTGGCAGCTGTTCTCGGAGGCGGAGATCGATGATGCCGTGACCGTCACCGACCAAGGCGCCAACCACGACAGCGCCGAGTTCGACATCGAACGTCTCTATGCGGATTACCACGCCCGCCAGGGCGTGACGCTGCGATTCGGAAAATTCCTCACCCCTGTGGGGCAGTGGAACCTGATTCACGCGGACCCGCTGGTGTGGACCGTCTCACGCCCGCTGACGACCTCAGCGGCTTTCTCCCGTCACGCCACCGGCGCGATGGTCTACGGCAGCGTTCCTATCCGTCATAACGACCTCGATTACTGGCTTTTTGTGGACGACAGTGAACAGCTCACCCCTTCGCGGCGCCACGACCTCGCCTTTACCACCGACGGCGCATCCAGCCCGCTGCAGAACGACTTCAACCATGCGGCCGGCGCGCGACTGCTCTACCACTTGTTCGACGACAGCGTGAGCCTCGGCGCCTCCCTGCTCGATTTCGAGTTCAGGGAACCGGAACGGCAATACCGCCTCATCGGCGTCGATTTCAGCTGGTCGACCCGCTACGCCGACCTCAGCGGCGAAGCAGTCTATCGCACCCGCAGGAATACCGGCAGCGTCGACGAGCGCGGTGGTTTCGTGCAGACGGTGATCCCGTTGCGGCAACGGCTCTATCTGGTGGGGCGATACGAGCAGTACAAAACCGCCGTAATAGCCCAGACCACGACGATCAACACGATAGGGGTCAACTACCGGCTGCGTCCGACCGTCTCGTTCAAGGTCGAATACCGCTACGGCAGCCACAACGCACTGGTCGCACCCGACGGCTGGCTTGCCTCCTTCGCGGTGTTGTTCTGATCCATGGCGCGCATCGTTGGACAGCTCGTTGCCGCGCTTGCCTTCGGGTGTAGCGTGGGCCTGTACGCCGGCATCGCCCGGGCCGAGACGCAAATTGCGGTCATCATTGCCAACGATGCACCCCGTGTCTCTCTGGACGACACCACGCTGCGCGATATCTACCTGAAAAGGATCTACCTCGACCAGGCGGGGCATCCGTTTGTTCCGGTCAATCTGCCGCCGGGCAACCCGCTGCGCAGCGCCTTTTCCGCTGCGACGTTCCACATGAAAGGCCAACAGTTGCAGGACTACTGGAACCGGCGCTACTTCCAGGGCATCAGTCCGCCCTATGTGCTCGGCTCCGAGGAGGCTGTGATCCAGTTCGTCGCCGAAACCCCCGGCGCCATCGGCTATATCGACACCTGCCACCTCGACGGACGTGTCCACCCGCTGTTGCTGTTGCCGGTGCCCCAAACCGAGCGCCGCGCCGTGGCGGCCCAATGCCCCCGCGACACCGATCCGGGCTCCTGAGGCGGCACGGACTGCTCCCGCATAGCCCTGCAAAAAATACTGACATTTTTTGCGCACTGCAATTTCTTGCAGGCTTCCGCAGACCCCGTAAAAACTTGCTTTATTGCATAAATTCATAATGTTACGTGTATGGCACGATTATCGCTCCAGCCAATGGCGCCATCGCCATTTGCAGGAGAGCAGAGATGCATCGTTGTGCCCAGACAATCGCTACCGATCCGTGTGTCCTTGACGGCGTAAAGCCGTTCCTGACGGAACTGCAGGCGCCGGTCGCCCTGAGCGTCGTGCCCCCCGGACACGACGCGCGGCGTGCGATCGAATCCTTCGTTCACGGCGTGTTCCGGCATGCCTATAGTGCCGACGTGCGGGTCTTCTATCCGACGCTGCTCGGCTTCCGCTCGGGCCTTGAGCTGCGCGCCGCCGCCGGCTACCGCGATGGCAGTGAGCGGCCGTTGTTCTCCGAAACGTATCTGCCGCAAGCGGCGCACCGCATGATCGGTGCCCAGTTCGGCACGGAGGTCAGGGAGACCGAACTGGTGGAGGTCGGCAACCTGGCCCTGGCAGGTACCGGGGAGGCGCGTTGGGTTATCGCCGCGGTGACGGTATTCCTCCATCAATTGGGTTACCGCTGGGTCCTGTTCACCGCGGTCAAATCGCTGTTCAACGCCTTCCGGCGTCTGGGGCTGAATCCCATCCAACTGGCCGCGGCGGACCGTGGTCGCCTGGCCGATGGCGGTGAACACTGGGGCCGCTACTACGACGCGCGGCCGGTGGTCTGCGCCGGTAACATCGCGACGGGTTACCGCAAACTGCGCAGCCACATATCGGCGCAGCAACCGGCGCTCCACGCGCTGCTTAACGACGCGGCCCATCAGGCCGCGCTGCTCCGTAGCACGCCGCAATCACTGTGCGGAGGTGTGCGATGAGGCGCATCCTCGAGCGCATCGCCGATCATGCCCGTACGCGGCCCGGTCAGATGGCGCTGACCGACAGCGTCGGCAGTCTCACCTATCAGGAACTGCACGGCGCCATCCGGCATATGGCGAAACGCCTGCGCGGCAGCCGCGTGGCGCTGTTGATGGGTAACAGTTGCGCCTGGGCGGTGATTGACTTGGCGTTGCAACAACGTGGCGCCACCTGCATTCCGATCCCGCCGTTCTTCAGCGACGCGCAGGTGATACACCTCATCGGCGACGCCGAGCCGGACCTGATCGTCACCGACCAGCCCGAGCGCTTGGAACAGCTGCTGCACATATCGCCCTCGGCGCAGTGGGTGGCCGCAAACAAGTGGGTCACGATGTTTCAGTTGCCGCTGGTCCCCCTGCGCGAGCTACCGCCGGATACCGTCAAGATCACCTACACCTCGGGCACCACTGGCCAACCCAAAGGCGTGTGCCTTTCAGGCGACGCGATCGCCCGGGTCACTCTCGCCCTGGGTGCCGCGGTAGGCGCCACTGCCGCCGACCGCACCCTTTCGGTGCTGCCGCTGGCCACGTTGCTGGAGAACATCGGCGGGGTCTACGCGCCGCTCTACCACGGCGGCACCGCGGCACTTCCCGATCTGGCCGAATGCGGCATCGCCGGTTCCAGCGGCGTGCAGGCGGAACGGTTCATCGCCGCGTTCCACCGCTTCGCCCCCACCGCCGCCATCCTCGTGCCGCAGCTGCTCAAGCTGCTGGTCCAGTCGGTGGCGGCCGGTGCAGCCATTCCCGATTCGCTGCGCTTCATGGCGGTGGGCGGCGCGCCCTGTTCACGCGCGCTCATCGAGCGTGCCCGCAATCATGGCCTGCCTGTTTACCAGGGCTACGGACTGTCGGAGGCGACGTCGGTCGTGAGCCTCAATCTTCCCGGCGATACGAACGGGACAGGTGTCGGCCGCCCGCTGCCGCACGTCCGGGTCCGCATCGCCGACGACGGCGAAATCATCGTCGGCGCCAGCCTGTTCAGCGGCTATCTCGGCGCCCCTGCAAAGACCGCACGCGAGTGGGCCACCGGCGACCTGGGCTACCTCGACGCCGACGGGTATCTGCACATCACCGGCCGCAAGAAGACTTCCTATGCTACCGCCTATGGTCGCAAGGTCGCGCCGGAGTGGATCGAGAGCGAACTGACCGGCGATCGCAGTCTGTTGCAGGCGGCAGTGTTCGGCGAGGCGCGCCCTTGCAACGTTGCGGTGATCGTGCCGCATCCCACTGCAACCGCCGCGCAACTGAGCAGTGCCGTTGCCGCCGCCAACGCCCGCCTTCCCGACTACGCCCGCATCGCCGCGTGGTACCGCGCCGATGCGCCATTTTCACTCAACAACGGCTTGGCCCGCACCTCCGGTAGCCCGGATCGCGCGGCGATTGCACGCCGTTACGCCGATGAAATCGATGTCCTATACGCAGGAGAAAAACAGTATGTCGTTATATGAACGGCTCGTGTCGGAGACCGAAGCGAGCAGAAATGAATTTCTCGCGATCCCCCTGTTGCGGCGGGCGCTGCAAGGCGACGTCACGCTCGATCAGTACCGGGCCTTTCTCGCCCAGGCCTATCACCATGTCCGCCACACCGTGCCGCTACTGATGGGATTCGGTTACCACCTGCCGCAACGGCTGGAATGGCTGCATGCGGCGGTGATGGAATACATCGACGAGGAGAAGGGACACGAAGCGTGGATCCTCGATGACATCGCCGCCTGCGGCGGCGATGTGGCCGCGGTATGCGCGAGCGGGCCGTCGCCGTCGACAGAGGTCATGGTCGCTTACGCTCACGATGTGATCCGACGCTGCAATCCGATCGGCTTCTTCGGCATGGTGTTCGTCCTTGAAGGCACCAGCGCGCAACTGGCGACGCGCGCCGCCGAGGTCATCGCACGCCGGCTGCAATTGCCGCTGAGCGCATTCCGCTATCTGACTTCTCATGGTTCTCTCGATCAGGACCACGTGGCGTTTTACCGCACTCTCATCGACAAACTGGACGCCCCCGAGGATCAGCACGCGCTGATCCACGGCGCCAATATTTTCTATCGCCTCTACGGCGACATCTTCCGCTCCCTCTCACCGACCACGACACATTAAGGAGTCCGCCATGCGAACCGTCACCATCACTCTTCGCAGTCTCCTGCTGCTTTTCTTCGCCGCGCTTCCGGCACTGGCGAACGCCGACACCCTGGACGCCCCGCTGCTCAACATCCAACATCAGTGGGCACACATCACCTACCAGTTGCCGAAGGCGAAACAGGAGAGCGCCTTCGTGCAGCTGGCCGCCAATGCCGCCGCACTCGTTAGGCAATACCCCAATCGCGCCGAACCGAAACTTTGGCAGGCTATCGTCCTCAGCTCGGAGGCCGGCGTGCGCGGCGGTTTCGGGGCCCTGTCGCTGGTCGATCGGGCGCGCGACCTGCTGTTGGCGGCCGAAAAGATCGATCCCACTGCGATGAACGGCTCGATCTACACCACACTCGGCAGCCTCTATTACCAGGTTCCAGGCTGGCCATTGAGCTTCGGTAGCGACGCCAAGGCAAAAACACTGCTGCTCAAAGCGTTGCAGTTCAATCCCAACGGCATCGATCCCAACTACTTCTACGGTGATTATCTCTTCCGTAACGGCCGCAAGCCCGAGGCATTGGCGGCGCTCGACAAGGCGCTGCAGGCGCCGCCGCGCCCCGGCCGGGCGTTGGCCGATCAGGGCCGACGGAAACAGATCCGCACACTTATCGCCAAGATAAAGAACGAAGGCTGACGCCCGTCAGCACTACGAGGAGATCACGATGGAACTCCGATCCAAACGTATACTCATCACCGGCGCGGCCGGCGGCATCGGCAGCAAACTGGTGGGGCTACTCGCCGCGCGCGGTGCACAGTTGTGTCTGGTCAATCGCGGTGCAGACTCCGCCGCCGCCCTGGTGCAACTGGCGCAAGAGGTCTCTGCCGAAGCGCTGGTGGTACAGGCGGACATCACCGTCGACGAGGAGCGGCGACAGGCGCTGCGCAGCATGCATGAGTCCTTCGGCGGTATCGACGTGTTGATCAATCTTGCCGGCATGCTCGACTTCCGATTGTTCAGCGAAACCGACAGCGAGGTCATCCCGCGGTTATTGAAGGTCAACGTCGAGGCGCCGATGCAGCTGGCGCGCGCGGTGCTGCCGGGGATGATAGCCCAGGGCGGCGGCCGCATCGTGAATATCGGTTCGATGTTCGGCAGCATTGGCTTTCCCCTGTTCGCGGCCTACTCGGCCAGCAAGTTCGCCTTGCGCGGATTCTCCCAGGCATTGCGTCGTGAGCTGGCCGGCACCGGTGTAGGCGTCAGTTACGTCTCGCCGCGCGCGGTAAAGACGCCGTTCAATCCCGAGGTGGTTCATTTGATGGCCGAGCGCGGCTTGATGCGGATGGACGATGCCGCGTGGGTCGCTGCGCGCATCGTCGCCGTCATCGAAAAGGAGAAGGACGAGGCCTACCTCGGTTTTCCCGAGAATCTGTTTGCGCGCATCAACGCATTGCTGCCGCGTCTGGTCGACGGTGCGCTGATAAGGCAGCTGCCGTCACTCATCGCCTTCAGTCGTCAGGCGTGACGAACCACCCCAACCAATAACACACGACAACCAAGGAGAAAGTTTTATGCGAACCCGGTTACTGGCGTCCCTGCTGCTGCTCGGCAGCGCCACCGCGGCCCATGCGTCCGCCTGGTATAT
>CAYQWR010000145.1:0-7281 GCA_964421235.1 uncultured Thiohalomonas sp. | reverse complement strand
CAGCCTGCGCGACTCGTCGGTCAGCACGGTACTGGCCAAGCACGAGCAGGGGGCCGCCTTCATGGCCGGCGGCTACGCCCGCGCCTCGGGCAGGATCGGCGCCTGCATCACCACCGCCGGCCCCGGCGCCACCAATCTGGTGACCGGCATCGCCAACGCCTATGCCGACAAGCTGCCGGTGCTGGTGATCACCGGCGAGACCTCCACCCACATCTTCGGCAAGGGCGGGTTGCAGGAGAGCTCCGGCGAGGGCGGCAGCATCGACCAGGTCTCCCTGTTCAAGGGCATCACCTGCTACAACCGCATCGTCGAGCGCACCGACTACCTGGAGAACGTCCTCAATCAGGCAGCCAAGATCCTGCTCTCGGACCAGCCCGGTCCGGTACTGCTGAGCTTCCCCTACAACGTGCAGAAAGAGCTGGTGGATGAAAGCCTGCTCGACAACATTCACAACTTCCGCCGTACCCACTCCCAGCGCGAATGCGCCCAGCCGGCGCAGGACCTGGCGGAGCTGATCCTCGCCGCCGAGCATCCGGTGATCATCGCCGGCTACGGCTGTCTGCGCTCCGGCGCGCAGCCGGAGGTGGAGCAGCTGTCGGCCCTGCTCAACATCCCGGTCACCTCCAGCCTCAAGGCCAAGGGCATCATCGCCGAACAGTCGCCGCTGGCGCTGGGCAGCCTGGGCGTCACCTCCAGCGGCCACGCCTACCGCTACATCGTCGACAACGCCGACCTGCTGATCTTCCTCGGCGCCGGCTTCAACGAACGCACCAGTTATCTGTGGGATCAAACGCTGCTCGGCGGCAAGAAGATCGCGCAGGTGGATATCGATCCGGCGCAGCTGGAGAAGGTGTTTCCGGCGGACCTGGCGATACACGGCGACATCAAGGTGGTGCTGGGTGGCGTCCTCGCCTATCTCGACGGCCGCGAGACCGAGGCCGCCTCCTTCGAGCGGCTGCGCGACGAGATCGAGCGCTCCAAGGCCGCCGTCACCAGCGACTACGCCATCTTCCAGTCCGGCTTCGCCCTGGTGGAGCACCTGTTCCAACGGTTGGAGCAACACTTCCCACGCAATGCGGTCATCTTCGACGACAACATCATCTTCGCCCAGAACTTCCTCAACGTCGCCAACAGCAACCGCTACTATCCCAACTCCGGCATCTCCTCTCTGGGCCACGCCATCCCCGCCGCCATCGGCGCGCGCTTCGTCGAGCACAAGCCCACCTTCGCCATCCTCGGCGACGGCGGCTTCCAGATGTGCTGCATGGAGATCATGACCGCCGTGAACTACGGCATTCCGCTCAACGTGGTCCTGTTCAACAACGCCACCATGGGCCTGATCCGCAAAAACCAGTACCAGCACTACCATCAGCGCTTCATCAGCTGCGACTTCGTCAACCCCGACTTCGAGCTGCTCGCCCGCTCCTTCGGCGTCAACTACAAACGGGTGACGAACAACGCCGACGTCGACGCCCTGTTCAGCGACTGCGATCTGCACGGCGCCATCAACCTGATCGACATCGTCATCGACAAGAACCTGTTCCCCAACTACTCGTCGAGACGGTGATGGCCGGCACACCCCACGACATCGTCGTCGTCATTCCGGTCGCCGACCGGCCGCAACACCTCTCCGACTGCCTGCACAGCCTGCTCGAACTGCTGCAGCGCTTTCCCTACGGCGGCAAGGTGTCGGCGCTGGTGGCCGACGACAGCCGCGGCGCGGAAAATCTGACGCGCCATCGCGCCATCTGCGCAGAGATCGCCGCGCAAGGTCTGGCAACACACTATTTGAGCCAGGACGAACAGCGCGCGCTGCTCGCGACAGTGCCGGCCGACGCGCGCATGCAGTTGACCGACGTCATCGGCGACGGCAGCAACTTTGCGCACAAGGGCGCCTCCATCACCCGCAACATCGCCTACCTGTGGCTGGCGCGGCTCCAGCGCGACAACGCCAAACGCCTGTTCTGGTTCATCGACAGCGATCAGGAGTTCCGCGTCAACGTCGACACCGCAAACGGCGAGGAGCAGGTCTACGCCGTCGATTATTGTCACGGCCTCGATCGCATCTTCAGCGCCACGCCGACGCAGATCCTCACCGGCAAGGTGGTGGGCGACCCGCCGGTTTCGCCCGCAGTGATGGCCGGCAATTTCCTCGACGACGTCACCGCCTTCCTCGCCGACATGGCGCGCCTCACGCCGCAGGCCGCCTGCGCATTCCACAACGATATCCGCCACGCCGACGACGCCGCCTATCACGACATGGCCGACCTGTTCGGCTTCCAACAGGCCGACGCCTTCCGCTATCGCTGCACCCTGGACGGAGCGCACGACAACGCCCGCTGCTGCGCCGACTTCGCCGCCAAACTGGCCCGCTTCTTCGACGGCGAACACCCGACACGCCGCAGCGTCTACCAAGCAACCGAACTGATGGCATCGGTCAAACCGGCGCGCACCGTCTACACCGGCAACTACGTCTTCACCCCGGCGGTTCTCGACTGGTTCATCCCCTTCGCCGACCTCAAACTGCGCATGGCCGGCCCCACCCTGGGCCGCATCGTCAAGGCCGAACTGGGCGAACGTTTCGTCTCCGCCAACCTGCCGATGCTGCACAAGCGCACCGTGGCGGCCATCGGCCAATCGGAATTTCGTCCCGGCATCGAACGCGCCAACGAACGCATCGATCTCTCAGGCGAATTCGAACGCCAGTACTTCGGCGACGTCATGCTGTTCGCCATGGAGAAGCTCACCGCCGCCGGCTATCCCGGCGCAGCTGTGAATACGGAAGCGGTCGCGGAAACGGTCAATACCGTCGAACAGGAGATGCATGGGAAATACGCCGTCAAACACCGGAAGATCGGCGAAAAGATCACGCAACTGCGCAGCCTGTTCGCCGATCCTCAGCAGTGGTGGCAACAGGACGCCGGCCTCGCCGAGGCGCGTACCCTGTTCACCACCTTCATCGACAACATGGCCCACAACTTCGGCGACCAAGCCCGCGCCTGGCAGGTCATCAACGACGCAGAACACCGCCTTGAGCGGACACGAGCCATCGTCGCCGCCATCACCCACTACCGCGACAATCGGACCGGTTGGCGTGCCGCGCTCCAGGCAATGACGGGAGAATGACCACCGCAGAGACGCAGAGGTCACATAGAGCGCAACAGATGGTACTGTTTTCTCTGCGTCCTCCGCGTCTCTGCGGTGAGAGAGGTTTTCATCATGAACGTATTCGTCCTCAACACCGGCCGCTGCGGTTCGACCACCTTCATCGAGGCGTGCCGCCATATCACCAACTTCAGCGCCGGCCACGAGACCCGCGTCCAACGGCTCGGTGCCGACCGCCTCGCCTATCCCGACAACCACATCGAGGCCGACAACCGTCTCTCCTGGCTGCTCGGCCGCCTCGACGCCGCTTATGGCGACAACGCCTACTACGTCCACCTCACCCGCGACCGCGAACAGGTTGCCGCCAGCTTCGCCAAGCGCACCGAGTTCGGCATCATGAAGGCCTACCGGGAAGGGGTGCTACTGCGCGAAGAGCCGCCCGAAACTGCCGCCCTCGCGTTGGCCCGCGACTACATCGACACCGTCGAGGCCAACATCGCGCTATTTCTCAAGGGCAAGCGGCACACGATGGAATTCCGGCTGGAGCATGCCGCGGAGGATTTACGCAAATTCTGGGATTGGATAGGCGCGCAAGGTGACTTCGACAGGGCACTGGCCGATTGGGCAATCCGGCACAACGCCTCACCCGATAGCTGAAATTGCCGGCAGATGCGCGTCGCGAGCGAACCGCATCTACCGGCACGTACCATTCAATCACCCATCAATTGACGGAACCGTTACCGCCCTGGCGGCGGGCGCCGGCGCGGGGAAACATGGAACGCGTCTTCTCGCGCAGTTGCGCGAAAGCGGTGCGCTCCTGCATGTGACAGGTGCGGACCGCCTGCACGTCGGCGGCATTTTGCAGACAGCTCAATCCCTGCTGCAGGATTGAGATGCTCTGCTGCTGCAAGTCGATAAGCTGCTGCTTGCGCTGTTGAAAACTCTGCCGCTGCGGCGCCTGTCCCGCATCGGCGGCCACCGCATAACCTCCCAACGTCATGCATGCGGCGGCAAACGTTGCCAGTGCCAGACTGCGTGCGATCTTCTTCATTGATAACCCCCTGGGTTGACGACGGGCAATGGGCCCGCATTCATAAAATTCCGCAGAACCGATTGTGTCCCGAACAGCCGCATTCTTCAAATCTTCGTCATCCTATCTCACCCAAGATTGACGTCATACATGTTCGGCATGACGTTGAGGCATGTTATCTGCTTGGTGCGAGCCGTAACACTGAACAACCTCGTTCGTTCGCGACGTAACTCTTATCGTTAACGGGAAACTCCGCCAGCCACATCTCCACCAGTTCCCGCTCGTCGGGCCGTGCCGCGTCGTCCATGAACACCGTGCAGCCCTCGGCGAGCCTATCGAACAACAGCGGCAGGGCCGGATAACGCGAGTGCTGCTGGATGAATCCCGGCGGACCGTCGATGACCAGCATATCGATATCGATCATCGTCATGTCGTCGAGGGCGTACCACCGGTAGTCGCGGCCGTTGATCGCGTGCGGCACCAGCGGTGCATCGATGACGGTCGAGAACTCGCCCAACCTGTAGCCGGACACCGCCTCGCGCGTCTGCGCGGCGAACTCGGCACCGTTTTCGAGACTAAACAGATGGCCGCCGCCGTTCATGGCGCAGCAGCGGGCCAGCATTACGGTGGTCAGACCGCTGCCGCATTCGACGATGGTCGCCGGTTTGTGGCTCAGCGCATGATCGACGATGAGTTCCAGGAAGTCGGGGGCGGCCGACCATTTGGGCGTATAGGGAATGATGCCGACGTCGAGACCGAGTCGGTCGCACAACGGTTGATAGGCTTCGATACTCATAGGCGCCACAGGAGATGGCCGGCGCCGCGAATGGCGTCGGCGTTGAAACTGGATTTCACGTCGACGAACACGCCGCCCGGTTTTAGGCGTGCCAGGACCGCGGTCAGCGCCATCTCGTGGTAGGCGCGATGGTCGACCGCGGCGACGATGGCATCGGCCTGCGGCGGCAACTGTTCCCAGACGGTGAGTGCGATGCCGTATTCGCGCTGTGCCTCCCCGGCCGCGGCAATGGGGTCGTGGACACTCACGTTGCAGCCGAAATCCTCCAGCTCGCGCACGATGTCGGCCACCTTGGAGTTGCGGATGTCGGGACAGTTCTCCTTGAAGGTGAGGCCGAGCACAATGACGCGCGCCCCTTTCACCTGGGTTTCGCCCCTGATCATCTGCTTCACCGTCTGCTGCGCCACGTAGGCGGCCATGCTGTCGTTGATGCGCCGCCCGGCGAGGATCACCTCGGGATGATGGCCCACCATGTCGGCCTTGTGGGCCAGGTAGTAGGGATCGACGCCGATGCAGTGACCGCCCACCAGGCCGGGGCGGAACGGCAGGAAATTCCACTTGGTGCCCGCCGCCTCCAACACCTCCAGCGTGTCGATGCCGAGCCGGTCGAAGATCAGCGCCAGCTCGTTCATCAGGGCGATGTTGAGGTCGCGCTGGGTGTTTTCGATCACCTTGGCCGCCTCCGCCACCTTGATGCTGCTGGCGCGATGGACGCCCGCCTCGACCACCCTTTCGTACAGCGCCGCCACCCGTTCCAGGGTCTCGGGCGTATCACCGGCAACGACCTTGAGGGTGTTGGTGAGGGTGTGCTGTTTGTCGCCGGGATTGATCCGCTCGGGGGAATAGCCGACGAAGAAATCGACCTGCCACTTCATGCCGGAAGCGCGTTCCAGCACCGGGATACATATCTCTTCCGTAGCCCCGGGATAGACCGTCGACTCGTAGATCACGACGGCACCACGTTTCAGATGCCTGCCGACCGTTTCGGATGCCTCGATCAGCGGCGTGAAATCGGGCCGCATGGCCGCGTCCACCGGCGTCGGCACCGTGATCAGCAGGAAGTCGGCCCGCGTCAGCAGCGCCGGATCGGTGGTGCAGGTCAGCTGTGCCGCACTGCGCAGCTCCGGTGCCGTCATCTCGCCGGTGGGATCGCAGTGCTCCCGATAGCGTTCGACCTTCGCCGCCGCATGATCATAACCGATGGTCTCGCCGCATCGGCCGAACGCCACGGCGAGAGGCAATCCCACATATCCCAAACCGACAACGGCAACGACACTGTTCATGGCAGGCCACAGAGAGACAGTTGTCGTTAGTTTACTGAAATGTGTCCGTTACGTGAATGATTGCGGGCAGGAGTGGTTATTCACCGGGAAGAACGCTGAAGATAGTGGGTCACCCTGTCGATCCAGCCAATAGGTAATCCGAAGCCATTTCACTATTCAACATTGGGCAATTGCAACCAGGCGTGAGCCCTTGCCGAGATGCGCAATGGAAGGGCCGGTGCAACGTGTGGTTTTATCCCCGCGACCGGTGTCGTGGCTGGCCCCTACCCCGCAGCCAGCCGCGACACTCACGCCGCTTTGCGACCCTGTATCAGCCGCAGGTAGCCGCCCAACAGCGCGAACACCGGGCTGGAGACCAGGGCCACGAGTGCTGCGACCGACGTCCCGCTCGCGTGGCTGGCGGCGATGGAATAGATACCGATAGCGACGCAGAGAAACGACGACAACGCGCCGTTGAGCAATTCGTCGTGTTTGGCCAGCCGCGCCGCCACGTACCCGCCGAATATCGAGCAGCCCACACCGGTCGCCGCCTGCACCAGACGCAGCGGCCAATGGTCGTGAATGGCCGCCATGATCTCCATCGACATCCGGCCGGGCGGCAGGTGCGACAGGCCGAATGCGGCAATCACATAAACGATCAGCGGCACGGCCAGCACGTTGGTCGCCACGATATCCGTAATGCCGCCGACGAAAACCCCTATAAACGATACCCTGCTCATTCTCTCCCCGTTTGTTGCGCCTTTTGCGGCGGCGACAGTTCCACGCGCCATCGTTCGCGCAAGAGCAATATATATCCACATTGCGTCCTGGTGCGGAATATTTTGACTGGGCGTCCCCGTGGTTTCGGCTCGTTGCCGCGATCGCACGCCGCAACCTTCCGCCCTTCCCGCAACAATAATATGCAGGACAAAAAATCGCCTGCGCGCGGCCGCATCGAGGCGACCGACACCGCAGGCGTTGCGCAATCAGTTACAGCGTGGCGACCAGCCAGATACCGGCGCCGGCGATCAGTGCGCCGCCGCTGCGCAGCAGCCACTGGTGACGCTTCAGCGCGGAGCCGAGGGCGA
>CAYQWR010000144.1:0-7362 GCA_964421235.1 uncultured Thiohalomonas sp. | reverse complement strand
CGGGTTCGGCCTTGCCGGGTTCGGCCTTGACGGGTTCGGCCTTGACGGGTTCGGCCTTGACGGGTTCGGCCTTGACGGGCTCGGCCTTGACGGGTCCGGTCTGGACGGCTGTCGGCGACGGCATGGGAATCGCGAGCTGTTGCGTGGCCAGCGGCGGCAGCATCGCGGCCCCGCTGGATGGAGCGGCACAGGTGATTTGCAAGGTCTCGCCGCTGCGTACCGTCAACGACGCGGGGGCGTGACGAGAGCTGCCTGCAACACGCACAATCGGTGTCTCCATTCGCTGCGCCCTGCTGGCATGCACCGTTGCGGTCGGTATCGTCTGCCTGCCCGCTCCGCCATTGGTCGACAGGGCGATATAGGCGCCAATCCCCAGGCCAATCAACGCGCCGCCAAGAGCCATCGGGCGCCAGCGCGACGTTCCCGCCCCACGCCTCTTATCCATCAGTACCTCGTGCGCCATGGCGTTCACGCCCCCCGGCCAGCCCTGCGATCCCTTATAGATGCGCTTGATATCGCGCGCGGTAAACAACGGCCCGCCGCCATATCCCGCTGCCGACATGCGGTGATGCAGATAAGCGGGCAGTTGCGCCTCTTCCAGCGGCTTCAACTCCAACACATGGGGTTTCGGCACATTGGCGAAGCGCGCCTCGCCGAGACGCTGCATGATGGTGGGCTCGGCGAACAGAATGGTGCGCACCAGCTTGCCGTGATCGCCGGCCAGCTCGGCCAGGCGCACCACCACCTCCAGCCCATCGTCGGACAGGCGCTCGGCGGCATCGATCACCAGGACCGGGGTCATGTTCTGCTGCAACTGGTTGAGGTGATCGCGCAGGGCGTCAATGACCCCATCCGCATTCAAGCCTTCCGTATGCAGACCGAAACAGCGCGCGGCTGTGAGGAACAGCAAACCGGGGTCGGCAATCTCCGCGGCGCTGACACGACAAACCTTCCAGTCGTCGTCCGCACGCGCCAGATACTGTTCCAACAGGCTGGTCTTGCCGCTGCCCGCAGGCCCGCCCACCAACAACAGCTCTTCGCTGTATTGGGTGAGGTGTTGCAGCATATTGAGGGTCTGCGCGCGTTCCGGATCGGCGTAGAAAAACTTGGTGCCGCCGCCGGCAAAGGGAGCCTCGCGCAGTTTGAAGTGGGAAAGATAGGGTGGGGAGGCCATCGGGTCCTTGGTGCGGCGCAGACCCCGAATCATCTCGGTCGCTCCTCGCCCTGCATGAACATTACGCGGTATCCCCGCTGCATCTGTGCATCACGCCCTCGGAACATCGCTTCGTGGGCCGCATCCAGGGTTTGGAAGTGCTCACGTACAACACGCCCGGGGGACCCCTGAAAGCCCCACTCCTTCACCAGCGACCAGCCACCCAGCAGATCCGCCTGCACGAAAAGGTGGTAGTAGCGCGGCGGATGGTCATCGGTGACGGGAGTCTGCATGTAGATTCGCATGTGCCGATGACGCCAAGCTCCTTAGCGGCTGCCTGAAAAGGCCCTATGTGCCCCTGAAACGGGCACGCCTGCGGGACTGCAAAAGTATGCCGTTTAAGGATCGATCTGTCTACTTGTGAACCTCACGTCAACTCGGTGGGATTGAACAATTTACTGTGTTCCGCAATAGCGTAGCGGTCGGTCATGCCGGCGATGTAGTCGGCGACCGCGCGCGCGCGGCCGGCATCGCCGGAACGCTCGGCGAGGAAACGGACCTTTTCCTGATGATCAAGGGGCAGCAAGCGCGGATCGTTGAAGATCGTGCCAAACAGATCGCGTACCACACGCTGCGATTTGCTCGTCATCCGATGCACCCGATAGTGGTGATAAAGATTCACCCGCAGAAACCGTTTGAGCGTCTGGTGCTGCGCCTGCATCTCGGCGCTAAACTGCAGTAGCGGCTCGCCGCATGCGCGCACCTCGTTTACGTCTGCGGGCGACAAATCCTTAATCGCGCGGCGGCTGGTCTCGATCAGATCGACCACCTGCCGGTTGATCATGCGACGAATAATCTCATGCACCAGGCGCCGCCCGTCGAGGGACGGATAGGTTTTCAGAACCAGGCGATATTGCTCGCCAAACAGCGGTTCTTCGCACAGTTGTTCGATGGACAGCAACCCGGCACGCAGCCCGTCGTCCACATCGTGATTGTTGTAGGCAACGGCGTCGGCAACATTGGCAATCTGCGCCTCCAGGCTCGGCTGATGCCCCTCCAGAAAACGCGCGCCCAGCTCCCCCAGCTGTCGCGCGTGCTCCGGTGAGCAGTGCTTGAGAATGCCTTCACGCGTCTCAAAGGTCAGGTTGAGGCCGCGGAAATCGGCGTAACGCTCCTCCAGCTCATCCACGACACGCAAGGATTGCAGGTTATGTTCGAAACCGCCGAAATCCCGCATGCAACCGTTGAGCGCGTCCTGGCCGGCATGACCAAACGGTGTGTGTCCGAGATCATGGGCGAGGCTGATCGCCTCGGTAAGGTCTTCATTCAAACCTAGCGCACGCGCCACCGCACGTCCGATTTGTGCGACCTCCAGGGAGTGCGTCAGCCGGGTACGGAACATGTCGCCTTCGTGGTTTACGAAGACCTGGGTCTTGTATTCCAGACGACGGAAGGCTGACGAATGGATGATGCGATCCCGGTCGCGCTGGTATTCGCTGCGGTAAGGTGGCGTCGATTCGGGATGGCGGCGACCACGCGACTGTTGTTGCGATACGGCATAGGGCGCCAACTCCGCCATGATTCAGTCTCCGCGCTGATGGGCCTCGATGGCGGCGGCGATCTGGTCCGGCGTCACCGCGTCGGTTATGACGGAACAGCCAATGCCGCGCAACAGAACCAGGCGCAGCTTTCCCGCCTGGACCTTCTTGTCGACTGCCATCAACTCGAGAAAACGAGCGCTATCTAGCTGTGCGGGAGCCTGCACCGGCAAGCCGGCCGCAGCGATCAAACCTCGGATGCGTGCCACCGTCGCCGCGTCAACCCAGCCGAGGCGTTGCGACAGCTCCGCTGCCAGCACCATCCCCGTTGCCACCGCTTCGCCGTGCAGCCATACCCCGTATCCCATGCCGGTTTCGATGGCATGGCCGAAAGTATGGCCCAGGTTCAGCAATGCCCGGCTGCCTACCTCGGTTTCGTCGGCGGCGACGATTGCGGCCTTATCGCGGCAGGAACGCTCAATGGCATAGGCCAGCGCATCCGCTTCGCGCGCCACTATCCGCGACATATTCTGTTCGAGCCAGGCAAAGAATTCCGGGTCGTTGATGATTCCGTACTTGATAACTTCGGCAATACCGGCCTTCAACTGCCGGTCGTCCAGCGTCATCAAGGTATCGGTATCCGCTATCACGCAGCGAGGCTGGTGAAATGCGCCGATCATGTTCTTGCCGAGCGGGTGATTCACGCCGGTCTTACCGCCGACCGAAGAATCGACCTGCGACAACAGTGTCGTCGGGATCTGAATAAACGGTACACCGCGCTGATAGCAGGCGGCGGCGAAACCGGTCATGTCGCCGACCACGCCTCCGCCCAGGGCCACCAGGGTGCATTGACGATCGAAACGATGGGTCAACAGCCCATCGAAAATCGTATTGACCACCTCAAGCGTCTTGTACTGCTCCCCGTCCGGCAGGATCACCGTCTCGGTACGAAAGTCGTGAAAAGCGGCTAGAGTGCGCTCCAAGTACAGCGGCGCAACCGTCTCATTGCTGACCACCAACACTTGAGTGCCGCCAACATAGGGAACAACCAGATCCGACCGCCCCAGCAGGGCCGGGCCGATGTAGATGGGGTAACTGCGCGCCCCAAGGTCGACGTGCAAGATCTTCATGTGGTTGGAAAGGTGGCGATGCGAACCGGGCAGTTACTATAACCCATCGCCCCTACGGCGTCATGTCCCGGCGCGGCCGGCGGCATTTTCTTCCAGCCGAATGGTAATCTCCTTAACCACACTGCGCACCGAGCGTTCGTCCGTGTAGAGAATCATGTCCGCGACCTGACGGTAGAGCGGGTCGCGCATGCGCATCAATTCTTCCAGTTTGGCACGAGGATCGGCGGTCTGCAGCAGCGGCCGGTTGCGGTCATGAGCGGTGCGTTTGAGCAGTTGATCGAGGGAAGCGTACAGATAGACCACGGTACCGCGCTCCTTGAGAACGCGCCGGTTATCCTCTGCCAGAACGGCGCCGCCACCGGTCGCCAACACCAGATTCTCCTCCCGACTCAGCGCGTCGATGACATCCCGTTCGCGCCGACGAAATCCCTCTTCACCCTCGATATCAAAGATCAACGGAATGCTGGCGCCTGTACGGCGCACGATCTCGTGATCGCTGTCCTTGAATTCCTTATGGAGAATATTGGCGAGTTGGCGACCGATGGTGGTCTTGCCGGCCCCCATGGGGCCGACAAGGAAGATATTCGAACCGTTAACCATCGATAGAACGCGTCGCCGCCATTACTGCAACGTGGCGTTATCCTTCATTATCTTCGGTGTTACGAAGATAAGAAGCTCGGACTTCTGATTCGTATTGTAGTTGCTGCGGAACAGCGCACCGATAATCGGCAGGTCGCCGAAGAACGGAATACTATTTCTCTGATGTTGCTTGTTCTGCTCGTAAATTCCGCCCAGCACGACGGTCTCACCGTTATTGACCAAAACCTGGGTCGAGACTTTCTGGGTATTGATCGGAGGTTGTCCCAACACAGCATTCGCATAGTCGGGGCTATCCTTGTTGACCGTCAGATCCATCACGATACTGTCTGCCGGTGTGATCTGCGGCGTGACCTGAAGACTCAATACCGCCTTTTTGAACGTTACGCTGGTCGCCCCGGATGAAGTCGCCTGCTGATAGGGGATCTCCACGCCTGATTCGATAGTGGCCTCTTTCTGGTTGGCGGTGACCACGCGGGGGCTTGATATCACCTCCGTCTGCCCTTCCGCCTGCGCCGCCGACAGCTCCAGCTCTACCAGGGTACCGAGCGGCAGACGAGAAATGGCCAAGCCAATCGAACCCGCTGTCGTCGCCAGATTGGTCACCGGGAGGTTAACGTTATAGCGATCCGGGGCAGTGACTGTCTGGCCGTTAACGATCTCCGTTGTCGCATTCAAATTGCCCGACGTCGCGACATTATTTCCCGTAGCCGGGGTGGACCCCGTCTTCGTTACACCAAAGCGAACGCCAAGCTCCTTGCTGAAATTATCGGTCGCCAATACCACTCGCGTCTCAATCATCACCTGACGCACCGGCACGTCCAGCTGCGCAACCAGCTTGCGGATCGCCGCTATATTATCGTCGGTATCCTTGATCAACAGTTTATTGGTACGTTCATCGACGCTGACGGAGCCGCGCGCCGACAATAGCGTGTTGTCCTTGTTCTTCAATAACGCGGCAATGTCCGCCGCCTTGGCATAGTTGACCTGAATACTCTCGTTATCGAGGGGAGCAAGTTCGCTCAACTGTTTTTTCGCCTGAAGCTCGAGCTTCTCCCGCGCGGCAATCTCCTCCGACGGAGCCACCATGATCACATTACCCATGCGGCGCATACCGAGACCGCGCGCCTTGAGAATAATGTCCAACGCCTCGTCCCACGGAACGTCCTTTAGCCGCAAGGTTATATTGCCTTTCACACTGTCGCTGGTAACAAGATTAAGACCGGTAAAATCCGCCAGCAACTGCAGCACCGACCGCACTTCGATATTTTGGAAATTTAGCGACAACTTCTGACCGGTGTATTTCGGCTTTTTCGCCGCTGCCTCCTCCGCTTTGGGCTTGGGCTTCACTTCGATGGTCAACGTATCGCCCGTCTGATATGAGAGACTTTCCGCACCGGCTGCGGTAGCGATCTCCATGCGCACACCATCCCCATGGCTATAGGTATCGATGGTGTTTACCGGGGTAGCAAAATCCACTACGTTCAGCCGACGTTCCAGCTTTTTCGGTACTGACGCGGGTGTGAAATTGACGATAATTTTTTGCTGACCGCGATTTGAAATATCCGCAACCATGGAGGAATTCGACAGCGAAATGACCACGCGGCCGGTGCCGTTCTCGCCGCGGCGGAAATCAACGTTGGTAATTTGATTTCCCGTCGCCGCCGTTGCGGGCGAACTGCTAATGGGCGCAGTCGATTGCATCTGCGACGATGCCTCGCCGATGACCAGAACGACATCGTCCTTTTCGCGCCTAATGACAAAAGGCGCCATGTGCACCATATTGAATACTACACGCGTACGGCCCCCGGCGGAGACAGTTTGAACACTACGGGTCAGGCCCAGGCCAACCGTCTGATGTCGTGGCACACTACCCAATTGCGTATCCGGCAGGTCCACAACCAGACGGGCTGGATTATCGATAGTAAACGTGCCGGGCATGGGGGCAGCGCCTGACAGATGCATGCGCACCTGCACGCTGTCACCCGACAGCGGAGCGAATGAGATATTGTCCAGCGTATTGGCCGCATAGGCCGGCGCACTCAGCAAGCCAAACAGCAGCGCAAAACAGGCCAGGCACGTTTTCCGCGTACTCCGTCGGGCACTTACCACGCGGTCCACATTGCTCTTTGCCGAATAGCGATAGTTGTAATTCATTTTCAGCATTCCCCGTAGGCTATTCCGTAAGGGCCAACTTTGTATTCTTCTCAACCCAGCCACCCAGTCCATTCGGAACGAGTTCGCGGATGTCGATCTGGCCATCGGTAATCCTGGTCACTCGTCCGTAGTTTTGACCCATATAGTTTCCAACCTGGATTCGATAGACGAATCCGTCAGGCGCCGTGATGATGGCCCACACCGTTTTATCCTTTTCCAGCAATCCGACGTATTTCAGCGCGTCCAAAGGAAATGCCTCCAGCGGCTCCTTGTTGCGGGTTTGGTTGGGCCGCGGCCCGCCCTTGCCGCTACCGGCCACAATTGAAGCCTCGGCCTTGCCGGGTGCGAAGGGATCGCGCAAATGAGCAGGCTGATATGCAAATGATTCATAACTCTTGAATTCAGGCAACGGCGCGATATGTCCCGCCTTGCGTGCCTTTACCGCTTTGACGTAAGCAACGAGGTCATTTTGATTCTTGGCAGCGCAACCGCCTAACATGGACAGCAACGCCGTCAACGCAACAAAGGCCAGGACCATACGTCCGGCATCTTTCCGCGCAAACCGCGTAGCATTCTGTGCTGTATCGAACGACATCGATGCGATTCCCATGTTACGTCCGTTATCGCCGCCGTCTGGCGCCGGCCTTAAGCCGGTGGGCGGCTGCAATTTCTTCTTCGTCCAAATAGCGATAAGTCTTTGCCGTTGCCTCCATGACAAGGGCGTGTGATTTATTTCCCTTCTCCATGGATATCTGGATATCGTGCAGCGTGACGATACGCGGCAGCG
>CAYQWR010000143.1:0-7376 GCA_964421235.1 uncultured Thiohalomonas sp. | reverse complement strand
CCTCATACTCGCCGCGGCTGGCGCGGTCGGAGATGGTCACAATGCCTATGCGTACGTCGTCGGAAACCATAGTCAAACAAGGGGTTTGGTCGAACGGACTATTCTACCCGGTTCGGCGCCGGGTGTCCGGCCCCGAGGGTTCTCGGACCACCGATTCAGAAGTCGTAGACCAGGGTGACCGCGGTAATGGTATCGGTATGCTGGATACCGGGTGAGACGTTGCTGTTGTTGGTCACCGTCACCGAGCTCTTCATGGAGAAGTTGCCGTTGATCTTCACCTTCAGGGCGGTCACCGACTCGCTCGTGGTATTGTCGCTGCCGCTCTCCACCGTCAGCTCTTCGGTGAATCGGGCTGTGGCGGAAATGTCCCAACCGAGCTTGGCGGCACCGCGCACGATACCGACGTCCCGGCGGCGCCCGACGCCGGTCTCCTGGCTCTGGCGGCCGCCGAGGCCCAGCTCCAGATCGAAGGTCAATGCGGGATCGTCGATCAGGCGACGGCCGTAACCGGCCACTTCCGAGACCTGGTAATCGTAACCACTGAAACGGTCCTTCACGTAACGCAGGGTGGCGAACAGGTAGTTGTAGCGCGAATAGAAATAGTCGCTCTTGCCGCTCAACAGGTAGCGTTCGGCGGTCACCACGCCGCTGTCGGACGCCTTGAACACCGCGGCCTGCACCTGGTCGCGCCACGGGCCCTTCACATAATGCAGCTTGCCCTTGGCATTGACGGTGCGCGTGTTGCTGTTGCCGCTGGTAGTGACCCACCCCAGTTCGACATCGCCGCTCCACCCTTGCGGTTGATCCGCGGCATGCGCCGGCAAGACGCAGAACAGATACAGTACCGGGCCCGACAACACACGCAATAATGGCCTCATAACGCGCACAGACTAACGTCCGTGCGACAGGCACGCAACCCGGCAAGGGATATGGGTTAAGGCGTCGCGTAGTCGTGCAGCCGGATCGGCATGCGCCGGGCGCCCCAGTCGCCGGGCTGCGCCTCGAACACCCCGGCGCAGGGGGTGCCGCAGGCCTGACAGTGGCCGTCGGCGCTCAGGTTCCAGTGCGACAGCAGATAGCCGTCGCGGCCGATCAGCTGTTTGCCGCAGTGGTGGCAATAGGTGCCCTGCCCTTGCGGGTCGTGGACGTTGCCGGTGAAGGCGTAGCGCACCCCGTTGGCCATGGCGATGCGCCGCGCGCGGCTCAGCGTCGCCGCCGGCGTCGCGGGCCGGTCCGTCATCTTCCAGGCGGGATGAAAGGCGGTGAAGTGCATCGGCACATCGGGCCCCAGCTCCTGCACCACCCACTTGGTCATCGCCTCCAGCTCCTCGTCCGAGTCGTTGAGGCCGGGGATGAGCAGCGTGGTCAGCTCGAACCAGACCTCGGTCTCGCGCTTGAGGTAGAGCAGCGTGTCCAGCACCGGCTGCAGGTGGCCGCCGGTCTGCTGGTGGTAGAACTCGTCGGTAAACGCCTTCAGGTCGATATTGGCGGCGTCCATGTACTGGTAGAACTCGCGCCGCGGCGCATCGCACACATAGCCGGAGCTGACCGCCACCGACTTGATGCCCAGCTTGCGGCACTCCTTGGCCACGTCGATGGCGTACTCGTGGAAGATGATGGGGTCGTTGTAGGTGTAGGCCACGCTGCGGCAGCCGAGGTCGTGGGCGGCACGTGCGATCACTTCGGGTTGTGCCTGGTCCATCAGCGTGTCCATCTCCCGCGACTTGCTGATGTCCCAGTTCTGGCAGAACTTGCAGGCCAGGTTGCAGCCGGCGGTGCCGAACGACAGCACCGGGGTGCCGGGCAGGAAGTGGTTGAGCGGCTTCTTTTCGATGGGGTCGACGCAAAAACCGCTGGAGCGGCCGTAGCTGGCCAGCACGATCCTGCCGCCGAGGTTGCCGCGCACGAAGCAGAGCCCGCGTTGCCCCTCCTTCAGTTTGCAGTAACGGGGGCAGAGGTCACACTGCACGCGGCCGTCGTCGAGCGCGTGCCAGTATTGGGTCTGCGCGATGCTGGCGGCATCGACGCCATCAAAACCGGCTGTCTCCATTGCCTGTTCCCCCTGAACGGTGTGCGGTAAATATGACGTTAGGCGCTGAAGCGGGAGCCTGCAACGGCATGCACCCGGTACGGCGCGCTATAGTTGCAGTACGGAAGCAGGAAGTGGAGGTAAGGAGATGAGCAGCATACGCCAGCCCGCCGTCGCCGGCCTGTTCTATCCGGCCGCCCCGGAGGAGTTGCACGCGATGATCCAGGGCTTCCTGGCGCAGGCGGCGGGCGACGGCACACCGCCCAAGGCGATCATCGCGCCCCACGCCGGCTACATCTATTCGGGAGCGGTGGCGGCCTCGGTCTATGCCCGTCTGCGGCCGTTGCGCGGCCGCATACAGCGGGTGGTACTGCTCGGACCGTCGCACCGAATCGGGTTCGAGGGCCTCGCGCTCTCCAGCGCCGACTTCTTCCGCACGCCGCTGGGCGACATCCCCCTGGACGCCTCGGCGCGCCAGCAGTTGGCGACCCTGCCGCAGGTGCGGGTGATGGACGAGGCGCATCTGATGGAACACAGCCTGGAGGTTCATCTGCCGTTCCTGCAGGAGGTATTGGGCGAGTTCAGCCTGGTGCCGCTGGTGGTGGGCGAGGCCAGCGCCGAAGAGGTCGACGCAGTGCTGGAACGGCTGTGGGGCGGACCGGAAACCCTGGTCGTGGTGAGTTCCGACCTGAGCCACTACCACAGCTACGATCAGGCGCGAGAAATGGACCGGGACACCTCACAGGCAATCGAGACACTGCGCTACCGCGACCTCGGCTACGACGATGCCTGCGGCCGCAACCCGGTGCGCGGACTGTTGCTGGCGGCAGGCCGGCACGGCCTCGGCGGGCACACCGTCGACCTGCGCAACTCCGGCGATACCGCCGGACCGCGCGACCGCGTGGTCGGCTACGGCGCCTATCTGTTTCGGTGAAAAGCTGAGATGGCGACCAGCCCGGAAAACCGCGACATCCTGCTCGCCGTCGCCGGTGCATCGATCCGCTACGGCCTGGGCCACGGCCGGCCGCTGCCGGTGTCGGCGGCGGACTATGCCCCGGAGTTGGGCCTCCGGCGCGCCACCTTCGTGACGCTGCAGCGCCGGGGCGAGTTGCGCGGTTGTATCGGAATGCTGGAGGCCGTGCGGCCACTGGTAGAGGACGTGGCCCACAACGCCTATGCGGCCGCCTTTTCCGATCCCCGCTTTCCGCCGCTGGGTGCCGGCGAGTTGGAGGGACTGGAACTGCACTTGTCGATTTTGAGTCCTCCGGAGCAACTGCCCTGGAGCGCCGAGACTGACCTGGTGCAACAGCTGCGGCCTGGCATCGACGGACTCATCCTCAGCGACCGTGGCCGCCGCGGCACCTTTCTTCCATCCGTCTGGGAGTCACTGCCCACACCGGTACAATTTCTGCGGCACCTGAAACAGAAGGCCGGCCTGCCGGCCGACTACTGGTCCGCCACCCTGCAGGTTTCGCGCTACACCACCGAATCCTTCGGCGGGCCGCTGCCGCCCGAGTCTTGAAATCGGGAATCGGCGAATTCAGCGACAAAACGATGGGACGGAAATATCGGGTGTTTTCCTGGCCTCTTGGCGTGAGCCCCGGTTCGGCTGTTCAACCCGTTCGGTATCCCCGTCGGTCGCGTCGGATACCGGACGTACGCGCCCCGTCACGGCGCGGGACGGCCCGGCTTGCAGGTGCCGACCGAACCGGGCAGACACACCACGCCGTCGCTCCACAGGGCGTTGTCCAATTTGGCGCCGGCCAACACCGCGCCGTCGAGAATGACGTGTCGCATGTCCGCATACGACAGGTCGGCACCGGTCAAATTGGTGTTCGACAGGTCCGCCTGGCGCAGGCTCGCCCCCTTGAGTTCAGCATGATTCAAATTGGCTCCGCGTAGATTGGCCAGGGTCAGGTTGGCGTAAGCCAGGTCCGCCCCCGCCAGGTTGGCGGCCCGCAACAAGGCGCCGGTGAGGTCCACATTGCGCAACTCGGCCCCGGCCAGATTGCTATTGGCGTACTGCTGCCCTTCCAGACGACAATTGCTCCAATTGACATGGGGGGACGGCGGCGCCGCACACTGCGGCCCGACCGGATGATCACGCGATGGCAACAAGAAGGCCAGCGCCACCAGGCCCACCACGATGAACGCGATGATCAGGTAGTCGCGGCGCGTCACCAAAGGGACGGTGCTGAACTCGTCTTCCCGGGCCAAATGGGCACTGCGCAAAGCCATCTCATCGGACGACTCGGTACGCCGCTCACTCGCCACTTCGGACGGTGCGCCCTTCAGCTCACGGCGCTCATCGGCCCAGCGTCGGGCCGCCGCCAGGCGCTCCAGCACCTCTTCATCATCAGGGTTTGCGCGCGCCGCGCGCATCGCCTCGGGGACCAGTTCCGACACGTCGCCGACGCGCGACCACTCCTGCCGGTCACGGCTGACCTCTTCATTTTCGCTAATCCGCCCCAGCAAGAGGTAACGCGACACCAAGCCGGCAGGGAACGGTCCCTTGACCTCTTTGCCGCGCCGCACGTACCAGTTCTGAGTTTCCTTCATGCTGCCCCGCTCTTTTCCGTAATCGGCCATCACGGCCGCCACAGCCGCCGCGTCACTGTTGCGGGCACGGCGCGACGAGGAGTATCGTCCCCATCCCCTGCGCTGCCGGCGCGCCCGCGACGCGGTTTTCGACAATCGGCCGGTAACAATGATTTATACTGCATCCTATCGGAAGCTGTCACTCCCTGCGCGACATTGCCCATGCAAATTACCCCTCCGTCGACGGGAACCCTACCGGGGCTCACCGTCACGCTTGCGAACAACCAGCCTGCCCCATGGCAGCCCGGCCAGGTGGTTTCCGCGCGCGTGCTCGATGTGACGCCGGACGGCCATCTGTCGTTGATGGTGCATGGGCAGGCCGTCGACGCCCGCTCTCCGTTACCGTTGACCGCAGGCGCACAACTGAAGCTGATGGTGGAGTTGGATGCGGGTCACATCGTCCTGCGCATACTCAACGACGTACCGCAGCAACAAGCGCTCGCCGCCGCGTGGCGCACCGCACTGCCGAAACAGCTGCCCCTGGCGACCGCACTCCAGGCCTTGGTCCGCTTGATGCGTTCGCTGCAAGCGCCGCTCGCAGCGGCCCAGTCGGACGGCAACGCCACGCCGCAATCGCCCGTCGGCGTTGGCGCGCCGCCGACGCCGCTCCCGCAGGCTGCCGATATACTGTCTCTGGCCGAATCGGCGGCACCAGCGCTGACAGAGGGGAATCAAGCGGCTCAGCCGGTACTCTCGCCCAAAGTACAGCAATTGCTGCACGCACTGCTGGAACAGCTACCGACGGTCGAGCAACTGACCACCGCAGACGGGTTGCAGACCGCGCTACGCGAGTCGGGGCTGCTGTTGCAGGCACGTCTGGCGCAAGGCGACAGCTCGGCATTGGAACACGACCTGCAATCGACACTGTTGCGGCTCTCCGCCGCCGTCGCCAAGGAACTGGCTGCCCCTCCCGCCACGACGTCACAAACCAACGGCGACGCGACGCGCGCCGAAGTGCTGCAACACACCAGCCAAACGCTGCAACAGGTGGCGCAGCAAATCGACGGCGCACTGGCGCACCTCAAGGTACAACAGTTGCACACCCTTACCACGCGCAACGATACCACCACGGTTTGGCTGTTCGATGTCCCCATGCGGCAGGGACAGGAACTGGATGTACTGCAACTGCGCATACAGCGTGAAAGCAGGAACAAGGACGACGGCGCTGCCCCGACATGGTCGGTACGCCTCCATTTCGACATGCCCCGTTACGGCACCATCGACAGCATGGTCAATCTCATCGGCAGCAAGATAGGAGTGATGTTCTGGAGCGAAACACCCACCACGGCCGACCTGTTGCAGCAACACATGGAGGCGCTGCGTGCACAATTGCAGCAAGCGGGACTGGACATAGAACAGCTGCGCAGCACCGTCGGCGCTGCGCCGAAGGTCGAAACACCGGAAGCAGCCGCCGGCGGTCTGCTGCACCTGCGCGCATGAACGACAAACGCAAATCAGGCAAAAAGGCGGTTGCGCTGCGCTACGACGGCAGCAACGCGCCACGCATCACCGCCAAGGGTCACGGTTTCGTCGCCGACGAGATTATCGCGCTGGCACAAGAGCACGGCGTACCACTGCAGGAAAACGGGGAGTTGGTGGCGTTGCTGGCGCAACTGGAATTGAACGACGAGATTCCGCGCGAATTGTATCTTGCCGTCGCCGAAGTCATCGCTTTCGCCTATATGGTCACCGGCAGATTCCCCGAAGGTTGGGGGCCGGACGGGCGCGCCGGAGACGAATAACCGTAAGCGCCGGCCTACACGGCGCACGTCATGTTGTCACTGGTGGTCGTCACCGTCGCCGAGCCGGTGCATCATGGCAACCAACTCCGCTTCGCCTTGGGTCAGGCCGCAAACATCCACCAACTCTTCGGCGGAGGCGCCGCGCTGCGCCATCTTGACGGCTTGTGCAAAGGAGTACTCCTCCGCATCCTCTTTGCCGAGCCGTTCCTGGCGCTGTCCCAACTCATTCTGCCGCTCGCTCAACTGACGCTGACTGCGCTCGATGCGGTTGACGCGCTCCCCTACCGCCACTGCGGCGTTGCACAGCGCGCGCATATCGTTCTGCACGATTTGCAACCGCTGTTGCTGACGCGTCAGTTGGCGCCGCAGCAGTACGAGCAGCACGACCAACACACCGATCACGGTGCCAATCAGCGGATAGGCCCAATAGGTTTGCATGCGTAGCAGTCCTTAAACAAATACATCTATATGCGGTGTATCGTCGTCGTCAGCCGTCGGCGTCGGTTCCTGCGAACCGGAGTCGTCCGCGTCATCCCCGTCGTCGTCCTGTTTGGGAGGCGGCTGGCGTCTGCGCTCGCGCTCATCCGGCGGCACCTGCTGCGGCCGAATCGGCGGGTTCGGCATGGCGGGTGGGATGGGTCCGATATCTGCCATGGGGAACGCCGCAGCTTACGAGGCGGCCTCCAACTGGTCGTCATCGTTCTTGTCACTGAGAAATTTCTTCAAGTCCACCAGAATCAGCAGCCCGTCCTGCGTATTGGTGACTCCCTGGATAAATTTGGCGCTGGCATCGTTACCCACGTTCGGCGCGACTTCGATGGCCGAGGCGCGCAGGTCGACGACTTCTGCCACGCTGTCGACCGTCATTCCCACCACGTCGTCGCCCGCTTCGATGATCACGATACGGGTGGCGTCGTCCGGCGCCTGGGACGGCAGGCCGAAACGGTATCGCGTGTCGATGACCGTTACCACATTGCCGCGCAGGTTGATGATACCCAGTACATAGT
>CAYQWR010000142.1:3679-7456 GCA_964421235.1 uncultured Thiohalomonas sp. | reverse complement strand
GTCCGCATCCAACGGATCTATCAATAGTCCGTTTTTGCAATGTTTGATGATGTCACGCGGTCCGCCATCCTCGGTTGCGACCATAGGTAAACCGCTGGCGGCAGCCTCTATCAGTGTCAGGCCGAATGGTTCGGTGAGTGCGGGATTGACGAAAACACCACGACTACGGGTAGCGATTCGGAACAATTCGGGGACGTCGTTGGCCTGATGGTGTTTTGGATATGCAACGCTACCGTATAGATCATATTTGTCGATCAGTAGTATCAACTCACTAAGTACCTGTCGCGGACCTTTATCCATGGTCCCAACATCGTCGCGATTTCCGGCAATGATCACGAGGTTGGCCTTTTCCCGTAATTGTTCGTTTTCGCCGTACGCCCGAACCAATGCTGAAATGTTTTTGCGTTCGTCAGGGCGTGACAAAGCCAGTATCACTGGTTTGCGGGGATCGCGCAGGAAGCGGGCCAACTCCTGTCGTATAGGGCCTTCTGCGGATAGACCCTTGGGTGGATGGAAGCGACTGAGATCCGTGCCCGGAGGGATGACTAGCATACGCTTCGGCTGGTAGTTTGAATAATGACAGTATTGTGTCTCTACCTCTTGTTGCGTACTCGCGATAACCAGGCTCGCCACGTCCATCGCGAGTTCCTCCGCCTCTATGCGAAGGTTCATATTGTATTGCGTCTCGATCGTATGCGGCTGAACCCCCTGATCGATAAGCCGTCGGCGCTTTTCCCGTCCGAGTGAGTGACCTGTGTGGATTAGCGGCACGCCGAGAAGACCGGCTAATCGAGCACCCACGTAACCAGCGTCGGCATAATGGCTATGAATGATATCAGGGACGCGGCCAATGTTGCGTATGTGTTTGAGTGCCTTATCGGCCATTGAGTCGAGGTATGGCCATAGGACTTCTTTGCGGAGATAGCGTCGTGGTCCGAAGGGTAACCGTATAATATTCGCCTTGGGTGAAATTGGTTCACAGGGTACGGCGTAGTCGTCGTCTATTTTTGGATCCAATATTTGACGGGTTATCACATCAACCTGGTTGACGTCGGGATGTTCCGCCAACGCGCGCGCGAGCTCAACAACATATTTGGTTTGGCCGCCGGTGTCTGTATCGCGGCCTAACTCAAGATTGTGTCCACGGATTAGGCCGTGGACGCTGATAAGCATAATATACAATCGACTCTCCTTACTTATGGGTATTGCTTCTCCCAGCGTTGCAAGAAATCGTGATAGAAGGCGCGATCGACTATGGTTGCACCACGCAGGCGGCATATCGCGGCCGCGAAATCTAGCGCGTTATTAAGAATGCGGGCGTGCTCCCATCCGCGCAGCAGGCCAAGCAATGTGACAGCGGAGAATGCATCTCCCGCACCAACGGTGTCGATAATGTCGTTAATCGGTGGTGCGGCGGCATATAGCTCATCCATATTGCTGACCAGCAACGCACCCTCCGCTCCCAACGTTAGGATTAATAACTTGGTCCCATATGTGTTTAGCAATGCGCGAGCGGCTTCCCTGCGTTGTGAAGTCGGAGTGTCCCCTGCAATTTGATTAAACTCGTCGCTATTCAATTTAAGGTAGTGTGCACTATTTATAGCCCATTGAATTTCCTGCGGAGTCCACCAGGGTGCGCGTAGGTTGATGTCGACGAATGCCGGAATATTGGTTGTATCACTTAACCAATGGAGAGTTTTCTGAGTGATGGCGTTGCGGGCGGCGAGGCTTCCATAGTAGAGGAGGGTGAACTTATCCTTGGTAAGGATGTCCGCTACAGGCGCGCGTTGGATATAGTCATAGGCTTGTTCCGGGCATATTTCGAAACTAGGCTGACCATCGATAAGCGACACTTGCACGGTGCCTGTTGGGTGTGATTGATCTCGCTGTATGCCGCGGGTGTCCATTCCCCATATCGCCATCTTCTCCAGTACTTCGTGACCGGAAACATCGTCGCCGATCCTGCTGACGAATAGAGGATTAACCTGGAATCCCTGCAGATGCCACGCAACATTGAACGGTGCACCGCCCAGCACACGACTACCATCGGGGAAGTGATCGAATAGCACTTCCCCAAAGATAAGTGGCCTGCCCATATTTAGATTTTCGTTCTCCGTAGCCATGTCCCGGTTCCTTCGGCTGACCTAATTACGCTGGAAATGGAGTCGAATATGGATGCAACTCAGGGCATCAATTACCTGTCGCCATCTGTGGACGGTTTGTGGTGATTAACGACACCAGATTGCTGTCAGTTCGGTAGCCGACCGAGCGGCAGCGAAGAAGGTGTGTATTTTAAACAGGTTAAGTTATAGCAGATCAGTGGTCGGTTAGGCAAAGTACCGCCACTCAACGAAAGCCTTCTTTTAAACGGTAAACAACGCCAGCCGTGGTGCGTACCATTTCAAACATATCGACATAGCTGGTAGGGGATTCGGAACCACCGAGAAACAAATAGCCGCGGGGATTCATGGTTTGTGCTACGCGGTTAAGGATATCTTTCTTTAGATCGGACGAGAAATATATCAGGACGTTTCTACAAAACACGATATCAAATTTCCCTAGTGGCGCGAAGCTCTGCATCAGATTCAACTCACGGAATGATACTTTGTTACGGATCTCCGGGCGGACCTCCCAGCGGTCATCTTTTTGCAGGAAAAATTTTTTCATCCGCTCATTGGTCATGCCGCGAGAGATCGACATCTTGTCATATTGCGCGACACTGGCATCCCGCAGCATGGAAGGAGAAATATCAGTAGCGATGATTTGCATATTGGCCGGTAGGGAGCCGGGATGACCGGCCAGATATTCTTGAATTGTTATGCTGATTGAATAGGGTTCCTGGCCGGAAGAACATGCTGCAGACCATACGCGCAGCTGTCGCAAACGCAGGCTGCTCAACTCGGGAAATATTGCGTTGGTAAGAATGTCGAACGGATATCGATCACGGAACCACATTGTTTCGTTGGTAGTCATCGCATCAACAATGCGTTCCCGTAATTTTGAGTGATGCTGCTGCTTCAGCTGATGCATTAGCTCGCTGAAAGTATTGAGATTGAATTCGCGCATCAATCGGTTAAGTCGACTGGTGACTAGATAATGTTTGTTGTCGCCCAGGACTATACCGCAGGCGTCCTCAAGAAATCGGCGAAATTCTTCGTATTCGTTTGATGCAATTTGATTTGTTGTCACTTCGGCGTCTCTGATATGACGATTTCCGTAGCCACAGGAAAATAATGGTGTTGCGCTAACATTCCAGAGAAACGCTGATGCTTGGCATAGATTTCACGGGCGGACGCAGTAAGCAGTATCATTGCAATTAGGTTGTTTGCTTGAGTCGCTCAATAACGCTGCCGGCCAATTCATCGGGTTTGAATTTGGCGATAAATTTATTGGCGCCTACTTTTTCAACAAGTGAATTGTTGAATACACCGCTTAGAGATGTGTGCAGTATTACATATAAATCTTTTAATCGGTTGTCCGCTCGAATCTGCGTCGTCAGCGTATATCCATCCATCTCGGGCATTTCTATGTCGGAAATTACCATGCTGATTTGTTCGGTTATTGGGGTGGCGCTTTCAGCCATTGTTCTGAGAAGGTTGAGTGCTTCGCGACCGTCTTTCGCGAGAATTGTCTCTACCCCGATTTGATCGAGCGTGCGCTTTATTTGGTTGCGTGCGACGCTCGAATCGTCTGCAACCAGTATCCTGTGTGGTTGTTCATGAACGTCACGACGACTATCTTCGCTTTGGGATCCGCCTCGAGATGATTGCGGATGAA
>CAYQWR010000142.1:0-3669 GCA_964421235.1 uncultured Thiohalomonas sp. | reverse complement strand
CGTCACGACGACTATCTTCGATGAGCGCACGGTTTACGGTTTCATCAATATGGATAACCTCGGCCAGTACTTTTTCTACGTCGATGATCTCCACAAGGTCCTTATCCACATGAGTTACAGCGGTCATGTAGTTGTGGCCGGTGCCTTTGGGGGGGGGCAATATTTCTTCCCAATTCATATTAATGATGCGGTCGACGCCGCTTACCAGGAAGCCCTGCACGGCACGGTTGTATTCGGTGATGATGATGTACGCCTGTGACGTGTCGGTAATGGCTGGGCGGCCGATGGCTTGAGCTAAATCGAGGATCGTTATCGTCTTGCCGCGCAGGGTAGCGACGCCGCGGACGACGGCGTGGGCATGCGGCACCTTAGCCAGAGGAGGACATTGAATTACCTCCTGTACCTTAAAAACGTTAATCCCGAAGCGTTGCCTGCCTCCCAACCTGAATAGGAGTAGCTCCAAACGGTTGTGCCCGGCTAAACGGGTACGCTGATTTACACCGTCAAGTACGCCTGCCATAGTCCTCTCCGCAGATTGTGCCCGTTGTAAGGGATGATATCGGCTAAACGCCACACCACCTTAGCTTCGATGGAACCGGCATATAAATTGCCTGTGTTAAGCATATCCAGCTGATTGTTTTAATTGTGTCACAAAATGATGATGATCGCTCTAAGAATAGTATGCTAACTGACTAATTAATGAGGAAAAATGGTTAACATTCCGATAATATGTCATCGCCAATTGTGAGGACCAAGAGTGTCAAAATATCGGCGCTTTAACATGGCAGCAACGGACCGCCGCCGCCCGACGTGGGCGGGACTGGGCATCGCCGTCTGGCTGATTGCTGCGTTGGCCGGAAGCCGGATACCGGCCGCTCACGCCGAAGGTATCCAGCCCCTGAATGCCGTCGTGGCAGCGGTTCGGGACTATTTGGTCCAGAAAAACGGAAATTCCAAGGCGGTTCGGCTAAAGGTGGAGGTGACGCCCCCTGATCCACGGCTGAGGCTTGCGGTTTGCCGCACGAAACTCCGGGTTTTTACCCCGCCAGGCCAGAATACGGTTGGTGGCACGGTCGTGGGGGTGCGTTGTACGGACGCTAATAATCCTTGGTCTCTATATGTGCAGGCGTCCGTGGCGCTGAACCGGCCGGTGTTGGTCGCGCGGTATCCCATGAGTCGCGGCACAGTGCTGTCGAGTAGCGATGTCGTGCTTGTCGATAAGGATGTGGCCCGTATGACGCAGGGCTATCTTGTTGATATTGATAAAGTTAATGGAATGGTGCTGAAGTACTCTGTAACGGCCGGCACCGTATTGCGCCCCTCGCTACTGCAACCCCCTATGGTTATCAAGCGCGGAGATCATGTCGTTCTCATGGCGCAAGGCGGCGGGATTCAGGTGAAGATGGAGGGGATGGCACTGACTGATGGCGCGGTTGGCGACGTCATTCGTGTTCGCAATCTCTCCTCTCACAGGGTGGTGCAGGGGACGGTGGTGTCGGCCGGCGTCGTACAGGTACAATTTTGAGCTAAAGTTTCTCTGCTGGCGGCCGATAAGAGATGCAGTGAAAAGGAGATTATCATGCCGATCAACAATATATCCGGGTTACCCGGCAATCAGAGTCAGCGGGCTACTGAAGGTTCGCAGGTTCAGGTTGCTCGTAGCGAACCCACCGTGTCGCAGCAGCAGACCGGGCGGCCATCGACAGTCGACACCGTTAGCCTGACCGATACGGCTGCACGGCTTCGCAATCTGGAGAGCAATCTGGCGCAGCTGCCGGTGGTGGATCCGCAGCGCGTGGATACGATTCGGCAGGCCATTCGGAATGGTAGCTATGAGGTTAATCCGAAACGTATCGCGGCAAAGATGACCGGACTCGAACAGCAATTGCAGCGTAAATCATGACTCGTGAGCTCGATTGCAACGCACTACGTCAATTGCTTCTTGAGCAGGAGGGATTGGCGGGGCGTTTGCTGTCGGCATTGGAAACCGAGAATGAGTATGTCGCAAGCAGGGATAGTGAGGGGCTGGAGCGGATCGTCGAAGAAAAGCGCATCCTAATTGGCGAACTAGAGGCATGTTACCGACGCAATACCGGTCTTTTGGGCAACGCGGGTATCAGCGCTGATCTGCTTGGTATTCGCGAGGCGTTGCAAAGCTGCAAGTCAGCGGACAATACGCTGGTGCAGGCATGGGAATCCCTAAAGGAAAGGCTCCTCGCCTGTGAAAAACAAAATCTTGTTAATGGAAAGCTCTTGGAGAGCAGTCGGAGAGTTACCCAGCAGGCACTTTCCATCCTGCTTGGCGGCGCGGGTGACGATGGCGAACTCTATACGCAGAGCGGAAAGGCGACGGCGCCGAATTTGGGTGGCCGCACCGTGAGGAAGGCCTGAAATACCATTCACCTGTAGCTATTCAGATTATCGGCCTAGTGGTGCCGCCTTGGTGCGAGCTGTCCGGATGTTACGTCGCGTTATACCGATATCTTCCTGTCGTTTTATCCCCATTAGACTTTATTGAGGCTCCGGCCTGGAAAGGATGCTGACGCGGCGTCCAGCCGAGCACGCCTGTGGCTTGCAGCCTGGCCCGATGGATAGCAATATAGCGGCGGATTTTCTCACATCGATCGCGCACTGTTTGTGTCCACAACTTACGTTTGGCGACGCGCGCATTACTTGTACAGGGTGATTTTCGTGCAGAGAAGCGAAAAATGGCTATGGATAATCGCCGTGTTGTTGTTTGGTGTCGTCATTGCCACGGCGGGATATAAATACAAATACAGTCGTCAGAAACTGCCTGTCGTAAATATGACCCTCCCTCCCTCGTGCGATCTGCACAAGGGAGCGTGCAGCCTGACCCAGGCGGGTATTGGTACGGTGTCATTAAGCATAACGCCTCGCCCGATTCCGTTGGTCAAACCGCTACGTATCGTGGTACGAACCAATGTGACGGGTATTCAGCACGTTGCCGTCGACTTTCGCGGCGTAGACATGGATATGGGATACAACCGTTTCCTGATGAAATATATGGGAAATGGCAAGTATCAGGGGGGCGGGATGCTGCCCGTCTGTGTGCGGACGCATATGATGTGGGAGGCGCGAGTGCTTATTCAACGTGCTGGCGATATCGTGTCCGCCCCCTATCGGTTTGAAACCGGCAATCATCCTCAATAAGCGGGACTCATAGGATATGGGCCTCTTGGCCGCGGGCCGCAACCGAGTGAGGCCCGGAAATATGCGGTGAGCGGTTGCGGGTAGTGCCGCCAGCGGTGAGCGCGAAAAAAATCTTCCCTATAGGGACCAGCTCCAGTGATTAGCGCCCGCGGTACGAAAATCGGCTGAGCGCCATCAGTCGGTCGGTAGCGGTAGTCAGTTCGATAGCCGGGCCGTACATTCCAATGCGGTTGTCGCTCAATCTGGCACAGGACAGTCATCAGTCCTGGCAATTCGTTTGTCTATAGCCGTATGAAATTTAATGATATTGGCGACTATTCCGCGATTGATCTGGGTGGCCGTGAACGGTGGCAGCAATACGTCTCTGCATATTGATTCGGCATCCACTGTGGTATATTTACCCCCGTTGCGACGAGGTACTCCTCGTAGGCAATCGCCGCATCATGGGGCCGTAGCTCAGCTGGGAGAGCGTCGCGTTCGCAATGCGAAGGTCAGGGG
>CAYQWR010000141.1:0-7541 GCA_964421235.1 uncultured Thiohalomonas sp. | reverse complement strand
GTGAAACGTTCCAGCCGCTCCTTGAGCAGCAGCAGCAGGTGGTCGACGTCGCGCGACGGTTGCACCAGCCCTATGGGCAGCCGGCTGGGGGGACGCTGACGGTGCTCCAGGGTCAGCTCCAGCGCCATGCTGCCGGCGTGGCGCGCGCGCAGGTAGCCGACCAGTTCCAGCACCAGGCGTCGCGCCGCGAACAGCAGGGCGGCACTCTCTTCCACCTCGGCGGGCAGCGGCAGGCGGCTGGCGAAGCTGTCCGGGGCGGCGAACGGCAGGCGCGGATCGGGCAGGTGGCCGAGGGCCTGGTCGAGCCGCCGCAGCAGGGCGCGGTCGAAGCGGCGGGCGGCGCCGTCGCGCGGCAGGGCCAGCAGGTCGCCGATGCGGCGTTGTCCCAGGTCGTGCAGCGTACGCAGGGTTTTGACGTCGGGCTCCAGGGCGGCGACGGGCAGCTGTTCCAGCGCCCGGCGCAGGGGCGGCAGCTCGGTCAGCAGCAGTTCGCGCCGGCTGCGGGCCAGTAGCCAGCTGCCGTAGGGCGTCGGTGCGGCGGCGAGGCGCGGATGGTAGCCGAGGTCGGCGAGACCGGCGGCGACGCGCCGGTGCAGTGCCGTCAGGCCGCCGAACAGATTGAGGCTGCCGGCGATCTCCAGCAGCAGGCCGTCCGGCGGCTGCAGGTGCGCCAGCGGTGTGAACTGCTGCGCCCACAGGGCGAGGGCGGCCAGCGCCTGCTGTTCCGCCGCCGTGTCGCGGGACCGGCACAGCAGCGTGGCGCAGAGGGCGCGGGCCATCCCCAGCGGCATGCCGGGGGCGACGCCGGCGGTGGCGGCGGCACGGTTGCGGGCGTGGATCAGCGGCCGCTGGGTCGGGCCGTCGGTGACCGCCCAGGGGCCGTCGATGTCTTCGCGCGGAAACACCTCCAGGGCGAGGTGGGGCAGGTGAATGCTAAGCCACAGCATGGCCGTCGTGCAGCGTGAAGGGGGTGCCGGCCCAGCCGCCGCGGCGCTTGAGCAGGTGCAGTTCGACGCCCTGCGCCGTCGGGTAGAGTTCCAGCCGCAGCGCGGCGGGCGAGGGGTGTTGCGCGGCGCGGCGCGGGCGGAACAGGAAACCGAGGCTGTCGCCCTGTTCCGCCGCCAGTTGCAGCCGGCGCAGCCGTTGCGCGCCGGGCGCCTGAGGCCAGTGGAGCACGGCGCCGCAGCTGCCGGAGCGCAGCGCCTGTTCCGCGGCCCACAGCCCCTCTTCCGGCGTCCGGGGACGGATCCAGAGCAGGCGGGCCGGGTCGATGCCGGCCGCCGCCAGCGCCGGGGCGTAGGGGATGTAGGGCGGGGCGATCCAGGCGAGCCAGCGGTCGCGGCCCACGGCGGCGAGGGCGGGGAGCAGCAGTTCGAGCGCGCCGATGGCACGGTGGTCGCTGAGCAGTTCGGTCAGGGCGCCGCGCGGCCAGCCGCCGCCGAGCTGCCGGTCCAGTTGCGGCCGGCCGCTGGCGATGACCGCATGGTGGGGGGAGCGCTCCCCGCCGCGCCACAGGTCGGCGCGTTGCAGGAGCTGCTCCAGGTTCATGACAGACGGTTGCGGATGACGCCGACGCCGAGTCCCTCGATCGTCAGCGGCTGGTGTTTCAGGTCGACCTCGATGGGGTCGAAATCGGGATTCTCCGGCAGCAGCCACACCTTGTTGCCGCGGCGCCGGAAGCGTTTGACCGTCACCTCGTCGTCGAGCCGCGCCACCACGATCTGGCCGTTGCGCGCCTCGCGGGCGCGGTGCACCGCCAACAGGTCGCCGTCCAGGATGCCTGCATCGCGCATGCTCATGCCCTTGACCCGCAGCAGGTAGTCGGCGCGCGGGCGGAACAGCTTGGGGTTGAGCTGGACGTGATCCTCGATGTTCTGTTCGGCCAGGATCGGATTGCCGGCGGCGACCCGGCCGATTATCGGCAGGCCGGCGGCCACGGCGGCGGTCAGGCGGATACCGCGCGAGGCGCCGGGGATCATCTCGATCGCCCCCTTGCGGGCGAGGGCGCGCAGGTGCTGCTCGGCGGCGTTGGGGGAGCTGAAGCCGAAGGCGTCGGCGATCTCCGCCCGTGTCGGCGGCATGCCGCTCTCCTCCAGGGCGTCGCGGATGAGGGCCAGTATCTCCATCTGGCGTGGTGTGAGGTCTTCCATGGGAGGCTCCTGACGGCAATGGATTCAATGAATATATATACAGTATTTCGGCGTCTGTCTCTACCCCGTCGGCCGGCGCTTGGCCGTAGGGTGCCGGGCGCATTTCAGCTACCATTGCAGCTGATACCCACGCTGCGCAGAGGCCGGCTTTGTCCGATACCCCCGATAACGAGCTTTTTCGCGGATTGCAGGAGTTGCACGCGGCGGCCTTTCCCAAGGTCTGCCCCAACTGCGGCCGGGTCTACAACACCCTGGCCGATTTCCTGGAGCAGACCCGGGCCATCGCCGGCAAGAGCGGACTGAAGGCGTCGTGCGACGACGACGACCAGCCGGTGGTCGAGCTGTTCCGCAACTGCGTCTGCGGTTCGACCCTGATGGACCTGGCCCAGTCGCGGCGCGACGAAACGGCGGCGGGGTTGCGCCGGCGCGAACAGTTCCAACGCATGACCGCTCTGCTGATTGCGCGCGGCCTGGCGCCGGCCACCGCCCGCGCGGAATTGTTGAAGGTGGTGCGGGGCGAAGGGAGCCGGGTGATCGACGACATGCTGCGCTCCAAGGGCGGTAAGCAATGAGCGCAAGGAAGGTGGCGGTCGGATGCCCCCGGCGAGTGCGGAGGGATTGATGCTGCCGACTCTGGAGCAGTTGCGGGCCGTGGTGGTGCCGCTGGCGCGGCGTGAACTGTTGTCGCGTTTCACCCGCGTCGCCGCGGCACTCAAGGCCGACGGCAGCATCGTCACCGAGGCCGACCTAGCCCTGCAACAGGTGCTGCAAGCGGCGCTGGGGGCGCAGTGGCCTGCCATCCCGCTGCTGGGTGAGGAGATGGCGGCGGAGCAGCAACGGCAACTGCTGGCGCAGCCCGATCAACCTCTGTGGTGTCTCGACCCGCTGGACGGCACCAGCAACTTTGCCGCCGGCATCCCCTATTTCGCCGTCTCCCTGGCGCTGCTGCAACAGGGCGAGGTGCGGCTCGGCCTGGTCTACGATCCGGTACGCGACGAGTGTTTCACCGCCGAGCGCGGCGCCGGCGCCTGGCTCAACGGACAGCGTCTGCCGCCGCGCCGCTTCGGCCTGCCGTTGCAGCGCTGCATCGCGCTGGTCGACCTGAAACGGCTGCCGCCGGCTCTGGCGCAGCGCCTGGCGCACGAACCGCCGTTCGCCTCCCAACGCAACTTCGGCGCCTCGGCCCTGGACTGGTGCATGGTGGCGGCGGGGCGCGGCCATCTCTACCTGCACGGCCGGCAGAATCTGTGGGATTATGCCGCCGGCAGCCTGGTGCTGGCGGAGGCGGGCGGTCGGGCAGCGACCCTGGCGGGAGAGCCGGTGGTGCGGGTCGGGCTGGAGCCGCGTTCGGTGATGGCCGCCCTCGATCCCGAACTGTTTGCCCAATGGAACAGTTGGTTCGGAACCGCTGTCTGAGCGATAATCCCCCCCGTGATTATATTGAAGGACAACCCATGCACGAGTGGGCAGAATACGCCAAGTTTTTCGCCGGGCTGCTGGCGATCGTCAATCCCATCGGGGCCATTCCCGTCTTCGTTTCCCTGACCACGAACCAGACTACGGCGGAGCGCTACCGCACCGCGTTGCTGGCGGCCGTATCGGTCGGCGCCGTGCTGTTGGCGGCGCTGTTCACCGGCGAGGCGATCCTGGGATTCTTTGGTATCAGCATCGCGTCGTTTCAGGTCGGCGGCGGGATTTTGATCCTGCTGATCGCCGTCTCCATGATGCACGCCAGGGTCAGCCCGGCGAAACAGACCGCCGAGGAGGCGCAGGATGCGGCGGACAAGGAGTCGGTGGCGGTGGTGCCGCTGGCGATACCGTTGCTGGCCGGCCCCGGCGCCGTCAGCACCATCATCATGTATGCCCATCGCGTGCCGACCCGCAGCCATTACGCGCTGCTCAGTATCGAGATCCTGCTGATCGCCCTGTTGGTATGGGTGGTGTTTCGCCTGGCGCCGCGTCTGGCGGATATGATGGGACGGATCGGCATCAACGTATTGACCCGTATCATGGGTCTGATCCTGGCGGCGATCGCCGTCGAATTCATGGCCGGCGGTCTGCGCCAACTGCTACCGGGACTAGCCTGATGGAGAGCAATGGAATGCTGCAATTATGGCGCAAGCTGTTGGAGTTCAAATTGTTGTTGCTGGCGGCGCTGGCGCCTCTGGCGTTCGCGGCGCTGCTGGCATGGACTCTGGCGCGTCCCTATACCGCCGGCTGGCATCTTACGGTGGCGCTGCAGCCGGTCCATGTCGACAGCGCACGGCAGCTGGAGCAGGTGTTCGACCGTTACGATTACCATTGGCCGCCGCAAGGAACGGTACCGCCGCTGTTGGTGGAACATTTTCCCGCGGATATGGTGTCGATGGATGCCAAACGCAAAAAATCGCTGTTCTTCCGCGCCTTGCTGCCGATGGTGGCGGCGGAGAACGAACGTATCCGGGCGCAGCGGCACTTCCTCAAGAAGCAGTTTTCCCAAGGCCAGCTGCGGCCCGGTACCCGTAGCTGGGGTCAGGTGGAGCGGCTGGCGGAGATGTACCGCGTGGTGGGAGACCTGAATAATGCCGACGTGCGGGAGATCCTGCTGCGCCGGGTCGACGAGGTGCCGCCGGCGCTGGTCCTGGCCCAGGCGGCCAACGAAAGCGCCTGGGGAAATTCCCGCTTTGCGCGCGAGGCGAATAACCTGTTCGGCCAGTGGACCTACAAGCAGAACCTCGGCATCGTGCCGGCGCAACGTGACGAGGGCGCCAAGCATTATGTGCGGGTGTTTCCCGATTTGCGCAGTTCGGTGCGTGCCTACCTGCACAACATCAACATCAGTTTCGCCTATCTCGACCTGCGCCGCATGCGCGCACGCATGCGGACGGCCGATGTGCCGCTGGACCCCTATCGCCTGACCGGCGGCCTGCTGCGCTACTCCCAGCGCGGCTCCGAGTACGTGGACGATATCCGTACCATGATCAGCGTCAATGGGCTGGATAACCTGGGGTCGCTGGTGCTGGCGCCACAGGAGTCGTAATCAACCAGGGGTGGCTGTACCAGTACCAGCGTCCCTTCTCTTTGGCCGGCGCCGTGCAGTTGTAGCGGTTGCGCGGCGGCAACAGCGGCGTCGGCGACTGCACCGAAAAGCTTACCTTATCCTTTCCCAGCCAATGGATCGGCAACCGGTTGCCGTCGGCGTTGTAACACGCGATGCCGGGCATCGCGTGCGCCAGGGTCAGCGTCAACAGCGGCGGATTCTCCTTGCCGATACGCGGATCCCGCGGTTCCGCCTGGATCACCGGCAGCGGCAGGCTGTCGACCTTGAGTTTGAATTGATCCATGGTGGCAAAGCGTTCGGACATGGGAAAACGCGGCAGCGCGCGCAGGTTCGAATGGATACCGATGGCGCCCGATTCCTGGCCGAAGGCGATGTAGCCCATGGACTTCACCAGCGCCGCGGCGCGGGCGTCGTATTCGCCGTAGGGATAGACGAACAGCTTGGGGTCGGTGTTGGTGGTCGGGCCCAACTCTTGTTGCAGTCGCCGCTGCGCCTTGTCGATGTCGGCGCGCTCGCGCTTGGCCCAGGCCGCCTCGTCCTCGCCCGGGAACTGTTTGGTCAATGAGGTGTGGGTGGCGGTGTGGTTGTAGAAGGTGACGCCGTGGGCGGCCATCTCCTTGATGTCGGCCCAGGTCATATAGGCGGGGAACCGCTTGTCGATGGGATCGGTATTGACGAATACGGTAAAGGGCCAGCCGCGCGCCTTCAGCCGCGGATAGGCCTCCTTGTAGACCGAGAGGAAGGCGTCGTCGACGGTGATGACGACGGTGTGGTCGGGAATCGGCTGGTCCTTGATCACATGCTCGATGACCTGCGCCAGCGGCCAGACGTGGTAGTGGTTGGCTGCCAGATAGTTGAGCTGGGCGTCGAATTCCTTGAGCTTTATGCTGGTGGTCGGATAGCGATCCTCGCCGAAGCGGTGGTACATGAGGATCACCGCGTGGGGATCGGCGGCGAAGGCGGAGAGCGGCAACAGCAACAGTGCGAACAGCAGATTCCTTGTCACGAAAGTGGTGTCCTTCTGGCAATGAGAAAAAGGTGCAGCATTGTGCTGGTATCGCGCCACAAAAAAAAGGGGCGGCGGCGCGCACGGACCATTAGACCGCGCCGCGGACAGAAGTGATTACTCACATGTAACGTATTGCGTTTAAAGGATTTTTATCCGTGTCTTTCGCAGGGATGCGTTGCCGCGGTCATTTGCTACAATGCGTCTCCTTTCGTTTCAGACCGTCACTAACCGCCTGCCCATGAATATTGCACAACGCATTGCCGAAGAACTCTCCGTCAAGCTTTCCCAAGTCGACGCCGCCATTGAACTGTTGGACGGGGGCGCCACCGTGCCCTTCATCGCCCGCTACCGTAAAGAGGCGACCGGCGGCCTGGACGACACCCAGTTGCGCACCCTGGAGGAGCGGCTCACCTACCTGCGCGAGCTGGAGGAGCGGCGCGCCACGGTACTGAAGAGCATCGACGAGCAGGGCAAACTGAGCGCCGAGCTGAAGGCGGCGATCCTGGCGGCCGACACCAAGACCCGGCTGGAAGACCTCTACCGTCCCTACATGCAGAAGCGCCGCACCAAGGCGCAGATCGCGCGCGAGGCGGGACTGGAGCCGCTGGCCCGGGCGCTGTTGGCCGACCCGACCCTCAACCCCGAGCAGGAGGCCGCCGGTTATGTCGACGCCGACAAGGGGGTTGCCGATGCCGCCGCCGCCCTGGATGGCGCGCGCCAGATCCTGATGGAGCTGTTCGCCGAGGACGCCGACCTGGTCGGCCGGCTGCGCGAATACCTGTGGGAGCATGGGCGGATGGTCTCCAAGGTGGTGGCCGGAATGGACGAGGAGGGCGCGACGTCCAGGGATGGTCAAATGCCGCAAAAGGCAGGAGGTCTGGGAGCGGCCAAGTTCTCCGACTATTTCGACCACAGCGAGCCCCTCAAGGGCATACCGTCGCACCGTGCCCTGGCCCTGTTCCGCGGCCGCAAGGAAGGCTTCCTCAATCTCAGCCTGGTACTGCCCGAGGACGAAGGGCTGGCGACCGGCGAGCTGGGGGTGGCGGAGCGCATGGTCGCCGCTCATGTCGGTGTCGCCGACCAGGGCCGTCCCGCCGACCCGTGGCTGCGCGAGACGGTGCGCTGGGCCTGGCGGGTGAAGATCTTCACCCACCTGGATACCGACCTGAAGACGCGGCTGCGCGAGGCGGCGGAGGAGGAGGCGATCAAGGTGTTCGCCCAGAACCTGCACGACCTGCTGCTGGCGGCGCCGGCCGGCCCGCGCGCCACCATCGGCCTCGACCCGGGGCTGCGCACCGGCGTGAAGGTGGCGGTGGTGGACGCCACCGGCAAGATGGTGGAT
>CAYQWR010000140.1:0-7568 GCA_964421235.1 uncultured Thiohalomonas sp. | reverse complement strand
CACCTCGTCGAACGAAGCGGGCAACGTGAGCACGATGTCCTGCTCGGACAGCGGATCTTTCGGAAACTTCGCGTTCCACGCCTCGGCAAAATGCTTTAGATATCGGGCGCTGACCTCGACGGGCGAGAGCCGCTCCACGTCGGCCGCCCCGTGCCATGGCAGCAGTTCGGCCGTGCGATCGACCCCGGTGTGAGACAGCCACGACTTGGCCGAACTAATCAATCTTCCCGGCACCAGCGTCCCGTGGTCCCGGGCGAACAGCCCGACCGCGGCGGCCGGCCCCTCGGTGCTCCACGGCAACCGCAGCAAGTCAAAATTCGTCGTCTTTGAACAAACCGCGCAGTTGCTCCCCGGAAAAACCGCGGTATTGTAGAAAACGGGCCTGGCGGGCCCGTTCCTGATAATCCTGCGGCAAGCTGGCGCCAAACCGCTTGCGCCGCACCTCGTCCGCCAGCCGACGCCACTGCTCCGCCGTGGCGTCGAGATGGCGCTGCACGATCTCGTCCGCGACCCCGCGCTCGGCCAGCTCGGCACGGATACGCAGCGGGCCGTATCCCCGCCCCGTCCGCGAACTCACGTAGACTTCGGTAAAACGCTCGTCGCTCTGCAACCGTTCCTGCTGCAGACGGGCGATACACCCCTGCACCGCCGCCGCGTCAAATCCCTTGTCGCGCAGCTTGCGCTCCAGCTCGCGCGCCGCATGCTCGCGCCGCGCCAGCAGCTTGATTGCCAGCGGATAGGGATCATCCTGCTGCGTCATGGCAAAATTGCGGGGCGGACTTCGACGTGCCCCGCGTCATGGGCGACCTCAGGCCTCTTCCACCAGTGCATCGCTCTCGGCGCTTGCGGCCGCCTTCTCCGGCAACACGGCAGCGCGAATCTTGGCCTCGATCTCCTGCGCCATCTCCGGATTGTCCTTCAGGAACTGGCGCACGTTGTCCTTGCCCTGGCCGATGCGGTTACCCGCGTAGCTGTACCAAGCGCCGGACTTCTCGACGATGTTGGCCTTGACCCCGAGGTCGATAATCTCGCCCTCGCGCGAGATACCCTCGCCGTAGAGGATGTCGAATTCGGCCTGGCGGAACGGCGGCGCCACCTTGTTCTTCACCACCTTGACGCGGGTCTCGTTGCCGACCACCTCGTCGCCCTTCTTGATGGCGCCGATACGGCGGATGTCCAGACGGACCGAGGAGTAGAACTTGAGGGCGTTGCCGCCGGTGGTGGTCTCGGGGCTGCCGAACATCACGCCGATCTTCATGCGGATCTGGTTGATGAAGATGACCAGGGTATTGGAACGCTTGATGTTGGCGGTGAGCTTGCGCAATGCCTGCGACATCAGGCGCGCCTGGAGCCCCACATGGGAATCGCCCATCTCGCCCTCGATCTCCGCCTTCGGCGTCAGCGCCGCGACCGAATCGACCACCACCACGTCCACCGCGCCGGAACGCACCAGCATGTCGGCGATCTCCAGGGCCTGCTCACCGGTATCGGGCTGGGAGACCAGCAGGTCGTCGACGTTGACGCCCAGCTTGCCGGCGTAGAGCGGGTCCAGCGCATGCTCGGCATCGACGAAGGCGCAGGTGCCGCCGTCGCGCTGGGCCGCCGCGATCACCTGCAGGGTCAGAGTGGTCTTGCCGGAGGACTCCGGACCGTAGATCTCAACCACACGACCGCGCGGCAGGCCGCCGATGCCCAGGGCGATGTCCAGTCCCAGTGAGCCGGTGGAGATCACCTGGATGTCGCGTGCGACCGTGGAGTCGCCCATACGCATCACCGATCCCTTGCCGAACTGCTTCTCGATCTGGCTGAGGGCGGCGCTTAACGCCTTACGCTTGTTGTCGTCCATTGATGCCTCCCATAAAAACGCATTGGGCGGGGCCGTCCATGCCCCGCCGCCGGTATTCACAAAGGCTGGATTATTTCACAGTTCCCGCCGCCGGGCCTAGTCCCGCTCGCCCTCATCCGACGCCAAAGGCCAGCGCCTGAGTACTCTATATTGGGCCCCTTCGGGCAGGGTCAACGACTCCACCAGGACAAAATCGGTAACCGTCCACACCAGCGGCTCGACCGCGGGTTGCTGCGGGCCGCGCAGCGCCTTGCGCGCCACGGTGAGATGGGGCGCGAACGGGCGCCGTTCCGGCTCCAGCCCGCATGCGGCCATACCCGCGTTAAGTCGCCGCGCCAACTCCCGCAGCGCCGGCGGGGTTTCACTGATCCCAAGCCAGCTCACCCGCGGACCGGGCCAGTAACCGGCGTGATCGAGGGTCAAAGTGAAGCCGGAGAGCGAAATAGCGGCGGCAATCCCTTCCAGGCAGACGCCCACCTCGGCGCCGACACTGCCGGGAAAGGCCAGCGTCAGGTGCAGATTTGCCGCCACGACCGGCCTGCCGCCCCCTTCACGCACCACCCGGCGGGCGCGCCGGTAACACGCCTGCTGCAGCTCGGCGCTCGGCCACAGGGCAAAGAACAGCCGCCGCCGCGTCTCACCCCCGGGGGAGGACATCGAGCAACCCGCGCAGGGCGCGCGCCACCGCCTGGCGCCGCACCGCATCGCGATCGCCCTCGAACCGGACCTGCTGGGTGCTGATGCCGCTGCCGCGGACGGCCCAGGCGAAGCAGACGGTTCCCACCGGCTTCTCGGGGCTGCCACCGGCCGGTCCCGCAATGCCGCTGATGGCCAGGCTGACATCGGCCCGGCTGCGCACCAAGGCGCCCTGCGCCATCTCGCGTACGGTCTCTTCGCTCACCGCGCCATACCCGGCCAAAGTCTCGCCATGAACGCCAAGCAGCTCCAGCTTGGCGTCATTGCTGTATGTCACGAAACCCCGCTCAAACCAGCCGGAGCTGCCGGCGATATCGGTACACACCTTGGCCACCCAGCCGCCGGTACACGATTCGGCCGTCGCCAGTCGCCAACCGCGCGCCGCCAGGGCCTCAGCCGCTCGCACCGCCAACTCCCCCAGTTCGCCGTCCGTCATCACCGCGCCTCGCCTATGTCGAATCACCGCCGTCTCCGGCCCACGAAACCTGCGCCCGCTGTGGACCCGGACCGTGCTTGCCACTAATATCTAGCGTAATTCACCCGCTGGCGCCCGGCCGATGGAAATCCGCACCGCCCTTTACCCGCTCTCATTACCCCCGGCCAAGACGCAGAACGGACGGCCGGCCGCCGTTCAGACAGCGCAAAGTCCGGCCGCGCCCCCAACCGGCCCGACCACCGCCAGCCTTACCGAATACGTCAACCACGGAGAGTTGCTCAGCGGCCAGGGCGGCGCCGACTACCGCGATTTGCTCCGCGCAGCGCGCCAGCAACAGGCCCAGGCGGCGAACCCGCACGGCGTCCCGCCCGCCGGCCAGACGCGTTACGCCACCCGCGCCCTCTCCGCCTACCAATCCAACGCCGCAGGCAGTGCCGGCACGGCGCCCAGCGGCTACGTCGACGAAAAGGCTTAAAGAAAGCGCCGGATGATCACGCCGACGTCGTAACCGCCATCCGCCGGCGCATCCACCCGTACCACCTCCACCTCGGCCGCCAGCGGCGGCACTACGGCCTGCCGCGGCGCCACCCGAACCTCCAGCAGCTCGCCCAGGCGCACCGCCTCGGCGGTGATGAAACCGAGGCCGCTGCCGCTGAGATCCTTGGCCGCGGCGTCGTACAGCGTCGCCTCTCCGGCGCGGGAGAAGGTCATCGGACACTCCAGACACATACGGATGAAATCGCGCTTCTCGTCGAAATCTCTGGCCACGCTGTCTCTCCTGATCAATATCCGCGTAAATAGGTAACAGAGGGGGACGGCGCCACGCAACCCTTCGCGGCGCTGCGGCATTTTCGTTATCCTTCGCCTCACTATGACCAAATCCGCCAATCCGACCGCCCACACGCCGATGATGCAGCAATATTTGCGCATCAAGTCGGGGCACCCCGACATGCTGCTGTTCTACCGCATGGGCGACTTCTACGAACTGTTCTACGACGACGCCAAGCGGGCGGCGCAACTGCTGGACATCACCCTCACCGCCCGCGGCGCCTCGGCCGGGGCGCCGATCCCCATGGCCGGCGTGCCCTATCACGCGGTGGAGGGCTACCTGGCGCGGCTGATCCGCCTGGGCGAATCGGTGGCCATCTGCGAGCAGATCGGCGACCCGGCCCTGGCCAAGGGGCCGGTGGAGCGCAAGGTGGTGCGCATCGTCACGCCGGGCACGGTCACCGACGAGGCGCTGCTGGAGGAGCGGCGCGACAACCTGCTGTGCGCCATGGCCCGCGACGGCGAGCGCTGGGGCCTGGCGGTATTGGACATCACCTCCGGCCGCTTCAGCGCCATGGAACTGGAGGGCGAGGAGGCCCTGGCCGGCGAGCTGGAGCGGCTGCGCCCGGCGGAGCTGCTGGTCGCCGACGACCTGCCGCCGTCACCGCTGTGGCGGGAGCGGCGCGGTGTCCAGCAGCTGCCGCCGTGGCGCTTCGACAGCGATACGGCGCGGCGCCTGCTCACCGGACAGTTCGGCACCCGCGACCTGAGCGGCTTCGGCTGCGACCAGCTGACCGTCGCCCTCGGCGCCGCCGGCGCGGTGCTGCAATACGTGCAGGAGACCCAGCGTGCCGCCCTGCCCCACATCCGCGGCCTGGGGCTGGAGCGGCGCGACGACGCCGTGCTGCTGGACGCCGCCAGCCGCCGCAACCTGGAGCTGGAGTTCTCCCTGGGCGGCAACCCCGAACACACCCTGGCCGGCGTCGTCGACCACACCGCCACCCCCATGGGCAGCCGCCTGCTGCGCCGCTGGCTCAACCGCCCGCTGCGCGACCACACGGTGCTCGGCGCGCGCCAGCAGGCGGTCGCCGCCCTCGGCGAGGACGTCGCCTGGGAGGTGCTGCACGACCTGCTGCGCGGCATCGGCGACATCGAGCGCATCCTCGCCCGGGTGGCGCTGAAGTCGGCCCGCCCGCGCGACCTGACCCAGCTGCGTGCCGCCCTCGGCCGCCTGCCGCAGCTGCGCCGCCAGCTGGATGCCGTCGACGCCCCGCTGCTCGCCGCGCTCGCGGACCAGGCCGGCGCCTGGCCGCAGATCCACGCCCTGCTGGAGCGGGCCGTCATCGAGACCCCGCCGCTGCTGATCCGCGACGGCGGCGTCATCGCGCCCGGCTACGACGCCACCCTGGACGAGCTGCGCGCAATCCGCGAAAACGCCGGCCAGTTCCTCATCGACCTGGAGACCAGGGAACGTGAGCGCAGCGGCATCGCCACCCTCAAGGTCGGCTACAACCGGGTGCACGGCTACTACATCGAGGTGACCCGCAGCCACAGCGACAAGGTGCCCGACGACTACATCCGCCGCCAGACCCTGAAGGGTGCCGAGCGCTACATCACGCCGGAACTGAAGAGCTTCGAGGACAAGGCGCTCTCCGCCAGCGAGCGCGCCCTGGCGCGGGAGAAGGCGCTCTACGAGGAACTGCTGGAACGGCTCTGCGCCGATCTGGCCGGGCTGCAACAGTGCGCCGCCGCCCTCGCCGAGATCGACACCCTCGCCAACCTGGCAGAGCGCGCCGCCACCCTCGGCTGGGTGCAGCCGCAGCTCACCGCGACGCCCGGCATCGCGATCGAAGCGGGGCGCCACCCGGTGGTGGAACGGCACAGCGAGACGCCGTTCGTCGCCAACGACATCCGCCTCGACGAGACGCGACGCATGCTGATCGTCACCGGCCCCAACATGGGCGGCAAGTCCACCTACATGCGCCAGGTCGCGCTGATCGTGCTGCTGGCCCACGTCGGCAGCTTCGTGCCGGCAAGCCGCGCGACGCTCGGCCCGATCGATCGCATCTTCACCCGCATAGGCGCCTCCGACGATCTGGCCGGCGGCCGCTCCACCTTCATGGTGGAGATGACCGAGACCGCCAACATCCTGCACAACGCCACCGCCCAGAGCCTGGTGCTGATGGACGAGATCGGCCGCGGCACCAGCACCTTCGACGGCATGTCCCTGGCCTGGGCCTGCGCCCACGACCTGGCCGAACGCATCCGCGCCTTCACTCTGTTCGCCACCCACTACTTCGAACTCACCGCCCTGCCGGACCTCATCGAATGCGTCGCCAACGTCCATCTCGACGCGGTGGAACACGGCGACGCCATCGTCTTCCTGCACGCCGTGAAGGAGGGCCCGGCCAACCAGAGCTACGGGCTGCAGGTGGCGCAGCTCGCCGGCGTGCCGCGCCCGGTGATCGAGGCGGCACGGCGCAAGCTGATCGCGCTGGAGACCGAGGACGCAGCACTGCGCGCGCACGACAATCCGGAACACCAGATGGCGTTGCAACTGCCGCCGCCGCCCGACGTCCCGGTGGTCACCGAACTGCGCAAGGTCGAACCCGACGCCCTCACGCCGCGCGAGGCGCTGGCCCTGGTCTACTACCTGAAAGGTCTGCTGGCGGCGGAATAACGAAGGCGATACCGACACTGCGAAGATTCGAATTCGCGTGTATCAACACACGCTTGTGATTGCACATGGTGCGACAGACCATCGCAGACCAAACAGTGTGATCACTGCCGCACATTTTCTCAGTTCATGAACCGTTCATTAACACGCAACTTCATTTTCACCCGCCAACGCCAGCGTGTGCAGTGGACGCGTCGCCGATCATTTGAGTTTTTGTGACCTACGACACGAACCGAAATACGTTACTACGATTAAGGTTATCTGCAATTGCGGTGTCACCGGCGCTGAACAAACGGCGGCATGAACCGCACATTACAAAGGAATCGGCCAACGGCTATCGAGGGAACGAGTAATGGAATACGCTGACATCACTGCCCTGCGGGAATTTCACCAGAGCTACCAGGCGCAGAAGCAGATAATCGCGGATCGCCTGCGCGAGGATATCGAACTGTTCCGCGCCGAATTGGGCAAATTCAACCCGCACAGCAAATGCGAAGTGGAACGCTGGAACTTCGGCATCTACCAAACGCTTTTGCAACGCCGCAGCCGTCTGCTGCAAACGCTGTTTGAAGCGGCGACCTGAGACTTTTCACCCCTCAAGCTATGCCCGTATTTTTTCCGTTCCTGCCCCAGGAGCGGATTTTTTTATTCATTCAGGCGCGGTCACAAAACGCCGCCATGCCGACAGCTGCGTCGGCGACCAGCCGCGGCGGTAATAGAAATCCAGCGCCGACGTATTGCCGCGATCGGCGAGCAGTTGCAGCCGCGACAGGCCACGTTCCTGCCCCCAACGCTGCAACGCCTCCAGCAACGCGCTGCCGACGCCCTCGCCGCGCCGGCCGGCGTCCACCACCACATCCTCCACCAATGCCACCTCGCCGCCCTCGGCGGTGGAAACCAGTATCTGGACACTGCACATGCCGACGATCTCGTCGTCGAGCAACGCGACCAACACCACCGCCTGCTGCGGACGTTGCAGCAGCAGCTCAAGCCCGCGCCGCTGCTTTTGCGCATCGGGCACGAAATCGGTTTCGAGTGAAAACAGCTGCTGCAACAGCCCCACCAGCGCAGGAATGTCGGCGGCGATCGCAGGGCGGATAAGAAAAGTGGGCGGCGTCATCGTCGCGACTCAGCCGCCCAAAACG
>CAYQWR010000139.1:0-7606 GCA_964421235.1 uncultured Thiohalomonas sp. | reverse complement strand
GCAGTCCTATTGCGCCACCCAATCTGACTTAAGGGAGTGATCCTTGTATTCACTGAATGAAATCATGGCTCTCGCCAAGACGCCAAGAACGCAAAGATGAAAGAGGAAAATACCTTTCAAGTATCACGCCGTACCGCTATAGCTCCGATTTCTTTTGAGCGCCTTCGGTATATTCAGTGATGCCTGCCGATTTCAGGTAATTCGTATTCTTGGCGAGCTTGGCGCCTTGGCGAGATCATTGTGTTTATGCATTGAAGAACGGATCCCCAACTCCGGCAACACTACTCCAACGGAGGTGTTTCCGGTTGCGTCTGCGGCCGCGGCCAGGCGCGAATGATGGCGTTGACCAGCGTCGCCAACGGGATGGCGAAGAATACGCCCCAAAATCCCCACAATCCGCCGAACAACAGGACGGCGACGATGATCGCCACCGGATGCAGATTGACCACCTCGGAAAACAGCAACGGCACCAGCACGTTGCCGTCCAAGGCCTGGATCACGCCGTACACCACCATCAGCCAGGCGAACTCGGAACTCCAGCCCCACTGGAAATAGGCCACCATGGCCACCGGCACGGTCACCACCGCGGCACCGATATACGGCACCAGTACCGACAGTCCCACCAGTACGCCCATCAGCACGGCGTATTTCATTCCCATCACGGCAAACGCGACGGTGGTGGCAAAACCGACGATGAGGATCTCCCAGAACTTGCCGCGCACGTAGTTGCCGATCTGGATGTCCACCTCATGCCACACGCGCGTCGCCAGGGAGCGCTCCTTGGGCAGAAAGCCGGTAAACCAGCGGGTGAGCGCGTCTTTGTCCTTGAGAAAAAAGAACACCAGCAGCGGCACCAGTACCACGTAGATCAGGATGGTGATGATACCGGGGATCGAACCCAGCGACAGCGCCAACACGTGTTGCCCAAAGCCGAGCGCCTGCGAGCGCACCGCCTGCAGCAGTTCGCGCACCTGATCGTCCGAGACGATGGTGTAGTGCTGCGGCAGTTGCAGCAGCGCCTGTTGCCCCTTGTTGAGATAGTTGGGAAGTTCACGCGCCAGTTCCATGGTCTGGGTCCACAACAACGGCGTCACCCCCAACAGCAGAACCATCAGGAAGGCCATGAAGCCGAGAAACACCAGGATCACGACGCGCGAACGGCGACAGCCGTGGCACACCATGAAACGCACGATGCCTTCGAGCAGATAGGCGATGACGATACTCGCCAACACCGGGGCCAGCATGTGGCCGAAGGTGAGGACGACGCCAAAACCCAGCACCAGCATGACCGCCAGAATGATGGTCTGCGGATCGGAAAAATAGCGCCTGAACCATGCACTGATCAGTTCCATGAACTAATCCCGCTCACCGAACTGCTTGTCATAGTGCCGCTGAAACAGCAGTTCCAGCTCGTCGATGACCTCGGCCGCATCCCGTCCCTGCATCACGTGCTGGGACATCAATGCCGTGGTCTCATGCAACATCTTGGAACGGTCGATCATCTGGTAACTGGTCGACAGCCGCTTAATGGCCGCCACCACCGACTCCTCCGCCGGACGCGGTATCGGTTGCGGTATCGCCGCTTCGGCGACGACTTCCGCCCCACCGGAACGGGCCACCAGAAACTCCGCAAACGCCAACAACGTCTCCCGTTCGGCGCTGCCGAGCCTGTTAAACAATGCGTTCAATCGCTTTTCGTCTTGAGCCATCATCGGTACCACGGGATTGAAAAGACTACTGCAGTATAACGTGCCATCCATGCGTAGCCCGGGCCGTCGCGGCAGCAGGCAGCGGCACGGCAATGCGACGTTCGTTATCGGATCGGCATCCGGTTCACGACATCACCTAGTGCGATACGCAGGTTGAAACGCCATTCAGGACAGCTGCTCAGACGTCGATGCCGGGATGCGTCTTGCAATAGGCACGGGCGAAATCGAGCAGCTTCTCGATGGCGCGCAGACGGAATTTCTGCTTCTGATGCACAAAGGAGAAGGGGCGTTCGACCGGTGGATTGATGTTGACCGCCACCAGCGTGCCGAGCGCCAGTTCCTTGGCAATGGTGGCGCGCGAGATGATCGATATTCCCATCCCGGACTCGACCGCGCCCTTCACCGCCTCCGGACTGCCCAACTCCATCACGATGTTGAGATTGCAGGAGTCGATGCCGCCGGCACTGAGATGTTCCAGCATCACCTCGCGGGTACCCGAGCCCTCTTCGCGGCAGATGTAGGGAAATTCCAGCACGCGGTCGATCAACACCGACTTTTCGTTCGCCAAGGCATGTCCCTTGGGAACGATCAGCACCATCTTGTCCATGCGGCAGGTTTCCACCACCAGATTCTTGTTGCTGACCGAAGCCTCCACCACGCCGAGATCGATGGTATTGTTTTCCACCAACGACACGATGTGATCGGTATTGGCCACCTGCAAGCGGATATTGACGTCCGGGTACTTGGACTTGAAGTCTCCCAACAACGAGGGCAACATATATTCGGCGATGGTGGTGCTGGCGCCGATGAGCAGTACGCCGCTCACCTCGCCGGTGAGTTCGCGAACCGCATTTTCCATCTCGCCGTAAAGCGCAAAAATGCGATCGGCGTATTGAAACACGCGGTCTCCGGCCACCGTCAGACTGATTCGATTGTGGGTGCGGTCGAACAGGCGGGTATTGAAATGCTCTTCCAGCTGACGCACCTGGAAAGTCACGGCCGGCTGGGTCATGTGCAGGTGTTCCGCCGCTTTGGTAAAGCTCAGCAACCGTGCCACCGTGTGAAAAACTTGTAGGCGTCTGTCAGCCATATCTTCTTAATGCCGCAAGCGCAGCAAAAATCCTCTTAATGCATGGATAAACTGCAAGAATACTTTATAACGGGCTGCTGAAACAACGTTTGTTAATCCCACACGTCGAACGGGGACAGTCTACCCGCCCCCGATATTCGGACCATCCCCTCCTCCAGCACCTGCCAAATCGCGCCCTCGAACCCGTGCGATGGCGGCACCGCTCCAAAGAGGCTTTATGGCGCATAACTTTTCTTGCGACTATCAGGTCATAGTGAATTCAGAGGAAAAGCAACAAAGGCTATAGCAGAATCGCCCAAAATCCGCGACCAATGACGCGGCGCCCACCGCGCCGCGCGGAGTCCATGTCGGCGTGGTCTATTCCAACCGGAAATACCGCGGGGCCAGGAAATTCGCGCCCCGCGGCGGCTGCCTCGGCGTCAGAGCTTGAAACGGTTGACCTGTCGTTCCAGTTCGGCGGCGAGGTGCACCAACTCCTCGCTGATTTGCGCCGTCTGCTTCGCCCCCTCGGACGTCTTGTCGGCAATCTGACTGATGTTGGTAATGTTGCGGTTGATCTCATCCGCCACGGCACTCTGCTCCTCGGCGGCGGTCGCAATCTGGGTATTCATGTCGTTGATGGTAGTGACCTCGCCGGCGATCATCGCCAGATTTTCGGCCGCCTTCTCCACTTGATCGGACCCGTCCTGCGCCCTTACGCGTGCCGCCTCCATCGCCTGCACCGCATCACGCGCGCCGTTCTGCAGCCGTTCGATCATCGACTGGATCTCTTCCGTCGACTGTTGGGTGCGGGAGGCCAGGGTCCGTACCTCGTCGGCCACCACGGCAAAGCCCCGGCCCTGCTCACCGGCGCGCGCCGCCTCGATCGCCGCATTCAGCGCCAGCAGATTGGTCTGTTCGGCGATCCCCTTGATCACGTCGAGCACCATGCCGATACCGGCACTGTCGCTTTCCAACTTGGCGATCACCTTGCTGGCATTCTCGATCTCGCGGATCAGCACCTCGATACCGCCCAACGCCTCGGTCGCCACCAGGGCACCGTTCCTGGCTTCGTCGTTCGCTCCCCCTGAGGCCGATGCGGTCTGTGCAGCGTTGCGCGCCACCTCCTGCACCGTACTGCTCATTTCGTTCATGGCGGAGGCCACCATATCGGTTTCGCTGCGCTGCTCCATCACCACCCTGAGGGTCTCGTCCGCCACGTTGGAAACGCGATCCGACACCTGGGTCAACTGGTGCGTGGAGCTCGCCACCGCCTGCAGGCTACCGCGGAACTTCTGCAGCATGCGGTTGAAGGCATGCCCCATGGCGCCGACCTCGTCCTCCGCCTCGACCTTGATGGTACGGCTCAGATCCTCGTCCCGTTCGATGGCCTCGATGGTACCGCGCAGGGCGTTGATACGGCGGATCACCACACGCCGCACCACATACATAATCAGCAGCAGGCCCAGGGCAAATACCACCAAATAGCTGACGGCCTCGATCTCTACGTTATGCTTCACCTGTTGGTCGAGTGCTTTGAGCGAGTAGCTGATACGAACCGCACCCATCACCGTATTCACCGGTACCTGATGGCACATCAGACAGTTGGTGCCGCGGTAATCCTTCTCGGCGCGTATCGGATTGATGACGGTCAGCACGCGGTCACCGTTCACCTCCTTCACCTGCACGATGGCCTCGCCGGCCAGACCCCGCTTGTCGAGGTCATCCGTGGGTTGCTCGTGGGCATCGCCCGGGCCGAACTGCTTGACCACCGCTTCACCACGAAGGAGCTGCGCATTCAACACGCCGGGACGATCCAGCACCTTGCCGCGCAGCACTTCCCGCTGATTCATGGTGCCGGTAAGCATCATGGTGTTGATGCTGTCGAAATAGGAATCCGCCGCGTCCTTGGTCTGCTGGGTAACTACCCGCAGCACCAGCTGCTTCTCATCATTCGTGGAATAGTAAAGGGCTGCCACCAGCACCAGGGCAAATACGCCCGCCAGGGCAAGATTGATTTTGGCCTGTACCGACATATGTTTCGATGCGGACCGCTTGCTCATCGACCACCTCTATTATTATTGACTGCGGCTTACGCCGCTCAGCTCCGAACCACGCCGTGAACGGTCACACGATCATGGCTCGTGCACATCACTTGCCTTGGTATCCAGTATGACGCCACCCCATTGCGCGGTTCAGTCGCTCTGTTCATCCAGACCGAAATTTGACAGATCCACGCCCGCAGTAATCGTATCGGCGCACACAGCGCTATCTTGAGTGTACCGTCCTTTCCATTCCCGCAGGCGCTGCTGCATGCGCCGTACATGGCTACCCTCCCAAAACAACTTGTTGCAAGTCGTACAGTAACGCACTTCCTGCGCCCCGCGCACGGCGGGCGGCAAATCCCCCTGCTGCGCGGTGTCTGCCAGCTCCAGCGGCGTATTACAGCACAGACAGCGGCTGAATGGGCGAAACATCCAATCGAGTGCCAGACGCTCGGCCAGTTCCCGTGCCCAGGCATAGATATCGTTGCCCCCCAGCAGCAACACCGCGCCCGTGCCGGCCACCTGTTCCGCCAACCGCCGATCGCGCGTCAGCAGCACCCGCCCTTCGTATGCCGCCCGTTCCGCCACCTGACGATCGTCAATCCCCCGCTCCGCAATAGCCGTATCGTAACCCGCCGCCCGCAACCAACGGCCGAGACCTGCCAGCATTTCGTCACACAGAAAAGCAACCCCTTCCGACCCATTCGGTAGCGCGTTGTCCACGGATTTTACCAGAGGATCGGACATCGCCATGACCAACACTCAGCCGTTGATGCGCCGGTTGCCCGGTTGCATCTCACGGCGGTAGAAATCAAACGGAGCGGGCCCGTGGTCGCGCGCATGGCGCATCGCAATTGCCGCGTGGTCGAGCAGATCATCGGCGCTTTCACCGTCGTCCGGGTAGCGGCTGATACCGATCCAGGGCGACACGTAGAGTTCGTAACCCTGCGCCTGCATCGGCAGCGCGAATTCCGCCGTAACGCGCCGCGCGATCTGCTCCATATCCTGCATCTCGCGCCCGCACTTGTGGAGGATGGCAAACTCTTCCCGCCCCAGCCGCGCCACCGTATCCCCCTCGGCCACCAGTTCCTTCAACCGTTGCGCAAGCAGCATTTGAAACTTCTCTTCCACCGGCTTGCCGTACTTCTCACCGAACAGGCCGGAAAGATCGGCGCCGATGTAGAGCACGCCGACCGCGAGCCCCAGACGCCGCGTCTGCAACACCGCGTGCTGCAGACGGTCGGAGAACAGAATCCGGTTGGCGAGCCCGGTCAGTGCGTCATAATGCAATACGCGGTGCAGACGCTGCTGCGCCAGCAGCCGCGGCGTAATATCCTTGCCGGTAGAGACAAAGTGGGTGATGTTGCCATCATCATCACGTACCGGAGTAATGGTCTTCTCTTCGTAATAGAGTTCGCCGTCCTTGCGCCGGTTGATGAATACATCGGTAAACGGCATACCGTTGAGCAGCGATTCCCACAACTGGTGGTAAAACGTCTCGTCCTGGAATTTCGAGCGCAACATCGCCGGGGTATGGCCGATAACCTCTTCCTTGCCGTATCCGCTGATATCCTCAAAGGCCGCATTGGCGTACTCGATAATCCCGTCACGGTCGGTGATTATCACGGCGTCGGCGGTCTGCTCCAGGGCACGGGACAGCTTTTTCCGCTCCGCCTCCAGCGCCCGCGCCTGGGTGACGTCGGTGGAAACGCCCGCGTAACGGTAGATCGAACCGCCTTCATCGGGGATGGGTATGGAGCGGGTATGCACCCAACGCACGTCGCCGTCAGGCTGCAGGACGCGATATTCACCGTCGATCCCCCTCCAGCCGCGGTCGGCGAGCCACCCCTCGACCAGCGGCACGTCTTCCGGGTGGACCCGTTGCAGGAACGCTTCAAACCCGGTGAAAAGCGCATCGACCGGGCCTCCCCACAAACGTTCGCAGGCGGCGCTGACGAAGATCACCTGGTCGTTCAGGTTGTCGATCAGCCAGAACGCTTCCGCAATGTTGTCGGTCAGCTGGCGAAAACGGACTTCGCTCTCCTTCAGGGCCGCCAGCGCGTGCCGGCGTTCCCGCGACACCGCCATCGCCCGCAGCTCGCGCCGCACTGCGTGGTTGAGCCGGTCAAGGACGTGGTCGAGGAGGTAGTCGTGAGCGCCTGCCTCCAGCGCCGCGACGGCAATGCCCTCCTGCTGCGCAGAGCCCACCACCAGCAGGGGGATGTCCAGCTCGCGGTCGCGGACCCAGCGGGCCAGTTCGAGCGCAGGGTGTCCGTCGTCGAACAGGGTGCAGAGCACGACGTCCCAAGGCCGCTGTTCGAGGGCGGCGCGGGCGGCGCCGGCACTGTCCACGGTTTGGCCGTCGATACGGTAGCCGCCGCGGCACAGCTCATCCTCCAGGGGGCGAATTCGCTCACCGGAGTCGGCCACAAACAACACCCGCAGCACCGAGCTCATACCCTTCCCACACCCACCTTTGGTGAAAAACGGCGTAATCTGGTCATCCTATGACCCTTGGCGCCCAAGCTCAAGCGCTTTTGCGCACCAAAATAGACCACGGCATAATGCCGAAATCGACATTTCTTCAGATCCGCAACCCACGGAAACGTTATGGCCCAATACGTAATGTCCATGCTCCGCGTGAGCAAAGTCGTCCCGCCCAAGCGGCAGATCATCAAGGATATCTCCCTCTCCTACATCCCCGGCGCCAAGATCGGCCTGCTCGGCCTCAACGGCACGGGCAAGTCCACCGTGCTGCGCATCATGGCCGGCGAGGACAAGGA
>CAYQWR010000138.1:0-7623 GCA_964421235.1 uncultured Thiohalomonas sp. | reverse complement strand
GCTTCGAGATGGGCGCCATGCTGTGGGTCTGAGGTCTCGCGCCGCAAACCACCTCGACATTCAAAACGGGAAATGAAATGTTGACCACGGGGGCACGGGGGCACGGGGGATAATCAGGGCATAGGATCTCTGTTAGCCGTGCCCTTGGGAAGAAGGCCCCGTACCCCCCGTGTTCCCGTGGTTGAATTGCCTTTGTCTTCTGCGACAGACGCTAGTCGTCGAGCGAAACGGGCAGGATGTCCTGATTGTGGTTGGATACCAGCGGGGTGAAATCGAGCCGGATGAGGGTACCGCTGCCCTCGGTGCTGGTCAGGCTAACGTTCCAGCGATAGCGATCGCAGATGCGCTTGACCAGCGACAGGCCGATGCCGGCGCCGGCGCTGCCGCTGCCGCGGTAGTAGCGCTGGAACACGCGTTTGATCTCTTCCGGGCGGATGCCGCTACCGGTATCCTCGACGCAGATGCTGTCGGCGGCCAGCTGGATGCGGATGCTGCCGCGCTCGGTGAAAGAGAAGGCATTGCGCACGATATTGCCGAGCACGATGGCCAGCATGGCCTTTTCCACCTGCAGCTGCGGCCGCGCCTGAATATCCAGTTCGACGGTCACCGGCTTCTGCTGCAACAGCACAGACAGTTTGTCCACCACGTCGCGCAACACCTCCTCCACCGAACAGGCGCCGCCGGGCGGCATCGCGCCCTCGGTCTCGCGCGCCAGCCCCAGCAGGGCCGAGGTCAGCTCGGTCATCTCGCCCGAGGCACGCGCGATGCGCTCGATCCGCTCGCGGACGGAGTCGGCCAGGCTGGGATCGCCCAACAACACCTCCGCCGCCCCGGCGATGATCGCCAGCGGGGTACGCAACTCATGACTGACGTCGCCGGTGAAGGCCCGTTCGCGCTCGATGAAATCCTGCAACCGCTCGAGGTAGTGATCGAAGCTGGCCGCCAGTTCGCCCACCTCGTCAACCGGATAGAAGCTCGCCAGCGGCTCGGTCCGCAGCTCCGGGTTGAGGCCGCGAACCCGTTCGGCGAGCTGCGTCACCGGCGCAATCACCCGGCCGGTCAGCCACAAACCCACCGCCGCCGCCAGCACCGACATCACCACCACGCCGGTGGCGAGGAATGCCATGAAACTGCGTTCGCGCCGTTGCAGCATCACTTCGCTGAACAGGACGTAATAGCGCAGGTTGCCGCGATCGGCGACGATGGCGCGATAGGGCGTGTCTTTAAGCTCCACATGCTGGGTGCCGGGCCGCAACGATGCCAGCGCTGGAGGCAGGCTTGCCGCGACGCTGCCGGGGCCGCGCACATAGCTGCGAATGGTGGCGGTAGCCTGAGGAATCGACGTGGGATTGCGCTCGTGGCGAGCGATATAATCCTGCATTTCGGAATTGAGCGTCTGATCGATGAGACGCTCTTCCAGGTCGTGGGAGGCGATATACAGGCCGACGGCAAGCAGCAGGCTGACCAGTCCGCCGAACAGGGCGAATGCCAGCGCTACACGATAGCGTAAACCGTGCTTAAACCTCATCCGGATCGGCTATTTGATATCCGGTACCGCGCACGGTGCGCAGCAGCGGCTTTTCAAACGGCTTGTCGATGGCGTTGCGCAGCAGGTGCATGTGCGCGCGCAGGGCATCGCTGTCGGGCGGGGAATCGCCCCAGACCTCCTGCTCGATCTCCCGCCGCCGCACCACCCGCGGCGACTGCCGCATCAGCATACGCAGAATGGTCAGCGGGATCGGCGGCAGCTCGATGATGCGGCCGCCGCGCTCGATGCGCATCAACGCCGGATCGAACTTGAGGTCCGCCACCTGCAACGGCCGCTCCACCGTCTCGCCGCGGGCGCGGCGCACCAGCGCGGTCAGGCGGGCCTCCAACTCCTGCAGCGCAAACGGTTTGACCAGATAATCGTCGGCACCGACGGCAAAACCGTCGAGTTTCGATTTCAAGGTATCGCGTGCCGTCAGCATCAGCACCGGGGTATCGCGTCCCGCTTCGCGCAGTTGGCGGCAGACGTCGAGCCCGTCCATTCCCGGCAGCATCAGGTCCAGCACCATCACATCGTAACGTCGCTCCTGCGCAAAGCGCAGCCCGCTACTGCCGTCGTAGGCAACGTCGATGGTGTGTCCGTGTCGTTCCAGATAGTCGTAGAGATTGGCGACTAAATCGGGGTTATCCTCGATGACCAAGATGTACATGGCGATCTCTCAGCAGGTTGAGCACGCCATACTATACCACCAAGGCGGGCGGGAAGCGCCACTCCCCGCCCGCATCGCCGTTCAATCCTGCAACAGCGTATCGAGCCGTTCCAGGTCGTTGACCACGCGCCAATGGCCGCCGCCCGCCTCGACCCGCTTCTTCCAGTAGGCCAGGCGGTCCATATATTTGATCGGGTCCACGTTATCGCTGTGCAGCTTGGTGACGTTAAGCGCCACCACGTCGAAGCCTTTCAGCTTCAGCGGTATGCTCTTGCGGATATAGCCCTTGGCCAGATCCTCCTGCAGATCGGAAAAGATCAGGATGGTCTTGTGGCCTGCGCCCTGCTCGTCCAGAAATTCAGTCGCCTGCAGGATGCCTCCGGTGATATCGGTGTAGCTGCTTGGCTTGACGCCCTTGACGAAGCGGTCGATCTTGTCGCGAAACATGCGCTTTTGCAGGTTCGCCTTGCTCGGCTGGCCGTCGAAGGTGATGGCTGCCACGATATCCTTCTCGGTGAAACTGGCGGTGTTGATGCGCGCCACCGCGAACGAATCGCCCGGATTGAGCTTCGCCAGCACGAAATTGATGATGTGCTGCGCTTTGTCCAACTCCTCGGTATAGGTGCCCGAGGTATCGAGCAGCAGATAGACGCCGCGGGTGTGCGACGTGTCGTTGCCGCTGCAACCCGCCAACAGCGCCGCCAGCAGCGGCAGACACAACACTAACCAGCGTTTCATGGCTGCCCCTCCACCGCCGCACCCGCCGCCACGGCGGTGCCGGCCGACTTACGGGATTTCATCCGTTCCTCGATCCATAGCGGCAGAAAGATCAAGAGATCGTAAAGACGGATCAACATGGCGCCGCCGTAGCGCGAGATATTGCCGAACAGCCGCATCACGAATGCCAGAGTGCGCAACGTGCCTTGGCCGACCAGCCCGAGCACGGTACGCGAGGAATGCACGAACGATTCCAGCGGAATGGCCACGAAGGTCAGGACAAACGGCAGGATGAAGCCCATCCCCATCTGTGCCGCGGTAGTGATCCATTGACTGCCGGCGACGACGCTGGCCGTGGCCGTAGAGGTGACCGCCGAGTGATTGTTCATCAGCGAGGCCAGCAGGGCGGCGTCATCCTGAGACAGCTTCTCGCGCATGAATGCCAGGCCCGCCTCGATGCTGGCCAACAACAGCAGCATGACGAAGGTCGCCCAGATCATCTTCACCCGCATCCGATCATCGAGCGCACCGATCACCGGGAACAGACGGGTGATACGCAGCGACTCCATCAGGAACAGGCCCAGGGTGGCCTCCACCAGGATGATCACCAGGGCCGCGATATTGGCCACCTTGTAGCCCATGATGTAGCTGCTGCCGCCGACCATCTCCTGCATCGGGCGGGCGATCAAATGGAAGTTGATGGCGGCGCCGCCGACGGCGATGGCGAGAACGAAGCCGGCGATGAAGAATTGCGTCAACGACGACGACGACAGCATGCGCTCGGCGCGGCTGCTGCCGCGCACGATCTCTTCGTAGTTGGCCATATGGCGATCGATACTGGTGGAACGTTCCATCAGTCGCGTCACCCGCCCGTCCATGCTGCCCAAGGCACGCGCCACGCGCCGCCACAACGGCATCATGCTGTGCAGAATACGATGACGCTTGTTGTTGTCGCTGCGGTATTGCGCGACGGCATCGCGCTGCCCGCGCACCATCGACTGGTGGATATCCTCCAACACCTCGGCGATGATCGGCTCTTTGGGTGCAATCTTGGCCACCGACTCCACCACCTTGGCCCACGCCGGCGGTTCCGGCGGCACCTCGCTGCTATCCAGGTAATCCTGCTCGATGCGGGTCACCGCCTCGCTCAGTTCGCGCTGCAACGCAGGATATTCCGCCAGATCACGGCGCACCGCCGCGTCGATACGCTCGAACTCGCGCTCCACCATCCGTTCCGCCGCCTCGCGTCCGGCCGCCAGCAGCACTTCGCGGTTGCGCAGTTGCAGCTTGTGCTCCGCCTGCATCGCCGCGTGTGCCGCCAGCCGGCAGGCCGAGTGCAGCACAAACGACAAGGCCTTGATGGCCCGGTGCGCGGCCGGCCGCGCCAGATAGAGTGCAGCGACGACCAGCACCAGCCAGATAACGATGGAAAACAGTGGTGAGGACGGCACCACGAACAAAACGTCATGAAACGACATAGCCACCTCCCTAACGACAGATAGGAGCGGCACGCATGCCGCCTGAATACCTACTACGGAACTTATCGGCTATGCGGGAGCGTGACTGCTATGGGGGTCACAATATTAGAGTCCTAACGCCCGTACAGCGCCGCCAGCCGGCGCAGACGCGGCGCCAGATCCGGAGGAACCATCTCCCAGCTGAAACGCCAGCGCCAGTTGCCTGCGGTGGTGCCTGGAGTATTCATCCGGTGTGTGCCATCCAATCCCAACACGTCCTGCAACGGCGCCATCGCCAATTTCGCTACCGACGCATAGGCCGCCCGCAGCAACGGCCAAGGCATCGCCTCGCCCGGTTTGCCGAAATACTCAGCCACCTGCCGCTGCACTCCTTCGGGCAGCGAATCATACCAACCGACGGTGGTATCGTTGTCATGGGTGCCCGTATAGACCACGCTGTTGCGCCGGTGGTTGTGGGGCAGATAGGGATTGGCGGCGCCGCCGTCAAAGGCAAACTGCAGGATTTTCATGCCGGGCAACGCATATTTCCTGCGCAACGCCTCCACTTCCGCGGTAATGATGCCGAGATCTTCGGCAACCACAGGCAACGGGTCGATGCGCCGCTGCAATACCGCAAACAGCGCATCACCGGGCGCCTTGACCCAGCGCCCGTTCATTGCGGTCTCCTCATGTGCAGGAATTTCCCAATAGGCCTCGAAGCCGCGGAAATGATCGATGCGCAGCAGGTCGAACATCCACAACTGCCCTTCGAATCGCTGCAACCACCAGCGAAATCCGTCGGCTTCCATCCATTCCCAGTCGTATTGCGGATTGCCCCAGCGTTGGCCGGTGGCGGAGAAATAGTCCGGCGGCACTCCCGCGACCACCAACGGCTGGCCGCACTCGTCGAGATCGAAACAGTTGCGTTGCGACCAAACGTCGGCGCTGTCGTGGGCGACAAAGATGGGCATGTCGCCGAACATCGCCACCCCGTGTTCATTGGCATAACGCTTCAAGGCAAACCACTGGCGGAAGAACAGGAACTGCTCGAAACGCACCACGGCAAGCTCTTCGGCATGGTCGTCCGCAAGCCGGCGTAATGCCGCCGCATCGTGATCGCGCAGCGCCACCGGCCACTCGTTCCAGGGCGTTCCCTGCTGGAGACCCTTGATGACGCGAAACAGCGCATAGTCTTCCAACCAGTATGCCGCGTGTCCGATAAAGCGCTGCAACTCATCACGCGCACCCTTATCGGCACGGGCGCTGAAGGTCCGCCAAGCCCGCGCAATCAACTCATGCTTCGCGTGCGGCATCGTAATCGGCACCGGCTCGACATCGAGCCAGCCCGCTTGCGACAGCGCCTCAATGCTGATCAGCTCGGGATTGCCGGCATAGGCGGAAGGACTTTGATAGGGCGAAAGATCATCCTGGGTCGGTCCCAGCGGCAATACCTGCCACACCCGCTGGCCGGCCGCCTGCAGAAAATCGACAAAGTGATACGCTTCGGCGCCCAGATCACCGCAATGCCATGGCCCCGGCAACGAAGTTGGATGCAGCAGCATGCCTGCCTGGCGTTGTTGCAGCGGCGTATGCGCTTTGGGCTGTTCCATTCATCCCCTTCTAATTATTCTCTTTGCCGCGACGCATTACGCCGCCCATTTGCGGAGCGCCTCCGCCGTGAAAGATTACATGTGTCAGCAATTCCGGCGGCTCTTCGCCGATCATTTGGTACAGGCGAGCGAGCTGCAAGCGATAGAGACGGTCGAAGTCGCGCACCGAATCGGACGGATTGTAGTCGCCGAACCACCAGAACCAGTCCGAACCTTCGCATACGCCCAGTTGCCGTTGCGCATCATGCAGCTGCGTACCAGTCAAACGGCCGGCCGCCACCGCAGCATCGAACGCATGCTTGGCGTCGCCCAGCATATCCCAGGCGCGGTTCTTGTCCGCATCCCCGATCCAGGTGGAGAAGGTGCCGTATACCCAGCTGCCGGCAACCAACTCCTTGAGCGGAGCCGGCTTCAAGCCGGCGTCGACACATTCGCTGAACGTGGTGAGTTCAATGGCGGGATGCTGCGCCAGCCGACGATACAACGCCGTCAAAAAATAGTAACCGTTTTCCGGGTAGTATTCCCAGGCATTCTCGCCGTCAAGAATAATGGACACCACGCGGTCGGGCTCGTCGGCGCAGGCGTCGGCGATATTCTCCAGATGGTGAACCAGGTTGTTCACCGCATCGTCGCCATGCCAGTTGGCGTAAGTGAAACCGATCAGGTCGGACAGGCCATCGTCGCGAAAGAAGCAGTGCGTATCCGCATCGTCGACGCGGTACGGGTGGTGAATACAACCTCCATCCTCGATGCCACAATGGCGCATGCTGTTGCGCAACACACTTTCACCGCTCGCCACCCAGGAAAATCCCTCTTCGGCAAACAGCTTCACGGCCGCCGTGCTGACGGCGCCTTCCGACGGCCAGCAGCCGCGCGGTTTCATGCCGAAATAGTGTTCAAACACGCGAATGCCTTCGCGGATATGCCAGCGCGCCCGCTCCTCACCGTCGGGGTAACCGGTCAGGTGAGGCAGATGCACATCAGGCATCGCTTCTTTGGCAGAGTTGATATCAATCAGCAACGGTACGATGGGATGGGCGTACGGAGTGACCGACAATTCGATGCGTCCGCTCTCGGCCAATTTCCGATAACGTTCCACCACGTCATCCAGCAACTCGCTGATGATTTCCATCATCACATGCCGATCATGTTGCAGAAAGCCACTGCCCTTGTCCATCAAATCGCGCACGCGGCTGTCGTTGCGACGCACCGTTTCGCCAAGCCATGCCAGGTGATACCACATCAGCAGGTCGACCAGATACTGCGAGTTCATGTACAGCGATTTACGCGGCGCGTCATCAATGCACTCAGCGATATCCGCCAACAGGCGATAGGGCGGAAACCTATCGATAAGGCGTTTTTCGTTGGCGCGCAGACACGATTTAATCAGGGCCAGACGATGCCCGGCATCGGCGGGCAACGTCACGCCTGCCAGTGCCGCGAGCAGCGGGTCGTGCAGCGGCGCGCCGGCGCGCAGGTACTCCCGTACCTGCAACGCATAGTCGTCGAGTTGCTCCAGCAGCGTCGGCGTAAAATTGACCACCGCGCGCGCCCCCGGCGTGGCCTCGATCACCGCCGCCATGTCGACGTAATCCTTGATCGCGTGCAGATAGGTCCACGGCAGCTGGAACTCGCCGCTTT
>CAYQWR010000137.1:0-7625 GCA_964421235.1 uncultured Thiohalomonas sp. | reverse complement strand
ACGTCAACGACTCGGTCACCAAGTCCAAGTTCGACAACCTCTACGGCTGCCGCGAGTCGCTGATCGACGGCATCAAGCGCGCCACCGACGTGATGATCGCCGGCAAGATCTGCGTGGTCCTGGGCTACGGCGACGTGGGCAAGGGCTGCGCCCAGGCCTTCCGCGGCATGGGCGCCACCACCTGGGTCACCGAGATCGACCCCATCTGCGCCCTGCAGGCGGCGATGGAGGGCTACCGCGTGGTCACCATGGATGACGCCTGCAAGCTGGGCGACATCTTCGTCACCACCACCGGCAACGTCAACGTCATCAACCACGACCACATGGCGGCCATGAAGGACGAGGCCATCGTCTGCAACATCGGTCACTTCGACTCGGAGATCGACATCGCCTCGGTGGAGAAGTACCAGTGGGAAGAGATCAAGCCGCAGGTCGACCACGTCATCTTCCCCGACGGCAAGAAGATCATCGTGCTGGCCAAGGGCCGTCTGGTGAACCTGGGCTGCGCCACCGGCCACCCCAGCTTCGTCATGTCCGCCTCCTTCAGCAACCAGACCATCGCCCAGATGGAGCTGTTCGGCCGCGGCGAGAACTACGAGCGCAAGGTTTACGTCCTGCCCAAACACCTGGACGAGAAGGTGGCGCGGCTGCACCTGAAGAAGATCGGCGCCGACCTCACCACCCTGACCCAGGAGCAGGCCGACTACATCGACGTGCCGGTGGAAGGCCCCTACAAACCGAACCATTACCGGTATTGAGTAACAAGTTCCAAGCTGCAAGTGACAAGAGAGAAGCGTCTTTCTTGTCGCTTGTGGCTTGCCACTTGTAACTGAGGTCTTCCTATGGAATCGCAAAAGAAATACCGCTCCGGCTTCAGCTTCGAGTTCTTCCCACCCAAGACGGAACAGGGCAGGGAGAAGCTGCTGGCGGCGCGCGATCAGTTCGCCGCACTGAAGCCGGTCTACGTGTCGGTTACTTACGGGGCCGGCGGCAGCACCCAGCAGGGCACCATCGAAACGGTACGCGACCTGATGGCCGCCGGACTCGACACGGCACCGCACCTCTCCTGCATCGGCTCCGGCGCCGATTCGATCCGTGAGCTGTTGCAGCAGTACATCGAAATGGGCATCAAGCGCATCGTCGCCCTGCGCGGCGACATGCCCTCGGGCATGCGCGACACCGGGGAGTTTCACTACGCCAACGAGCTGGTGGAATTCATCCGTCGCGAGACCGGCGACCACTTCCACATCGAGGTGGCCGCCTATCCGGAGTTCCACCCGCAGGCGCCGTCGGCACAAAAGGACCTGCTCAACTTCCAGCGCAAGGTGGAGGCGGGCGCCAACGGCGCCATCACCCAGTACTTCTACAACGTCGACGCCTACCTGCGCTTCATCGATGACTGTGAAGGTATGGGGCTAGACGTGCCCATCGTGCCCGGCATCATGCCCATCACCAACTACAAGCAACTGGCCCGCTTCTCCGACGCCTGCGGCGCCGAGATCCCGCGCTGGCTGGCCAAGCGGCTGGAAGGCTTGGACGATGACCTGGAGAGCATTCGCGCCTACGGCCTGGAGGCGACCGTGGAGCTGTGCCGGCGTCTGTTGGAGGCCGGAGCGCCCGGTCTGCACTTCTATACCATGAATCAGGCCGCGCCGACGCAGGCGATCTGGGACGCCCTGGCCCTGGGCGACCGCTAGCCGACCCACACCATGCGTATCCCCCGCATCTACCAGCCCGGTGCGCTCCATACCGGGCTGCGCCTGACCCTGCAGGAGAGCGCCGCCAACCATGTGGCGCGGGTACTGCGACTGCAACCGGGCGCGCCGCTGACGCTTTTCGGCGGCGAGGGCGGCGAGTATGCGGCGACATTGCTGTCCGTGACGAAACGGACCGTCGAAGTGGAACTCGGCGAGTACCGCGTCGCAGCGGCGGAATCACCGCTTACCCTGACCCTGGCCCAAGGTATCGCCAAGGGTGAACGCATGGACTACGTCGTGCAGAAGGCGACGGAATTGGGGATAACGCGGATAGTGCCGCTAATCACCGAACACTGTGCGGTGAACCTCTCCGGCGAGCGGATGGAGAAGCGGCTGCGCCATTGGCAGGCCGTCGCCATCAGCGCCTGCGAGCAGTGTGGCCGCAACACGCTGCCGCGGCTGGCGTCGCCCGTGGCGCTGGAGACCTGGCTGCAGCAGACGCCGCAGGGTATCGGGATTACCCTCGACCCGCGGGCGGCACAGACCCTGAATGAGCTGCCGACAGCGACCGAGGCGGCGACCGTGCTAATCGGCCCCGAGGGCGGTTTGAGCGAACGGGAGATCGCCCTTGCCCGCACAGCGGGCTACCACACGCTCAGACTGGGACCGCGCGTCCTGCGCACCGAGACGGCAGCCCTCGCCGCCGTGGCACTGGCCCAGGCGCGCTGGGGGGATTTGGGAGGATAGCCGGGATCCGGGCTCCGCCGGAGGCTCAACGCCGTCGCCGACTGGAAACCCGGAACCGGAAATTGAAGGCCGCAGGTCTCTACTGCTGCAGCGAAGCCACGTAGTTGGCCAGATCCTTGATGTCCTGATCGCTGAGGTTCTGCGTCACCTGCTCCATGCGCGGACTTTGACGAACGACATCGTCCGCCGGCACATCGTGGCGCGCCACGGCCCGGAAGCGCGTCAAATTCAACACCACGTAACTCGGCCGCTGGCCGGCGATGCGGGCAAAGCCCTTTTCGCTGCCGCCCTTGCCGTCGAGGCCGTGGCATAGATAGCAAACGCCCTCAAAGATACGCTTGCCCCTTGCCGCCAGCACCGGGTCGTATTTCTCGGGATGCAACTTCTGGCTGGAGAAGTAGATGGCGAGGTTAATCTTGTCGTCCAGGGTGAAACTGGCCGCCAGCGCATTCATAACGAAATTCTTGCGCTTGCCGGTGGCGAAACGGTCAATCTGCTGCAACAGATAGGTAGGATTCTGGCTGGCAAGATTGGGGACGCCCGGCTGGATGCTGTTACCGTCCTTGCCGTGGCAGTTGCTGCACAGCAACGAGCGATCGGCACCGGCGGTTATGGCTTCTGCCATGCGCTTCGGATTGCTCTCCACCTGCTTGATGATTTCCAGCATATGCGCCCGTTCAGGACTGATTGCCGGCTCGTTGATTGCCGAGACAGCGCCCTGCTGCTGCGCCGACGCACCACCGGCAAATGCCAGCAATGCCACTATTGCACCCACATGGACCTTTTTCAGCATGGTCATCCCCAGCCACATTAAATATATATTCCAGTGCCGCCGATTTTACCGCCAAATCATCCGGCTTTAATACCCAGTCGGATCAACATCCGCTCTATCGCATCCAAATCGGGGATCAGCGCCTCCTGGCCCGCGAACCGTACCCCGGCCGCCACCGCCTCCTGTTCCGGTCCGTCCTGCTCGGTCGGCTCAAGCACCTCGGCCTTCACTGCCGTCAGGCGCGGGATGCCCTGTGCCAGCAACGCGATAAAAGGCAGCGTCGCATTGCCGCCCAAGGTGTTGCAGACGATGGCCCGTGCATGGACGCCCGCGGCGCCTGCCGGCAAATCGACGAATTGCTCGAACGTGAGCAACGGGATACTGCGACCGCGCCACTGCATCATTCCCAGCAGCCAGCCCGGCGCAGCGTCGATCGGCTGCGGCGCCCGGTACTCCGCCACTTCGGCGACGGCCGTGTTGGGCAGGATCAGCGTAGTACCGCTCAACGGGATAATGAGGCAGCGTACCGCCAAGCCGGCGGCGACGTCGGGGGTTGCGCTGTCCTGTGCTTTGCTCGATTCACTCATCTTACGGTGCCATGGTTAGCGCTTGGCCCGCTCGGCAAGCAGAGTGCGGATATTTTCCAGCAGCTCGGTCTCCTGATACGGCTTGCTCATGTAGCGGTCCACGCCGATGTCCAGCGCCCGCTGGCGATGTTTTTCGCCGCTGCGCGAGGTGATCATGATGATCGGAATATGCTTGAGACGCCCGGTGTTGCGCATATGCGTCGCCAATTCGTAGCCGTCCATACGCGGCATTTCGATGTCCAGCAACATGACATCCGGGATCACGTCTTCGAGCTGCGCGATGGCATCGACGCCGTCTTTCGCCGTCACCGGCCGCAGATCGTTGCGCTCCAGCAGACGCGAGGTGACCTTGCGCACGGTGATCGAATCGTCCACCACCATCACCACCGGCTGTTCGACCCGCACCTCCGCCGCGATCGCCTCCTCCTCCGCCACGCTGCGTTGCGCCAGGCCGAGGCGCGCCAGCATCGGCAGGTCGAGGATCAGCGCCACCCGGCCGTCGCCGAGGATGGTCGCACCGGAGAGACCGCGCAGCGTCGACAGCTGCGGCCCCAGGGACTTCACCACGATTTCGCGGCTGCCCAGCAGATTATCCGCCGCCCAGGCCACATGGTGATCGCCACTTTGGGTAAACAGCAGCGGTCGCTTGACGATCTCGTCCGCCACGGCAATACCGCCGGCACCGAGCAGGCCACCGAGCGAGAGCAGTACATAATCCTGGTTGAGCCAGGAATAGGTCGGATTTTCCACCGCCAACATCTGTTCCAGACGCCCGCGATCGATGCGCTCGATACCCTGAATACTGACCAGCGGTACGGCGTAGATCTGCTCACCGGACTGCACCAGAAGGGCGCGGGTCACCGACAGCGTCAACGGCAGACGAACGGTAAAGGTGGTGCCCTCGCCGGGCTTGGTATCGATCTCCAGCAAGCCGCCCAACTGTTTGATCTCGCTGTTGACCACATCCATGCCGACGCCGCGGCCCGACAGCTGCGTCAGGCTGTCCGCCGTGGAAAAACCGGACTCCAGAATAAAGTGCGTGACCTCTTTGTCCGACAGCCCGGCATCGGTCTTCATCAGGCCGCGTTCAACCGCCTTGTGCCGCACCTTGTCGAGATTGACACCCTGGCCGTCGTCGATGACCCGGATAACGACCTCGGAACCTTCGCGCGCCTGGGCGATGGTGATCTTGCCGCTCGCCGGCTTCCCTTGCCCGCGGCGCGCCTCCGGCGTCTCGATGCCGTGCGCAATGGCGTTACGCAACAGATGCTCGATAGGCGCCAGCATGCGCTCCACCATGTGGCGGTCCATCTCGACCTCGCCCCCCTGGAAGCGCAGCTCCACCTCCTTGCCGAGTTCGGCACAGGTCTGCCGCACGATGCGGCGCAGGCGCGGCGCATTCTCCACCAGCGGCACCATGCGCGTGTGCATCAGGCCTTCCTGCAGCTCGGTATTCACCCGCGCCTGCTGCAGCAGCAGCGTTTCGGTTTCGCGGGTGGCGCCCTGCATGGTGTCACGGACTTCCATCAAATCGCTCAAACTCTCCATCGTCGAGCGTGCCAACTGCTGCATGTGGGTAAAGCGGTCGAACTCCAGCGGATCGAAATCTTCGTATCCTTCCTGGCCGGCCTCTTCGTAGCGCGACTGGATCTGCGCCTCGGTATCGATGGTGAACTGGCGCAGCTGTTCACCCAGGCGGGCAAGGATTTCACCAAAGTCACGCAGGCTGTAGTTGAAACCGCCCACCTGTTGTTCCACGCGTGAGCGATAGATGCTCACCTCGCCGGCGAAATTCACCAAATTATCCAGCAGCTCGGAGCGCACACGGACAAGTTCCTGGGCTGCCCGGAAGGATTGGCGGCGCTCACCTTTGGCCAGCGCCTCTTCTTCCACTCGGCTAAGCGGCTCGGCCAGGGGCGCTACGGCCGTCTCGGCAACCATCTCGTCCACCGTAGCGACCAAATCCGCAGCCGGTGCCGGCAGCGTTCCCTGGCGCAGCTCATCCAGCATCTGCGTCAGACGGTCGTAGGTGCGCTGCAACACACTCAACAGCCGATCCGTCACCGGGACACGGCCTCCGGTCACACTGCCGAGCAGCAGCGCCACGGCAAAGCCGACATCGGCCATCGTCGTCACCGCGGCCGTGGCGGCGGCGGACCCCAACGTATGCAACTCGCGTTGCAGCTCCTGCAACAGCGGTAACTTGTCGTCGCTGGCTTCCCAGCTCCGCAACCGCGCGTCACAGGACTCCAGAATCTCTTCCGCCTGGCGCATGAAGGCGGCGGCCAGCGTGGCATCGTAGGAGGGCGCAGCAGCCGCTACTGCCTCCGGCTTCTCCTCTTCCGTTGCCTCCATTCCGCGCGTCAGCGCATGGATACGGCCAATCAGGTCGTCGGCGTTGGACAACGGCGTATTATTTCGTACCTGTTCCAGCATTTCGACCAAGCGGTCCTGCGCCAGCTGCAACAGATCGATCATCGCCCTGGAACGGGCCAGCCGTCCCTCGACCACATCTTCAAAAATCGATTCCAGAGTATGACTCAGGTCACCGATAGCTGCGATGCCGGCCATGCGGGCGCTGCCTTTCAGCGTGTGCAGCTGACGCTGCAACGCCTCTACCAGCGAGCGGTCGTCCGGCTGTTCGCGCCACGCCTGCAGGGTCTCTTCGCTGGCGTCGAGGATCTCGGCCCCCTCTTCCAGGAAGATCTCCAGCAGCTCGTAATCATAATCAGCGGAGGCGGGCGGCTGCGTTGACGCCGGCGCCCGCGCCGGAGTTTCGAACTCGGCGGGCGCCGGTTCTTCCGCGATGGGCGCGGCAGTAATCTCTTCGACCTCGATCGGCGCCGGCTCTTCCGCGACGGGCGCGGCGGTAATCTCCTCGACCTCGATCGACGAAAGAATATCCTCCAGCGAAGGCTCTTGCTCCGTCGCCGACGCCTCCTCCGATACGCCCTCCAGTGTCACGCCAGCCGACGTCGGCTCGGCCGCGGTTTCCAGCGGCTCGGCCGACTCTTCGGATGGAACCTCTACGACGATCTCTTCTGCAACACCATTGGGCGTCGGTGCCGATTCGGCGGAAGGCGCGATCGCCAGCCCGGCCTCCGGTGCGGCTTCCAGCCCCTCGGCGAGCTGGTGCGTCGCGTGATGCAATTCCTCGGCCTTGGCCAACAGCTCCTGATACGGCGGCGCCTCGGTTCGGTCGCCCTGCAAAAAGGTCAGCTGGTCGCGGGCAAAGTCGACGCACGCCTCCAGTGCGGCCAATCCCTCTTCAGCTACCGGTTCGTTTGCCGTATGCAGCGCCTTGGTATATTTCTCCAGGTGACTGCTGATATCGGCAACGGGAATCACGTTGGCCATGCGTGAGCTTCCCTGCAGTGTATGCAGTGCACGCGTCAGACTTTCGGAGACCCGACATGCGCCCTGGGTCCGGCAGCCGGTAACGAATTCGTTGATGGCCGCGAGGTGTCCTTCCGTCTCGTTGCCGTAGATTTCCAGCAACACCGGGTCCAGTTCGAGCTCCGTTTGCCCGGCCTCCGACGGCGCGGCAATCGCGAGCTATCCGGATATTTACGATGATATCATCGTATGGATGGACTGGCGCAATTGTCCGAACCCGAACAACAAGGCCGATTTGTCGGCTATCGAAATTTGGGGCTACGATATCGCCGCGGACAAGACGTTCCAGATCACCGATCTCCCCGAGTACCAAAAGGGCTTTCCCCGCATTTGGGGCGACAAGGTGTACGTGCATATGTTCAAGGGAGCCAAGAACGGCATCTATCAGTTCGAGCTGCCGCAGTATCGCTGATGTGTTTGCCGTCA
>CAYQWR010000136.1:0-7749 GCA_964421235.1 uncultured Thiohalomonas sp. | reverse complement strand
CCACCAGCTTCGCCTCCCCTTCCACGCCCACCACCTCGGCGCAGCGGCGCGCCAGCGGCAGGGTGAAGTTGCCCAGACCGCAGAACAGGTCGAGCACGCGATCTTCCGGTTGCAGGTCGAGCAGTTCGATGGCGCGATCGATCATCTGACGATTGATCTCGGTGTTGACCTGGGTGAAGTCGCCGGGCTTGAAGCTGAAGCCGACGTCGTACTTGTCCAGCACGTAACGCAATTCGATCCGCTCGGGCCACAGCGGGATCAGCGAATCGGGGCCGCCCGGTTGCAGATAGAGGCACAGTTCATGGCGTTGGGCGAAGTCGATCAGCTTCATACGATCGTCATCGGTCGGTTCGTCGAGATTGCGCAGGGCGAGCGCCGTCTGATTGTCGTCCACAGCCACTTCGATCTGCGCGATCTTGTCGTGGATCGACAGCGAGGCGATCAGTTCGGCCAACACCTCCAGTTGCGTGCCGACGCTGGGATGCAGCACCTCGCAGCGCGACAGGTCCGCCAGAAGTCCGCTGTTGCGCTCGCGGAAACCGACCAGGACCTTGCCCTTCTTCGCCACATACTTCACACCGAGCCGCGCCTTGCGCCGGTAACCCCAGTGCGACCCCAGCAGCGGCGGCAACACCTCTTTCGGCTGCACCTTGCCGATATGCTTGAAGTCATCCAGCAGCACGTTCTGCTTGTAGGCGATCTGCGCCTCCGGCGCGAGATGCTGCATGGCGCAGCCGCCGCAGACGCCGAAGTGCGGGCAGCGTGGCGCCACCCGCTGCGGTGATGCCGTGAAAATGTTGACCGCATCGCCTTCGTCGAAGTTGCGGTGGATCGCCGTATAGACGAACTCCACCTCCTCGCCCGGCAGCGCGCCGGCGACGAATACCGTCTTGCCGTCGACGCGGCCGACGCCGCGCCCTTGGTGATTCAGGCTATCGATGGTGACGCGCACCGGCGTCGTGGGTAGGGGTTTCTTTTTGCGTCGTGCCATGGGTTATCCAAGATCCATTTTCACCGCAAAGGCGCAAAGGGCGCGAAGGTGAATGAAAATATATTCATGAAGGTGTGACTGCGTTCGTGAATCGGTACGCCGGTTGGTCACCCGCACATGATATTGAGAGGTTAGTGGGAATAATTCCTCGGTTGTACTTTGCGCCCTTTGCGCCTGTGCGGTGAATATTTTTTACTCCGGCCAGTTGCCAAGAAACTCCGTGAAGTGCGCCTTGCCCTCCTTCGCCAGATACTCGCGCACACCCCTGCACTCGGCGTCATATTCGGCGGGGCTCAAGCGGCCGCGGATCAATTCAAAGCGCAGATAGACCAGGAAGGTGTTGAGTACGTCGGTTTCGCAGTAGTTGCGGATGCCTTCGATGTCGCCCGCCTGATAGGCGTCCCACACCTTGTCGCCGCTCATCCCCATCTTGCCGGGAAAACCGAGCATGGTGGCCACTTCATCCAGCGGCGCATTGGCGCGCGGCTGATAGCCGGCGATCACATCCATCAAGTCGGTATGGCGGCTGTGGAAGCGGCTCAGGTAGTTGTTCCAGCGAAAGCTCTGATCGTCTTCGCCGCTCTCCCAGTAGCGCGGCGCCTGCACCCCGTGGAGCAACGCCCGGTAATGCAACACCGGCAGATCGAAGCCGCCGCCGTTCCACGACACCAGCGTGGGCGTAAAGCGATCGATGCCGTCGAAGAAGCGCTGCACCAGTTCCGCCTCGGACGCGTCGGGCTCGCCCAGGGACCAGACCCGCAGCGTGTCGCTGTTGCGCAGTACCACCGAAATGGCGACGATGCGTTGCAGATGCAGGCGCAGAAAATCGCCGCCGGTCTCCTGCCGCCGCTTGTGGAACATCACATTGGCGACATCCTGATCGCTCAAGCCGTCGAGGCCGTGCAGCCGCCGGCCGCTGGCCACGTCGGGAACCGTCTCGATATCGAATACCAGCACATTCATAGACTAAAAACCCAAAGCTGTTCACCGCAAAGGCGCAAAGTGCGCAAAGAATGCTTAATGTTACAAAACCCAAGAGCGCGTAACTATCTACCGCGGAACTTGGCACACACGAAGATCAGCTATCGACCCTATTATCCTTCGCGTACTTTGCGCCTTTGCGGTGAATTCTTTAAGCCGGGAACACACCCGTCGACAAATAACGGTCGCCGCGGTCGCAGATGATGCCGACGATGACCGCGTTCTCCACCTCGCGCGCCAGTTGGAGCATGGCCGCCACCGCGCCGCCGGAAGAGACGCCGGCGAAGATGCCTTCGCGTGCGGCCAGCAACCGGGTGGTCTCTTCGGCATCCTGCTGGCCGATGTCGATGATACGGTCGACCCGCGCCGGTTGATAAATGCGCGGCAGGTAGGCCTCGGGCCAGCGCCGGATGCCGGGGATGCTCGCCCCTTCCGCCGGCTGCACGCCGACGATCTGCACCGCCTGATTCTGCTCCTTGAGGAACCGCGAGGTGCCCATGATGGTGCCGGTGGTGCCCATGGCGCTGACGAAATGGGTGATCCCGCCCTGGGTATCGCGCCAGATCTCGGGGCCGGTACTTTCGTAGTGGGCAAGCGGATTATCAGGATTGCCGAATTGGTCCAACACCTTGCCCTTGCCGTCGCGCTGCATCTGATCGGCCAGGTCGCGCGCGCCTTCCATGCCCTGCTGCTGGGTCACCAGTATCAGGTCGGCACCGTAGGCCTTCATCGCGGCGCGCCGCTCGATGCTCAGATTCTCCGGCATGATCAGCACCATGCGGTAACCCTTGATGGCGGCCGCCATGGCCAGGGCGATGCCGGTGTTGCCGCTGGTGGCCTCGATCAGGGTATCGCCCGGCGTGATGTCGCCGCGTGCCTCGGCATGCTGGATCATGCTTATTGCCGGGCGGTCTTTGACCGAACCGGCCGGATTGTTGCCTTCCAGCTTTACCAGCAGGACATTCGAGGTCGCCCCCGGCAGCCGCTGCAACCGCACCAGGGGGGTGTTGCCGACAAACGATTCAAGCGTCGGATAGCGCATAAACAGGACCTGCGGCAGGATAATTGACAAAAACTTTAGTGGGCGGGATTATAAAACAAAGCTTGCCCCATCTGGAGTTTTCGTTACACTAAAAAGACAGGCAGCTGGTCGCCAAATCACCCAAGGAGAGGAGTGAAATCATGAATGCAGTCACTCAGGTAATCGACAAGGAACTCGCTCTGACTCGCGCAGGCGGCAATTCACAACTGGCGGAGGAGCTTTTCGCGATGTTGCTGAAGGAGTTGCCGGAACAGCGCGCCAGCATCCTGGAGGCCATTTCGGCCCGCGACTACCAAAGCCTGCAACGCTTTATCCACAAGATCAACGGCTCGGCAACCTATTGTGGCGTCCCCGCCCTGAAGGCGGCAGTCGATGGTTTCGAGACACGTCTCAAGCGCGGAGAGATCGAAGATGCCCCCGAGCGGGTACGCATCGTGGTGGAAGAGATCGACCGCGTACTGAACGCCGCGTAGCTGTAACTCCCCGGTAGATCGAAACGACGGCCACTGCCGTCGTTTCGTTGTCAGGCAATATCGATGTCGGGCGATAAGTAGACGTCCTGTATGGCATTCAACAATGCGATACCTTCGGCCATCGGTTTCTGAAACGCCTTGCGTCCCGAGATCAATCCCATGCCACCGGCGCGCTTGTTGATCACTGCGGTGCGGATTGCCTGGTGCATGTCGTCCTTGCCGGACGGCCCACCGGAGTTGATCATCCCCACCCGTCCCATGTAGCAATTGGCAACCTGATAGCGCACCAGATCGATGGGATGGTCGCTGGTCAGCGTGTCGTAGACCTTGGGATGCGTCTTGCCGAACTTCAACGCGTTATAACCGCCGTTATTGACCGCCTGTTTCTGCTTCACGATATCCGCATTGATGGTGACGGCCAGGTGATTGCCCTGCCCTGTCAGATCGGCGCTGGCGTGATAATCGACGCCGTCCACCTTGAAGGCGTCGTTGCGCAGATAGGCCCACAGCACGGTAACCATCCCCAATTCATGGGCGTAGGCAAAGGCCTCGCTGATCTCCGAAATCTGCCGCCGCGACGCCTCCGAGCCAAAATAGATGGTTGCACCGACGGCGACGGCCCCCAGGTCGAACGCCTGCTGCACCGATGCGAACAGGGTTTGATCGTGAATGTTGGGATAGGTCAGCAACTCATTGTGATTTATCTTCATCAGAAACGGTATCTTGTGCACATACTTCCGCGCCACCGCACCCAGCACACCGAGCGTCGACGCCACGGCATTGCAGCCGCCTTCAATGGCGAGACGCAGAATATTGTCCGGATCGAAGAAAATGGGATTGGGCGCGAACGATGCTCCCGCCGAGTGTTCGACACCCTGGTCCACCGGCAGGATCGAGAGATAACCGGTACCCGCCAGACGTCCGGTATTGAACATCAGTTGCAGGTTGCGCAATACCGCCGGCGTTCGATCCTTCGGCACCATCACCCGTTCGACGTAATCGGGTCCCGGCACTTGCAACAGCTCCCGCGGGATCCCGCTGCACTTATGCCCCAGCAGATACTCCTGTTCATCGCCCAGTTGGCTGATTACGTCGACCATTGGCCTCTCCTTCTTTTTTGCCCATGCCGTATGTCGTTCCTTGTAGGTACAGGATAGGACGAGATCGGCCGCTTGGCCGCAGGAGTTTGACGATTGTCGGCAAAACATTACACTCTCCCAAACTCAGCCAATAGACGGTCCGATGCGAGGCGCAATACCCCTTATAATTTTGCAGTTATTGGTCTGTGTGGCGCCTGCCGCCGCGGCGGCCTCCCCGGACACTCCCGCTACACCGGCCCGGACCTATGAGCTCGCCACTATCTCCGTGATACGTGACACGCCCGATGGTCACATCGATGACATTTGGAATCAGGGAACGCTGTTCACCGCACGCCCCGACGCGAACCATTGGCTGCGTGTCAGCGGCCATTTTCCCCATGGCAAGTGGCAGCCCTTGGCGCACCCGGTCTGGGTTCTTGACTATTACGCGCGGGATATTTCGACGCGGCCCGCCCGGTCGCAGCATCCTGACCATGATCGGTTTATCGTGATCGACAAGAGGCATTTCCTGCTGAAGGTGCTGGACGACACCAATCACGGCGCCAAGGTGGTGTATAAAACCAAGGTGGCGCTGGGGATGGACGGCTGCAAACCCGAAACGAAGGGCGGCCGCTGTTACTACACTGAGCCGGGAAGCTACCATGTGCGCTGGAAGGTGCATGACCCGCACGGTATCGAGTGGTGCATCCCGAAATCGATGGACGAAGAGTATGAAAGTGATGTCCGCGCCGGTCGACGCTGCTTTCGCGGCCCCCTGGGCCGCTACGCTTTGAACATCGGCAAGACCTACGCCATTCACGGCACCGATCGCCCCGACCTGCTGGGGCGCCGGGTATCCCACGGCTGCATTCGGGTGGCCAATTCGGCGATGCGCGTCATTTACAGACTGATGGATGTCGGCGATAAGGTGAAAATCATTCGCTAGCCCTCCTGGCGCCATTTCACCGGCGATATTTAGGATTCTTCATCTTGCAGCGCGGAACGATAGCTTGATGGAACACACGATAAAGAAAATAGCCATTGGACAGCTCCGCCCCGGAATGTACGTGCACGACCTCAATTGCGGCTGGATGGATCATCCGTTTATCGCCAATAAATTCCTGATCAACAACGCAGATACGGTCAAGCGGATCGCCGCGCTGGGCATCAAAGAGCTCTACATCGATACGACGAGGGGCACGGACGTCAGTGACGCCCCGGCCCGGGAGGAGGTCCAGGCCGAACTGCAGCAGCGCCTGGAACGCGTCGGCAGGCGCTCTTCGGGCGGTTCCGATACCGCCGTCAGCGTGCGCGAAGAACGCGCCTATGCCGCCAGCGTACAGCGCGATGCCTCCCGTCTGGTGACCGACATCATGCACGATGTGCGTCTGGGCAAGCAGATCGAGGTGGAGCGTGTAGGCCATGTGGTGAACAACATGGTTTCGTCGATCTTCCGGAACCCCCATGCACTGCTCAGCCTGGGACGCATCCGCCAAATGGACCGCTACACCTTCGAGCACTCGATCGGCGTCGCGGTACTGATGATCTCATTCGCCAGGGAGCTGGGGCTGGAGCGCTCCGTCATTCAGGAGATTGGGGTCGGTGCGCTGCTGCACGACATCGGCAAACTGAAAGTCCCCGACCACATCCTCAACAAGCCGGGGCGGCTTACCGATGACGAGTTCGTCATCATGCGCCGCCACGTGGAGTACAGTCGCGAACTGCTGGAGCAGACCGGAGAGGTCTCCGCCACCGCCATCGCGGTCGCCGCCCAGCACCATGAGCGCTACGACGGCAGCGGTTACCCCAACAAACTCAGCGGCGACGCCATCAGCACCTATGGCCAGATGGCGGCCATCGTCGACGTCTACGACGCCATTTCCGCCGACCGCTGCTATCACAAGGGCGAACCGCCCACCATGGTGCTACGCCGCATCCTGGAGTGGAGCAAATTCCACTTCAACCAGCCGCTGGTCCATCAATTCATCCGCTGCGTGGGTATCTATCCGGTCGGCTCCCTGGTGCGACTGGAGAGCGGACGCCTGGCGATCGTGATGGAACCGGGCGAGAACGACCCCCTCCACCCGGTCGTGCGCGTGGTCTATGACACCAACCGGAACCGCTTTATCGACACCCACGACATCGATCTTTCCAATCCCGCCGCCCGCAGCGGCGACGATCGCATTGTCGGCGCCGAGTCGCCGGAGCGCTGGAACATCAAGGTGGACGTGGTCATGGAGTCAGCGCTTTGATGATGTAGACATCGAAGCGGTGATTCTTCGTGGCAATGGCCATGGTCGGGCGCTTGCCCGCCAACGGCTGCGCATAATCGGGGCGCTTCACCACCACCCGCCTGCGGGCCGCCGCCAACGCGGCATCGAACAGCCGGTCGGCATCCAAATCCTCGCCCACCAGCAGGCGAAACAGGCGCATCTCCTTTTTCACCATGGCCGAGCTGTCGCGATGGGGATACATGGGGTCGATGTAGACGACGTCGGGCCGCGCGTTTTCGTCCAATTGCCGCAACAGCGACTCGGCGTCGCCGCAAAGCAGGTGCATACGACCGATAATCGGCGCCACCTCGACATCCTGCCGTGCCCGCGCCATGCCGTCGTCCAGCAGTGCCGCCACGGCCGCCGAGCGCTCCGCCAGCGTTACCTCGCACCCTAGACCGGCCAGCACGAAGGCGTCGCGCCCCAAGCCGGCGGTGGCATCGAAGATGTGCAGCGGTTCCGCCCCCTTCAGGCCCACGGCCCTGGCAATGGCCTGGCCGCGGCCGCCGCCAAAACGGCGGCGGTGGCCGACCGCGCCGCCGATAAAGTCGACGTAGACCGGACCGGGGGCCTGTGGCCCGAGCTGGCACAATTCCAGGCGCGCGCCGGCCTTCAGACAGAGTCCCTCGTCGCATCGCTCCCGGTACGGCAGTTGCCAGCGCCGCGCCAGTCGCGCCGCGGCCTCGGTCCACTCGGGCGCCGCCGGGATCACCGGCACGGTACTCATAAAATATCTGCGGGCAACGACCCCTTCGGCCGGTTCGGATCGGGGGGTTCGTCGCCGATCCCCCCCAAAGGCGCGGCGCCGCCGTCATGCACGAACACGCTGCTCACCATATCCAGAAAACGCTTCGCCTGCGGCGACAGGAAGCGTCCACGCCGCACCACGATGCCGTAGGTGCGGCGCGGG
>CAYQWR010000135.1:0-7810 GCA_964421235.1 uncultured Thiohalomonas sp. | reverse complement strand
GCGGCGGTGTCGTCCGGCGGCACGTAGCGTGCCGCGTCTCCGCCCACCTCCGGCCAGTCGCCGCCATCGACATAGATGACCGGCAAACCGGGCGGCAGGCTATCAGCCAGTGACAAATAGGTTTCAAACGTATCGCGCTTGGTCGAGCCGATGACAATGCCGTCGAAGTCGAAATGATTTAATGCGCGGCGCAGATGGAACCGGTCGCCGAGAAAATCACCTAAAGTTCTGCAGTGCCCGAGATTACGTGGGTATGGCTTGCGCGGCCAATAGTAATTTCTATTAATTGGGTAGGAAATTACGTTTTCACGGCCCAGTAGCTCGGTCAGCCCAGAAAACAGCTGATCCTCGAGGTAATCGGCGCTGTGGGAATTAAGGAAAAGTAGGCGCATCGTATGCTCTATTGTTTGGCGTTTCACGCGAATAGCGTCACAAGCACTCGTAGCTTTCAGTGACTATTAGAGCATTATTTAGGTAGAATTGGACGCAACTTGACACCTTACGCCAGAGGAAACCGCTCCATGCATATCTCCGTTGTAGGAACCGGCTATGTCGGTCTGGTCACCGGCACATGCTTCGCCGAGATGGGCCACACCGTCACCTGCGTCGACATCGACGCCGCCAAGATCGAAGGGCTCAAGCAGGGCATTCTGCCGATCTATGAACCGGGCCTGGAAGACCTGGTGCTGGCCAACTACAAGGAGAACCGCCTGCGCTTCACCACCTCCCTGGCGGAGGCGGTACAGGAGACCGATATCCACTTCATCGCCGTCGGCACCCCGCCCGGCGAGGACGGCTCCGCCGATCTGCAATATGTGCTGGCGGTGGCGCGCGAACTGGGCCGCACCATGGTCGCCGACTACAACGTGGTGGTGGACAAGTCCACCGTGCCGGTCGGCACCGCCGACAAGGTGCGCGCCGCGGTCCAGGAGGAGCTGGACAAGCGCGGCAGCAAGATCAAGTTCGACGTGGTCAGCAACCCGGAATTCCTCAAGGAAGGGGCGGCGGTGGACGACTTCATGCGTCCCGACCGCGTGGTCATCGGCGTCAAAGACGAACAGGCCGATAAACTGATGCGCGAACTCTATGCGCCGTTCATGCGCAACCACGAGGTGATCGTCACCATGGGCGTGCGCGACGCGGAGATGACCAAGTACGCCGCCAACGCCCTGCTCGCCACCAAGATCTCGTTCATGAACGAGGTGGCCGCGCTGTGCGAAAAGCTGGACGTGGACATCGAACAGGTGCGCCGCGGCATCGGCTCCGACACCCGCATCGGCCCCCACTTCATCTACGCCGGCGCCGGCTACGGCGGCTCCTGCTTCCCCAAGGACGTCAAGGCGCTGCTGCGCATGGCGCAGGAGAACGACCTCGACGCCTGGCTGCTGGACGCGGTGGAGCGGCGCAACGATCGCCAGAAGCAGCGGCTGTTCGACAAGATCCGCCACCATTTCGGCAACGACCTCAAGGGCCGCACCCTCGGCCTGTGGGGACTGGCGTTCAAGCCGGGGACCGACGACATGCGTGAGGCGCCGTCGCTGGTGTTGATCAGGGAGCTGGTGGAGGCCGGTGCCAAGGTCGTCGCCTATGACCCGGTGGCGCACGAGACGGCGCGCCGCGAACTGCCCGCCGAGTGGTTCGACAACGGCAGCGTGCGCTTCGTCGAACACCAGTACGAAGCACTGGAAGGCGCCGACGCCATGGTGCTGGTGACCGAATGGAAGCCGTTCCGCAATCCCGAGTTCGCCGCCATCAAGAAGGCGCTGAAGGCACCGGTGATCTTCGACGGACGCAACCAGTACGACCCGCAACAGATGGCCGAATCGGGCTTCGAATACTACGGCATAGGCCGCGGCAAGGTAGGCGGCTGAACCATGTTTTCCTACTCCCTGCGCAAACGCATTCTGATCACCGGCGGCGCCGGCTTCCTCGGTTCGCACCTGTGCGAACGGCTGCTCAACGACGGCCACGACGTCATCTGTCTGGATAACTTCTTCACCGGCACCCGCGACAACATCCTGCACCTGCTCGACAATCCGCACTTCGAGGTGCTGCGCCACGACGTGAGCCAGCCGCTATACACCGAGGTGGACGAGATCTACAACCTCGCCTGCCCCGCCTCGCCGCCCCACTACCAGCACGACCCGGTCCATACCACCAAAACCAGCGTGCTCGGCGCCATCAACATGCTGGGGCTGGCCAAGCGCACCGGCGCCAAGGTGTTTCAGGCATCGACCAGCGAGGTCTACGGCGACCCGGCGATCCACCCGCAACCGGAAAGCTACTGGGGCAACGTCAATCCCATCGGGCCGCGCTCCTGCTATGACGAAGGCAAGCGCTGCGCCGAGACCCTGTTCTTCGATTACCGGCGCCAGCACCAGCTGCGCATCAAGGTGGCGCGCATCTTCAACACCTACGGCCCGCGCATGCACCCCAACGACGGCCGCGTGGTCTCCAACTTCATCGTGCAGGCGCTGCGCGGCGACCCCATCACCGTCTACGGCGACGGCCTGCAGACGCGCTCCTTCTGCTATGTCGACGACCTGATCGAGGTCTTCGTGCGGCTGATGGATTCTCCCGACGATCTCACCGGCCCGGTCAACACCGGCAACCCCGGCGAATTCACCATGCTGGAGCTGGCACAGAAGGTCATCGAGTTGACCGGTTCCAAATCGAAGTTGGTGCACAAACCGCTGCCCCACGACGATCCCAAGCAGCGTCAGCCGGATATCACCCTGGCGCGCGAGAGGCTGGGTTGGGAACCGAAGATCAAACTGGAAGAAGGGCTGCGGCCGACCATCGCCTACTTCGATCAATTGCTGCGCTCGGGGCAGTAGCGCGAGAGGCCGCCGTGAGTCGTTATCGGGCGAGCCTCATCATCTCGGTCTACAAGGATGTCGCCAAGCTCGACTGCATCCTGCGCACCCTGCGTCATCAGACGGCGACGGATTTCGAGATCATCGTTTCCGAAGACGGCGCCAGTGCGCAGATGCGGGAGTACCTCGCGCCGCTGCGCGGCGACTATCCCCACCTTTTGCACCTGACGCAGGAGGATTGCGGCTTTCGCAAGAATCGCGCGCTCAACCGCGCCATCCAGGCGGGGCGCAGCGACCACTTCCTGTTCATCGACGGCGACTGCGTGCCGCACAGCCATTTCATCGCCAACCATCTGCGCCAAGCCGAAACACAGGCGGTCTGCGCCGGTCGCCGCGTTGAACTGGGGGCGCGCTTCTCGCAACGTCTCATCGAACAACCGGATTTTCTGCTGCAACTGGAAAATCGCCTGCACTACATCCGCCTGGCCGCGGCGCTGCGCCGCGACGGCATCAAGAACTACGAATTCGGCTTCGTGTCGCCGCTGTTGCACCACTTCGCCGCAGCGCGTCCGATCCATATCGTCGGCAGCAACTTCTCCTGCTCGCGGCAGGCATTGGAAGCGGTGAACGGTTTCAACGAGCAGTTCGAAAGCCCCGGCATCGGCGAAGATGCCGACATCGAGTGGCGCCTGGAGATGGCCGGCTTCCGTATCAAGAACATCAAGTTCCTGGCGACGGTCTACCACCTGCACCATGCGCGCAGCTACTCGGTGGCACAGCGCAACGAAGAGTTGATGGCGACCACGCGGGCCGCCGGTGAATTCTTCTGTCGCCGCGGTTTGCGCGACGCCGCGGCGGGCGACTGAGGGCGCCATGAAAATACTCGTCGTGCGCAATGACAAGCTCGGTGACTTCATGCTCACCTATCCGAGCTTTTCCTGGCTCAAGGCGAGCATGCCGTCGGCGCACATCGTCGCACTGGTGCCTGCGTACACAGCGCCGCTGGCCGAACGCTGTCCGGGCATTGACGGCGTGCTGCTCGACCCTGGAGCCGACCAAGGCTGGCGCGCCCTGGCGGCGCTGTTGCGAAAAGAGCAGTTCGACGCGGTGATCACGCTGTTCTCGACCGGGCGCGTCGCACTGGCCTGCCGCGCCGCCGCCATCCCCTATCGCCTCGCGCCGGCCACCAAGCTGGCACAGGTTTTCTACAACCACCGCCTGCGCCAGCGCCGCTCGCGCTCGGAAAAGCCGGAATACGAATACAATCTGGACCTCATCGACCGCTTCCTGGCCGACCACGGAATTGCCGCCGCAGCGCGGCCACACCCCCCGTTTCTGCATTTCCCCGCCGCAGAGACCGCCCAGCGGCGCCGACAGTTCTGCGCGGACCACGGCCTCGACCCTGCGACCACGTTGCTCTTCATCCATTCCGGCAGCGGCGGTTCGGCACCCAACCTCAGCGCCGCACAATTCGCAACCCTGGCCCACGGCCTGCGCGCGGCGCAGCCGCTGACATTCGTCATCGGTTGCGGTCCGAGCGAGGAGTTCAAGGCCGACGCGCTGGCGGAGCTGCTGGCGCCGTCGCCCCATGCGATCTATCGCTCCAACCAGGGGATTGTCGATTACGCGCAGCACATCGCGTTCGCCGATCTCTTCATCAGCGGCTCGACCGGCCCGCTGCACATTGCCGGCGCCCTCGATGTGCCGACCGCCGCCTTCTACACGCGGCGCCGTTCCGCCACGCCGCTGCGCTGGCAGACGCTCAACTCGCCCGATCGGCGCCTCGCCTTCACGCCGCCGGACGATGCCGGGGAGACGGACATGTCGCGCATCGACATCGCAGCCGCCGCAGCCCGAATCAGCGAGCGGTTCCTGCGCTAACGTGCGCCAAGCCGTTCGAAGTGTTCGACCAGTCGCCGATAGTGCGCCTCTTCCGCAAACAGGTCGTCGGCGCGCGCCTTGCCGGCGGCGGCGATGCGCCCGCATAGCGCCCGATCTTCGATAAGGCGTTTCAATCGCGCTGCCAGCGCAGCGGCATCCTCCGGCGGAAACAGCAGTCCGCTGACGCCATCTTCGATGATCTCGGGCACGCCCCCGGCGTCGGTACCGAGTACCGCCACACCGCAGCGCATCGCCTCCGCCAACACCAGACCGAATGTCTCCATGCGGGTGGTGAGCACCACCGCGTCGAATGCGGGCATGATGTCCATGGGGCTCTTATGCGGACCGTGCAGTTGTACGCTCTCCTCCAGCTTGGCGGCCGTCACACGTTGCCTGAGCTGTTCCAAATATCCTGCGTCCATCGATGGGCCGATGATCGAGGCGTGCACGCTGCAACCTTCGTCGCGCAACGAGCGCACGGCGTCGACCAGCAGATGCTGCCCCTTCTGCTCCTCCATCCGGCCGACCAAACCGACAGCAAAGGTCTCCTCGGGAATGCCGAGCGCCCGGCGCAGTTCGCGCCGCTGTTCCGCACTGACCGGCTCCGGCGCCGTGACACCGTAATAGAGCCGCTGCACCGTGTCGGGCGCCAACGGCAGATAGTCGCGCGCCTGCTGCGCCAGTTTGTCGGTGATGGTGAGATAGAGATCGATCTGGCGATAAAGAAATCGATGATACGGATCGCGTTTGGCGCGCGTGAGCGCCATTTGTCGCGTGTAGACCAGCTTCACCGGACGTTTCGCCCAGCGCTTGGCCAGCGCCGCGAGCAACAGATCATGGCCCCAATGCATATGCATCACGTCGATCTGTTCGCGCTCGATCAGACGTGCCAGCCGCCGGGCGGCCAGCAGCGGCAGGAGACGACTGCGGCGCGGCAATTCGCAATACGGCAGCTTCTTTTCCGCCAAGCGCTGCTGCAACATGGTGCCGGGGCGTACCGCCGCGCTGACGTGCTGCTGCATGCGGTGCAATGCACTCGCCGTACGCAATACATAAAGCTCCAGACCGCCGACGCCGTCCGAGGTGCACAGTTCGAGAATATTCATAAACGGCTGCGTCCGGGGTTGTATTGGTGCATCAACACCTTGCTGTACTTGACGAAGGCGTGGACGAAAGAGAGCACGGCGACCACGAAGCCCGCGAAACCGTCGAGGAAACCGCGCTTGAACAGGTACAGCCGCAGGAAGGTCCAGCTGCCGTGACTGAGCGGCGACAGCAGGCCGACGCGCTTGCCCTTGGCGATGATCTCGCGCGCGCCGATCTCGGTGAAGTTGTCGAGGGTGCGCAGGTGTTCGGAGATGCTGTTGAAGGAGTAGTGCAGGATGTCGCCCTTGAGATCGATGATCGCGACATCGTCGTCGGTCACCACGCGGTCGTGCGGATTGACGCCGCCCCAGCGGGCATCGTGCTTGTTGAACAGGCGCACCTTGCGGTCGGGGTACCAGCAGTGATTGAGCCAGCGGTAGACGTAGAAGGTCTTGCGCGCCATGCGATAGACGGTGCGCTCGCGCAACCCTTCCTTAATCGCCAGGATCGCCTCGCGCAGCTGCGGCGACAGCCGTTCGTCGCAGTCGAGACTGAGAATCCAGTCGTGGCTCGACTTGCTCACGGCGAGGTTCTTCTGTTCCAGATGGCCGAGAAATTTCTGGTGGAATATCTTGTCGGTGTAGCGACCGGCGATCTCCACCGTTTGGTCGCTACTGAGAGAATCGACCACGATGATCTCGTCGGCCACGCCCTGCAGGCTTTGCAGGCACTCCTCGATCTTCCGCTCCTCGTTGAACGAGATGATGCAGGCGCTAATCTTCGGCATGGTCGTGCTCATCCAGCAGGTTGTCCAGCGCCGACCGCACGCTCTGCGGCGCAATCTCGGTCAGGCAGGGGGTGTCGCCAATGGGACAGTTGCGCTCGAAACAGGGACTGCAATCGAGACCGCGATAGACAATGGCCGCGGCGGAGGACAGCGGCGGCGTGTAGTGCGGCGACGACGAGCCGTAGATGGCCACCAGCGGAATGCCGACCGCGGCGGCCACGTGCATCAGCCCCGAATCGTTGCTCACCGCAGCGACGGCCAGCGACAGCAGATCGATGGTGTCTTCCAGCCGCGTGTGCCCGCACAGGTTGATCACCCCGGCGTTGTCGGCCCCCACAGATTCGCCGTCGAGGCGCTCCTTGGCGGAGCCGAGCACCCACACCTGGTAACCCGAGGCCACCAACTGCCGCGCCAGCTCCCGGTAGTGCATCAGCGGCCAGCGTTTGGCCGGACCGTATTCGGCGCCGGGCATGAAGACGATCGCCGGTCGCGAGGTATCCAGGCCCAGGGATTGCGTCAGCGCGGCGCGATTCTCTTCATCGATCCGCAGCCGCGGCTGCGGCAGTTCAGCCGGCAAGGTCGCGCCGGGGGCCAACCCGAGATTGACGTAACGCTGCACCACTTGCGGCAGCGCCGCCTTGTCCAGGGTACGCATGTCGTTGATCAGGCCGTAACGCATCTCGCCGCGATAGCCGGTGCGGCGCGGGACGGCGGCGAAGAACGGCACCAGCGCCGCCTTCAGCGAACGCGGCAACACGATGGCCTGGTCGTAGGATTTCGAGCGCAGCGCACGCCCCAGCCGCCAGCGCGGCGACAGGCCGAACTGACCGTGCGTCGTGGGCAGCACCACCGGACAGCGCACCTCCGGCATGCGCGCCAGCAGCGGCAGCGACCACGCCGGCGCCAGCACGTCGACGGCCGAGACGTCGCCGCGCTGCTTGAGGGTGATGAACAGGCTCTGTGCCATCACCATGTCGCCCACCCAGGCCGGGCCTACCACCAGTACGCGCATGCCGTTCTATACCAGCGAAAAATAATTAACCACGGAGAACACGGAGGACACGGAGAAGCTCTGGATGACTTGAAAATATGATTCGTCGCCTTGCAGGCATCATTTTGTGTATTCCTCCGTGTGCTCCGTGCCCTCCGTGGTTGGATCCTTACCCCGCGCCGATGCGATGGATCAGCTCGACATTGTCGCGCAGGTGTTTGGGATTGATGGTACCGACGATGACGCTGT
>CAYQWR010000134.1:5484-7821 GCA_964421235.1 uncultured Thiohalomonas sp. | reverse complement strand
TGTAGCAGCGGAATATTCCAAAAAGATCAACCACGGGGGGCACGGGGATAGCTCGGACACAGGGCCTGAGTTACCAGCGACTTTGGTGAAAATTCCCGGTGTGTCCTGTGTCCCCGTGGTTTGCTTCCTATCGCTCCGGTTGACACGCGCCGGCCCGCGGTTGAGACTTAGCCTCCCTTTTCGCAATCCGAACCGTTCATGAGCGCCCTGATCGAAGTTGAAAATCTGGTGAAGCACTATCAGGGTGTACGGGCGGTGGACGGAATCAGCTTTACCATCGAGCGCGGCACCTGCTTCGGCCTGCTCGGCCCCAACGGCGCCGGCAAGACCACCACCGTCGAGATCCTCGAAGGGATCAAGGCGCCGACCTCCGGCACCATCCGTTACAAGGGCGAACCGCTCGGCCCCTCGTTCCGTTACGAGGCGGGCATCATGTTCCAGTCCACCGCGTTGCAGGAGTTCATCACCGCGCGCGAGACGTTGCGCATGTTCCAGAGCTTCTACGATCGCACCATGCCGTTGGACGAGTTGATCGCGGCCTGTGCGCTCGAATCCTTTCTCGACCGTGACACGCGCAAGCTCTCCGGCGGCCAGTTGCAGCGGCTGCTGCTGGCCATTGCCCTGGTCAACGACCCGGAAGTGGTGTTCCTGGACGAGCCGACCACCGGCCTCGACCCGCAGGCGCGGCGCAACCTGTGGGAGCTGGTGCGCACCATCAAGGCGCGCGGCAAGACCGTGCTGCTCACCACCCACTACATGGAAGAGGCCTACGAACTGTGCGACGAGATCATCATCATGGACAGCGGCCGCATCATCGCCCAGGGCTCGCCCGACGCGCTGCTCGCCTCGCACTTCCATGACGTGGTGTTGCAGATACCCAAGGCGGACATGACCGCGGCGGCCGAGGCGCTGGTGCTGAAAAAGCTCGACTGCGGCGATACCGTCGAGATCCTGACCCCCGCGGTGTCCGACACGGTGCAGCAATTGCTGGCGTCGGGCGTGTCGCTGGATCGGCTGCGTATCCGCTCGCGCACCCTCGACGACCTGTTCCTCGAACTGACCGGCAAGGAGATCCGCACATGATGCTGAGGCGGCTGTTTGCAGTGTTCTGGGCGCGCAACAAGGAGTTTCTGCGCGACCGCGCGGCGATGGGCTGGAACCTGATATTCCCGTTCCTGATCGTCGCCGGCTTCGCCTTCGCCTTCACCGGCGGGCCGGCCCCCATGTACAAGGTCGGCGTTTACGGCGCCATGCCCCACAGCGGCTTCTTCACCACCGACTACGTGCAGTTCATCCCGATCAAGAATCTCGACGCCACCATCGTCAAGGTGGAGCGCCACCAGCTCGACCTGCTGCTCGACACCGCTCACAAACGCTACTGGGTCAACAGCAAGTCGCCGCACGGCTATTTCCTGGAGAAGCTGCTGCATGACAGTCCCCAGTCCGGCTACCTAAAGCAGGTGGTGAGCGGCCGCCAGATCCGCTATGTCGACTGGCTCATCGCCGGCGTCATCGGCATGAACGTGATGTTCAGCGCGCTGTACGGCGTCGGCTACGTCATCGTGCGCTATCGCAAGAACGGCGTGTTGAAGCGGCTCAAGGCGACACCGCTCTCCGCCATCGAATTTCTCACCGCCCAGGTGGCCTCGCGCCTGTGGCTGATCCTGGCGGTGGCGGCGGTGGTGCTGTTCGGCACCAACCTGTTCGTCCACTTCGCCATGTACGGTTCCTACCCGTTGCTGTTCCTGGTGTTCGCCATGGGTGCCATCTGCATGATCAGCATGGGCCTGCTGATCGCCGCGCGCATCGCCAGCGAGGAGTTGGCCGAAGGACTGCTCAACCTGATCAGCTGGCCGATGATGTTCCTCTCCGGCGTCTGGTTTTCCCTGGAGGGGGCCAACCCGTGGGTACAGAAGTTGGCCGAGGCGTTTCCGCTGACCCACATGATCACCGCGGCGCGGGCGGTGATGCTCGACGGCGCCGGCTTCGCCCAGGTGGCGCCTGAGCTGGGTGTGTTGCTGGCGATGACCATCGGTTTCCTGATCATCGGCGCCGCCATGTTCCGCTGGGAGTGACAGGCGGAGAGACTAACCACATAGGGCATTTATGCCCTTCGGGTGCGGAGCACACGGAGGATCATAAGATACACGTAGGATGTGGTGAGCATAGCGAACCGCATCGATCGCGAGGACCGATCGCATGAAACCGGGGCACGAATGATGCGGTTCGTTCCTCACCACATCCTACATTGCTTTAAAGATTCCTTCTTGGCGGCCCTGGCGTCTTGGCGAGAGTTCCGGGTTTGTTGTTTTATCAGGGAAAGATAATGATCTCGCC
>CAYQWR010000134.1:0-5384 GCA_964421235.1 uncultured Thiohalomonas sp. | reverse complement strand
CTCGGTTTCTTGGAACGAAGGCATCATCATCCCGACAACTTGGCGAGGGGAAATCCCTTCTCCGTCTACAAATTTTGTTGATGGGCCAATGTCGTTATAGGTTTGAATTTTGAGATGGCTAGTGGAATGAGCGACTGTCCCTGCGGTTCCGGCCGCGACTATGCTGATTGTTGCGGCCGCTGGCACGGCGGTGCGGCGGCGCCGACTGCCGAGGCGTTGATGCGTTCGCGTTACAGCGCCTTCGTGTTGGGCGACGCCGACTATCTGCTGACCACCTGGCATCCCTCCACCCGCCCGGCCGGGCTGGAACTGGACGCGCGTATGCAGTGGATCGGACTGGAGGTCCGGCGCTGCGAGCATGGCGGGCCGGACGACGAACAGGGTATCGTGGAGTTCGTGGCGCGCTGCAAGGTGAACGGGCGCGCCGAACGGCTGCACGAGGCGAGCCGCTTCGTGAAGGAGGAGGGACGATGGTTCTACGTCGACGGCGAATTGCAGGAACGCAGCGGCAGGCGCCGGCGCTGATCATCGACCGCCAAGGAACACCATAATCACTTTCTCGATCTCGCCAAGACGCCAAGATCGCCAAGAGGAAGAAGTGAAGTAGGATAGTGGTTCTATGCGCTTTCGCTGAGATGCCAGGACCTTTAAGGAACACTTTAAAGCGCTCTTTCTTGGCGGCCTTGGCGTCTTGGCGAGAGTTCAGGTTTATTGTTTTATCGAAAAAGACAATGTTCTCGCCAAGGCGCCAGGATCGCCATGGGGATGAAGCGAATTAGGATGTGGCGGCTTGGCGAGGAAAGCTCCTTTTGCGTCCACAAATTCCGTTGGGGGCCGTATGAGCGATACACCCATCGACCTTGAACAAGGACTGTCGCAACAGGAGGCCGCCGCGCGCCTGGCCCGCGACGGCTACAACGAACTCCCCTCCGCCAAACCCCGCACTCTTTTCGCCATTGCCGCCAACGTGGTGCGCGAACCGATGTTCCTGCTGCTCATGGCCTGCGGCAGCGCCTACCTGCTGCTGGGCAACCAGCGCGAGGCGCTGATGCTGCTCGGCTTCGTGGTGGTGGTGGTGGCCATCAGCTTCGTGCAGGAGCGCAAGACCGAACGGGCGCTGGAGGCGCTGCGCGACCTGTCGAGCCCGCGCGCCCTGGTGATCCGCGACGGCGCGCAGCGCCGCATCCCCGGCCGCGAGGTGGTGCGCGGCGACCTGCTGGTGCTGGCCGAAGGGGATCGCGTCGCCGCCGATGCGGTGCTGCTGCACGGCGTCAGTCTGGCCGCCGACGAGTCGCTGCTCACCGGCGAGTCGGTGCCGGTGCGCAAGCAGCAGAGCGGGCTGCCGGTACCCGCGGCCATGGGCGCGCCCGGCGGCGACGACCTGCCGTTTCTCTTCTCCGGCACCCTGATCGTGCAGGGCCAGGGCATCGCCGTGACCCTGACGACCGGTGCGCAGACGGTGATGGGCGGCATCGGCCGCACCCTCGCCGCGGTGAAGCACGAACCGACCCACATCCAGCGCGAGACCGGCCGCATCGTCAAGCGCCTGGCCTGGCTCGGCCTCGCCCTCAGCCTGCTGGTGGCGCTGCTCTATGGTTCCACCCGCGGCGAGTGGCTGGCGGGCGTGCTCGCGGGCATCACCCTGGCGATGGCGATCCTGCCGGAGGAGCTGCCGGTGGTGCTCACCATCTTCCTCGGCCTCGGCGCCTGGCGCGTGGCGCAGAAGCGGGTACTCACCCGCAACGTTCCCGCCATCGAGATGCTGGGCGCCGCAACGGTACTGTGCAGCGACAAGACCGGCACCCTGACCGAAAACCGCATGGAACTGGCCCAGCTCTATGCCGGCGACACCTTTCTCGACCTGGCGGCGCCCGCCGCGCTGCCGCTGCCCGAGACCTTCCACGAGCTGTTGGAGTTCGGCCGTCTCGCCAGTCACCGCGACCCCTTCGACCCGATGGAGAAGGCGATCCGCGAGACCATCGAGGCGACCCTGGCCGGCACCGAGCATATCCACCGCGACTGGAGCCTGGTGGACGAATACCCGCTGTCGCGGGAGCTGCTCGCCATGTCGCGGGTGTGGCGCTCGCCCGACCGCGAGCACTACGTCATTGCCGCCAAGGGCGCGCCCGAGGCGATCGTCGATCTGTGCCACTGCGACCCCGCCGCGGCGGAACGGATCGGCGCCCAGGCGCAGGCACTGGCGGAAAGGGGACTGCGCGTGCTGGGCGTCGCCAAGGCGGCGTTCCGCGAGAGCGAATTGCCGCCGATTCAGCACGACTTCAATTTCCGGTTCGTCGGCCTGCTCGGCCTGGCCGACCCGGTGCGCGCCGCCGTTCCCGCCGCCATCGCCGAGGCCCACTCGGCCGGCGTGCGGGTGGTGATGATCACCGGCGACTTTCCCGCCACTGCCAGCAACATCGCCGCCGGCGTCGGCATCACCGCGCCGGAGCGCTATCTCACCGGCGCCGAGCTGGACGAACTGAGCGACGCGGAGCTGCAACGGCGGGTGGGCGAGGTGAACGTTTTCTGCCGCGTGGTGCCGGCGCAGAAGCTGCGCCTGGTGCAGGCATTCAAGGCCGGCGGCGCCATCGTCGCCATGACCGGCGACGGCGTCAACGACGCCCCGGCGCTGAAGGCGGCCCACATCGGCGTCGCCATGGGCGGCCACGGTACCGATGTGGCGCGCGAGTCGGCGGACCTGGTGCTGCTGGACGACGACTTCACCTCCCTCGTCGCCGCGGTGAGATCGGGGCGGCGCATCTTCGACAACCTGCGCAAGGCCATCGCCTTCGTCATCGCCGCCCACATCCCCATCATCGGCCTGTCGCTGATCCCGGTGCTGCTGGGCTGGCCGCTGGTGCTGATGCCGGTGCACATCCTGTTCCTGCAATTGATCATCGACCCGGCCTGCTCGGTGGTGTTCGAGGCGGAACCGGAGGAGGAGGACATCATGCGCCGGCCGCCGCGCGCGCCCGGTGCGCCGTTGTTCGACCGCGCCACCGTCGTGTTCGGGTTGTTGCAGGGGACAGCGCTGCTGCTGGTGGTGCTGGCGATCTACGCCGTCACCCTCTATCGCGGCCAGGGCGAGGCGGTGGCGCGGGCGCTCACCTTCACCACTCTGGTGATCGCCAGCATCGGTCTGATCCTCGCCAACCGCTCGCGCACCCGGCCGTTGCTGGCGCTGCTGCGCCGGCCCAACCGCGCGCTGTGGTGGGTCGTCGGCGGCACATCGATCCTGCTCGGGCTGGTGCTCTATGTGCCGCTGCTACGGGAGTTGTTCTATTTCGGCGTGCTGCATGCCGGCGATATGTTCATCGCGCTGCTGGCCGCTGCCCTCGGCGTCGCCGCCTTCGAGGCGGCCAAGCGCACGCCGCTATGCCGCGACGGCGGCTAGCGGAAGCGGAAACCTGGAAAAATTCCGATGAGCGGTGTCAGCCGCCGGTCGTGGGGGGGAACACGGGGCGGTTTGCCTACCCCGTGGTTGAGGCCTCTATTGGCTTTGCCGTTTGCGGCAGGTTGCGCGCGCAGGCCGCAGGCTATTCGTCGTTGCTGCTGCCGCGCACCACGCGCACGGCAAGCTGCAGCATCGCGCCGCAGCCGAGGAAATAGAGGGTCGCGGCGATGAGTGCCGCCCGGTGCGCGTCGTTGGCCACTTTGACATGCATCAGGCCGGCGGCAACACCGCAGACGAGCGCCGCCAGATAACACAGCATGACGATACCGAAGATGATTTTCTTCCTCGGGCTCTGGCTCATAACAAATCCTCAAACGCCAAAAAACGGACCCCTAGTTTACACAGCAACGGCGGGGTGGTGCATGTGGTTGACGGTAAATTTTTTGCCGTCGATGAATTCGGGCGGCTGACGCCGTAGTACCAATTAGGCGGCGAGGTAGGGCGGTATCGTGTTGATGCAGCAGCGATTCTTCCGCAAACCGTAGATACCCCACGCAACCGGCGCTCCTCGTGGCGGCGCTGCGACCGCACCCCATTCCGGACTGTGGCACACCATCTCGATAAGGAAAAAATGGACTGGGACGCCATCGAACCCACCTTCGCCGACATCTACAGGAAGACTTTTTCGCAGCATGAAGTAGACGGCATGATGGTGTTCCACAAATCGGATGTAGGGCACTCGATAATAGCCAAGATGCCCATGGCGATGCACGAGACGATGCAAGCGGTGGATGATGGCGCTGATACCGAAACTGCAGCAGCTGCAGCGCAATACCGCGGCGCAGTTGCATAATGCGAATAGAAACCAATAGTTAGGCTCCATGCTGGGCGTAGTAGCGCCATATCTTTTGTGGCGCCACCACACTGAATGAATACGCACTCGATATATGTAATTGACAACACACGGCAACGATTGATAGAAAGCGCAAAGCGCCGAACATTCATTTACATGATGGCTTGGCTTTGACTCGACGCCTTAGGGGTGGATGGGTTAATTTGCGGGTGGCCTGTTTTCCGCAACAGATTTCGGCCCGAAAAGGGCCTGCAATGAGTTCGTAACACACTAATAGCCGACAAAAAATGTCGGATGAATTCCCGGTGAATCTTGCCGGACTCTAGGGATCAGAATGGAATGTCGACAGGGAGAGTGGAGTTTTGGCTTACAGACCTTTAAATAATTACCAGAAATCGTCGGTTTACTTCGTTCTTTCGGGTGTATTCATTCTTTGTGTCATCGCGTTTCTTAACGGCTGCGCGAGTGTACCCGATCCCGACCTCTCCGCTGAGAATCATATTCAATTGTTGGGCGACAACGGACCGCAGGCATCCGTTTATGTCGACATCAAGCAATGTTCCTATAGCACTATCTTCCTGCGTTCGGATTTCGATCGTGCATCGGACATCATGTGCGACGGGTTCAACGCAGAACTACTGACGCTGGCAAAACCTCTTGGCGTCAAGGTCATCCTCCTCCCCGACGCCGATTTCGTATGGAAAAAGGATAAGCGCCGCGACCTCGGCACTGCCGTTTCGCCCGGAAGATCGGCTGAAGCGTATCGCATTGTGGTCACCCGCTGGACTTACTACGAACGCTCCGACACCGGCTCACGGGCGGCTACCGGCACATTCGGGGCCACGGCGTTTATCTACCGCAACAGCGACGGCGCCTTCCTGCAGAAGACCTATTACGAGAATAGCGACTCCGGCTTTCTCGACGAAATGGCCGATGCGGGAAAAGAATCCGCACAACAATTGATCACTGATCTGTTTAAACATAAGAAATAAAGGGAATAGATGTTCAGGACGACGAAGCGATGGCGGGGGCTATCGCTCAAAGTAGGGATCGCACTATTGGCGGGCACCACGATTTTTGCGTCAATTTCCGCATTCGGCCAGACAACGCCGGATGAACAGGAGTTGCGCTTGCGTT
>CAYQWR010000133.1:0-7857 GCA_964421235.1 uncultured Thiohalomonas sp. | reverse complement strand
GGTGCATATCTGGCGCGACCGATGCGGTTCGTACCTCACCACATCCTACATTGCTCAAACAACCTGTGGGTCGGACTTCAGTCCGACAGTTGCGACAAATCATGCGCCATCGTCGGACTGAAGTCCGACCCACAGGCGTGACGAATCGTCTGTTCATTGCCCACCCCTCAGTCCGGCGCGCATCTGTTCCAGGGAGATGTGCGCGGCGCCGTAGTGTTCTTGCTGCAGCGGTGTGGCCGGGGTCCAGGCATGGCCGTAGAGCACCTCGTAGTTCGTAGGATGTGGTGAGCGCTGCGAACCGCATCTTTCGCGTCTCAATCATCGACTGCGTTACCGGGTGCATATCTGGCGCGACCGATGCGGTTCGTACCTCACCGCATCCTACATTGCTGGATATGTCGACGAATAGGCCGCTCATGGTTTGCCCCGCAACCCGGCCCGCATCTGCTCCAGCGAGATGTGCGCAGCGCCGTCGTGTTCTTGTTGCAGCGGTGTGGCCGGGGTCCAGGCATGGCCGTAGAGCACCTCGTAGGTGGCCGGCAGCAGGCCGTCGCGGCGGAACTGCTCGTAGGCGCCGAGCATGGCGTTGAGACGGCGTTTGCCGGTGAGGCCGGCAGTGCGGCCGCGGTTGACGTTGTGGGCGCCGATGGCCTTGAGGTCGGCCATCAGGGTGCGCACCTCGCGGTAGGTCATGGTGATCTCCTCGCGGTCCATCACCGGGTCGGCGAGGCGGTTGCGCACCAGGGCGTCGCCGATGTCGTGCATGTCGATGAAGGCGTTGACGTGCATGGCGTCGTCCACCGCACGCCAGGCGGCGCGCAGCTCCTTCAGTGTGTCGGGGCCGAAGGTGGTGAACAGCAGCAGGCCGTTCGGGCGCAGCACGCGGCGGAATTCGGCGAAGGTGCGGTCGAGGTCGACGCACCATTGCAGGGTGAGGTTGGAGAACAGCAGGTCCACCGAGGCGTCGGCCACGGGCAGCGCCTCGGCATCGGCGCAGATGCACAGGGGCCGGCCCCGGCGGCGCTGCCACCAGGAGAAACGGCGGCGGGCGCGGGCCAGCATGGCGGGGGCCAGGTCGAGGCCGACCAGCTGGGCCCGGGGATAGCGCGCCGCCAGTTGTGCGGTGCAGAAGCCGGTGCCGGTGCCCACCTCGAGGATACGTTGCGGTTGCAGCTTGATCACATCGAGCCGCTCCAGCAGGCGGGCGCCCACCTCCCGTTGCAGCAGCGCCGCCTCGTCGTAGCGGGCGGCGGCGCGGTCGAAGGAGGCGCGCACCAGGCGTTTGTCGGGGGTTGGGATATCCATGAGCGTCTAAAGGCCAGGATCCAACGCAAAGGCGCAAAGAGTGGGTGAACGATGGCGTCCGTAGACATCAGCGGCAGTGCACACAGGCGTTCCGCTTTGCGGTCCTTCGCGCTCTTGGCGTCTTTGCGTTGGATCTTTTCCGGGCGTCACAACAGGAATGCCCCCAGCGTCGTGACGAATTCGTCCGGGTGCGACAGGAACGGCGCGTGGCCGGCCCCTTCGATCAGCGCCAGCCGACCGTGGGGCAGTGCGGCGGCCAGGTACTCGGCGGCGGCGGGCGGGGCCAGGGTGTCGCGGCTGCCGTGTATCACCAGGGCCGGTTGGGTGATGGTCGGCAGCAGCGGACGCAGGTCGGCGCTGCGCAGGATGTCGAGGCCGCCGGCCAGGGCCTGGGGCTGCGGCGCGCCGTGGGCGAACAGACCCTCACGCAGGGCGCGCAGCTCGTCGCGCGCCTTGCGCGAACCGCGCGCCTGGAGCGCGAGGAAGCGTTGCAGCGTCCCCTCCCAGTCGTCGCGCAGGGCGTCGGCGAACTGTTGCAGCTCTGCCGCCGGCATGGCGTGGGGCCAGTCGTCGCCGCGGATGAAGCGCGGCGTGGTGCCGACCAGCACCAGGCGCGTGATCGCCTTGCCTTGCGCCGCGGCGGCGAGGGCGACCCTTCCGCCCAGCGACCAGCCGAGCCAGGCGGCGTCGTCCGGCACCGCGGCGGCGACGGCTGCGGTGATCGCGTCCAGGGTGTAGGGGCCCTCCAGCGGGGCACTGCGGCCGTGGCCGGGCAGGTCGACGGTGATGACGCGGAAGCGATCGCGCAACGCCTCGACCAGCGGCGCCCAGATCCCGCCGTGCAGGCCCCAACCGTGGATCAGCACCAGCGCCGGGCCGTTGCCGACGGTTTCGGTGTAGAGCGCAGCTGTCATGAGCCGCGGGCCGGGTTGGAAAATCCACCGCAAAGGCGCAAAGACGCAAAGAAAAGCGCAAAGACAGCTATTGCAAATTGGTCACTTACGGAACCGGTTGCCGGCAATAACGGCGATGTCGTAACGACCGACGCGCCCTTTGCGTCTGTGCGCCTTTGTAATGAGTGTTTGTTCATATCTTCACCCGCTCCAGTGCCGCCAGCAGGCGGTCCACCTGGGCGGTGGTGTGCGCCGCCGAGAGGGTGATGCGCAGCCGCGCCGTCCCCTCGGGGACGGTGGGCGGGCGGATGGCGCTGATCAGGATGCCGTCGGCGAGCAGCGCCTCGGAGAGGCGCAGCGCGGTGGCGGAATCGCCTACCGCCAGCGGCTGGATCGCAGTGGGCGAGTCCATCAGCGGCAGGCCCAGCTCGGCGGCGCCGCGGCGGAAACGTTCGATCAGGGTGGCCAGCCGCTGGCGCCGCTCGTGGCCCTCGGCGCCCTGGATGACGCGCAGGCTGGCGCGGGTGGCGGCGGCGATGGCCGGCGGCAGGGCGGTGGTGTAGATGTAGGGGCGGGCCTGCTGGATCAGGGTCTCGATCAGCGCCTCGCTGCCGGCGACGAAGGCGCCGAAGGTGCCGAAGCCCTTGCCCAGGGTGCCGACCAGCAGCGGCACCTGCTGTGGCGTAAGGCCGCACGCCTCCAGCGAGCCGCGGCCGGTTGCGCCGATCACGCCCAGACCGTGGGCGTCGTCCACCAGCAGCCAGGCGTCGTTCTCTTGCGCGGCGGCGGCCAGTGCGGGCAGCGGCGCGATGTCGCCGTCCATGCTGAACACGCCGTCGGTGACGATCAATTTGCGACCGGCTTTGCTGTCGCACAGGCGTTCGCCGAGCACCGCGGCATCGCCGTGGGGAAAGCGTTGCAGCCGGGCGCGCGCCAGCAGCGCGGCGTCGAGCAGGGAGGCGTGGTTGAGGCGATCCTCGAACACCGCGTCGCCGCTGCCGCACAGGGCGCTGACCGCGCCCAGGTTGGCCATGTAGCCGGTGGAGAAGAGCAACGCCCGCGGATAGCCGGTGAAGGCGGCCAGCTCCTCCTCCAGGGCGTGGTGCGGCGCCATGTGGCCGGTGACCAGGTGGGCCGCGCCGGCGCCGACGCCGTATTCGGCCAGGGCGTTCTGCGCCGCCGCGACGATCCCCGAGTGGTTGGCGAGGCCGAGATAGTCGTTGGAGCAGAACGCGAGCAGGCGGCGACCGTCGACCGTCACCTCCGGCCCCTGCGGCGAACCGATCACGCGGCGGCGGCGGTAGAGGTGGGCCGCCTCGCGCTGCTGCAGTTCCTGTTCGAGTTCGTTCATGGCACCAGAGGAAACATGTTCACCGCAGAGACGCAGAGTACGCTGAGGCGGAATGTTCAAAGGATTTTTCCGACACAGCGCAACTTCGTAATTTCATTTGTGTCCTGCCAAACGATTTTCTCTGTGTCCTCTGCGTCTCTGCGGTGAAATTTATGGTCGTTACGCCGCCGGCGTCAGGTCCAGGCGGCGGAACAGTTCGCGGTCGTGGTCGACCGTGGCGTTGTCGGTGGTGAGCAGGCGGTCGCCGTAGAAGATGGAGTTGGCGCCGGCGAGGAAGCACAGGGCCTGGGCCTCGTCGTGCATCTCCTGGCGGCCGGCGGAGAGGCGCACGTATGAGGCCGGCATCATGATCCGCGCCGCGGCGATGGTGCGGATGAATTCGAAGATGTCCAGGTCGGGGCTGTCGGCCAGCGGCGTGCCCGGCACCTTCACCAGCAGGTTGACCGGCACGCTCTGCGGGTGCTCCGGCAGGTTGGCCAGCTCCTGCAGCAGCGCGGCGCGATCGCGGCGCGACTCGCCCATGCCGAGGATGCCGCCGCAGCAGACGTTGATCCCCGCCTTGCGCACCTCGGCCAGGGTGTCGAGACGGTCGTCGTAGGTGCGGGTGGTGACCACCTTGTCGTAGTACTCGCGCGAGGTGTCGAGGTTGTGGTTGTAGTAGTCGAGGCCGGCCTCTTTCAGTTTGCCTACCTGGTCGGTGGTGAGCATGCCCAGGGTGACGCAGGTCTCCAGTCCCAGCGCCTTCACCTGGCGCACCATCTCCAGCACCTTGTCGAGCTGCTCGTCGCGCGGGTTGCGCCAGGCGGCGCCCATGCAGAAGCGGGTGGCGCCGCCCTCTTTGGCGGCGCGGGCCTGGACCATTACGGCCTCCACCTCCATCAGGGTGTCGCGCTCCAGTTTCACCTTCTTCTCGTGGTGCGCGCTCTGCGAGCAGTAGCCGCAGTTCTCGGCACAGCCGCCGACCTTGATGTTGAGCAGGCTGGAGGCCTGGATCACATTGGGATCGAAGTGCTGGCGGTGCACCTGTTGCGCCCGCCACAGCAGTTCCATGAACGGGGTGTCGAACAGCGCTTCGACCTCGTCCAGGGACCAGTCGTGACGCTCGGCTGTGGAGGTTTGGCGTTGGGCGGCCTGGGGCATGTCTCTGCTCCGTGAGGAAGGCTAAAATGGAGCCGGGAGTATTCCCACTCACGGATGAGTTGTCAAATGAAACGCATACCACAAGTTGACGGGTGTATATCTTTTATACAATCCGTGCTGTTTCCCCCCGCCTGCCTGTTGTGCGACGCCCCGGGTGACGATGGCGACGACCTCTGCGCCGGCTGTCGTGCCGAACTGCCGTGGAATCGCGCCGCCTGCGAGCGCTGCGCGGCACCGCTGCCGCAGCCCGGTCTCTGCGGTGCCTGCCTGAAACACCCGCCGCCATTCGATGCGGCGTTCGCGCCACTGCTCTATCGCGCCCCTGTCGACTGGCTGTTGCAGCGCTTCAAGTTCAACGGGCGGTTGCCGCCCGGTCGGCTGAGCGGCGGGCTGTTGGCCGCCGCACTGGCGCAGCGGGCCGCGCCGGTGCCGCAGTTGATCGTACCGGTGCCGCTGCACCCGTCGCGGCTGCGACGGCGCGGTTTCAATCAGGCGCTGGAGCTGGCGCGGCCGGTGGCGGCGCGCCTGGATATCCCGCTGGCCCCGCGGTTGTGCCGCCGGACGCGGGCGACGGAGACCCAGTCGCTGCTGGGGGCGGAGGAGCGACGCCGCAACGTGCGCGGCGCCTTCGAGCTGACCGCGCCGCTGGCGGCGCGCCACGTGGCGATCGTCGACGACGTCATTGCCACCGGATCGACGGTCGGCGAGCTGGCGCGGGTATTGCGGCGGGCGGGAGCGGAGCGGATCGAGGTGTGGGCGGTGGCGCGGGCCGGCTAGCAGTGGCCCTGGAGGCGGCACAGGTAGTGGAACAGGATGCCGCAGAAGATGGCGATGCCGAACCAGACATTGTCGAGGTAGGCGCGGCGGTAGCCCTGATCGGTGCCGCCGCGCATCAGCAGTTGCTGGTAGATGCCCAGGGCCGCCGCCGTCAGCAGCGCGATGGCCATGAAGACCCCGAGGGACTCCTGCCGCGCCGCCAGCCAAAGCGCGAGCAACGCCGCCGCCTGCAACAGGCCGATGAGCCAGCGGTCGGCGACGCCGAACAGCATGGTGAGGCTTTTGATGCCGAGGCGGGCGTGCTGCTGCAGGTGCAGGGCGGCGCGTTGAGTCAGATAGGCGGTGGACCACAAGACCGCGGCGGTATAGAGCAGCCAGGCGGTTTTGTTGGGCACCACGCCGGCAGCGGTGAAGCCGGCGATGGAACCGGCGGCGAGCGCCAGGGCCAGCACCAGCTCGCCGAGGAAGGTCCGGTGCCGGATCCAGAGATAGGCCGCGCCGAGCGCCGCGCCGCCCAACGCGGCGACCAGCGTCGGCCAGCCGGCGGCGGCGAACAGCAGCAGCGCACCCGCCGTCGACAGCGCCAGCGCCAGCGTCAATGGCCGCGGCAGCGCACGCAGCAGGGTCGGCAGCGTGCGCCCGGCGCTGCCCTGGTGGGCGTTGGCCAGTCCCAGCAGTAGCCAGGCGGCGCAGCGCAGCAGCAGGGTCGCCAGCAGCAAGGAGGCCACGGTGAGCGGTGCCGGTCGGCCGCCGGCACTCAGCCACAGTCCCCACAGCAGCGGTAGCCACAACAGGGCGAGGTCGGCCGGCCGATGCAGGTGCAGCACCCGCAGCCACGGCAGCAGCCGGCGCCAGGCGGCGGCGAGGCGGCTCATGGGCAATCCTCGCCGATCCCCGGCAGGAACATCTCGCACACCAGCAGCGGCTTGCCGCGCAGGCGGAACAGCGAACGCCGTCCCCAGATGACCGCCGGCGGCTGTTGCAGCGGGCGGGCGGCGCGGCGGAACAGCCGCTGGCCGGCGTCGATGCGGGCGATCTCCAGCGCCTCGCGGCGCATGCTGCGGTCGCGGAACAGGGTGCCGCCCAGGGGCCGCGAACCCAACCGCGCCAGGCGGCGCTGCGGCCCGGTGAGGGTGGCGTTGGGGATCACGGTGCGGGCGAAGACCCAGGGACGCTCGTGGCACAGCAGCCGCACCTCGCGCACCAGAACCCGGCGGCCCGGCCCGATGCCGAGGGCGCGCGCCTCGCTCAACATCGGCAGTTCGCGGCGCTGTTCCAGCACCTCGACGCGGAAACCGCCGGGACAGGCGCGTTGCAACCGGCGGGTCAGCGAAGCGGGGTCGAGCAGCCAGTCCCACAGCGGCGCGGGGACCGTGCTGCGCAGCACGCGTTGCGGCGCGTGCCAGGCGGGTTCGTCGATGTGTTTGCTGTAATGATCCAAGGGAAAGTTCCAAGTGACAAGTTGCAAGTTGCAAGTGATTAAGCGCAGAACTTGCCTCGTGCCGACGCCATGGCGTCCATAGGGCTCTTGTCACTTGCAACTTGAAACTTGCAACTACGTATTCCGCATCATACCTCGCCGTAGCGGGTTCCCGCACCGACCCAGCGCCGCACCAGGGGTGTGACGTTTTTCGGCCAGCGTTTTAGCAGCAGGTCGGCGGCACGGGTCGCCTCGGGCAGCAGGTACTGGTCGCGGCGCAGGTCGGCGATGCGCAGTTGCAGCAGACCGGTCTGGCGCGTGCCCAGCACCTCGCCGGGGCCGCGCAGTTCCAGGTCCTTGCGCGCGACCTCGAAGCCGTCGCTGGTGCGGCGCATCACCGCCAGCCGCTCCTTGCCCTGCTGCGACAGTGGGCCATGGTACATCAGCACGCAGTGGCTCTCGGTGGCGCCGCGGCCGACGCGGCCGCGCAGTTGGTGCAGCTGGGCCAGGCCCAGCCGCTCGGCGTTTTCGATGATCATCAGCGAGGCGTTGGGCACGTCGACCCCCACCTCGATCACCGTGGTGGCCACCAGCAGGTCCAGCTCGCCGCCCTTGAACGCGGCCATCACCTGCTCCTTCTCCTCGGCCTTGAGTCGGCCGTGGACCAGGCCGATGCGCAGGTCGGGCAGCGCATCGGCCAGCAGTGCCGCGGTATCCTGGGCGGCCTGGGCCGCCAGGGTTTCCGACTCCTCGATCAGGGTGCAGACCCAGTAGGTCTGGCGCCCCGCCTGGCACGCCTGGTGGACCCGCTGCACCACCTCGTCGCGGCGGTTGTCCGGGATCACCACCGTCTCCACCGGGGTACGGCCCGGCGGCAGCTCATCGATGATCGAGCAGTCCAGGTCGGCGTAGGCGGTCATCGCCAGGGTGCGCGGGATCGGGGTGGCGGTCATGATCAGTTGGTGCGGATA
>CAYQWR010000132.1:0-7958 GCA_964421235.1 uncultured Thiohalomonas sp. | reverse complement strand
TTTCCTTTCATGAGACGATCATCTACGCCGGCACGGAAACCTACATCCACTACAAGAACCATCTGGAGGCGGTCTACTGCGTCGGCGGCGTCGGCGAGATCGAAGAGCGCGACACCGGCGTCATCCATCCGATCAAGGACGGCACCATGTACGCCCTCAACAACCACGATCCCCACTACCTGCGCTCGACCACGGAAGACCTGCGCCTCATCTGCGTCTTCAACCCGCCGCTCAGCGGCCGCGAAGTGCACGGCGAAGACGGCGCCTACCCGCTGGACTGACGGCCGGGAGACGGAATATCTAACCACGGGGGGCACGGGGCGCACGGGGGATATAGGCCCGTTCATTGCGGTGTGTTCACCGAACTGGAACAGAGACCGTGGGAGTACGATAGTCACCTGTCGTAACAAGAATAAGTTGCGGCACATAGCCATTGATTCCCCGCGTGTTCCCCGTGCCCCCCGTGGTTACATAGCTTTTATATCTGTCGAGGCGGCGCGATGCTGAAAGTCATCGTCTCGCTGTTTTCGCTGCTGCTTGCCGTCGCCACGCTGCTGATCGGCATGGGGGCGCTCGGCACCCTGCTCGGCGTGCGCGCCGGTATGGCCCACTTCGGCGCGCCGGTCACCGGCGTGGTGATGGGCGCTTATTTCCTCGGTTACATCATCGGCAGTTTCTTCTGTCCGCCGCTGCTGCGCCGGGTCGGGCACATCCGTGCCTTCGCCGTAATGAGCGCCATTGTCACCGCGGTGGTGTTGATCCACAGTCTTTATGTAGAACCCATCGTTTGGTTCGCGCTGCGCGTGATCAACGGCACCTGCATGATGGGGCTCTACATGATCGTGGAGAGCTGGCTCAACGCCATCACCCCCAACGAGCGCCGCGGCCAGGTGTTCGCGGTCTATATGGCGATCACGCTGGTTGCCCTTGGGGCAGGACAGTACCTGATTCTGGTGGGCGACCTCGCATCGTCCGTGCCGTTCGCGCTGGCGGCGATCTTCATCGCCCTGGCGGTGGTGCCTATCGGCCTCACCCGTATCGGCCAGCCCGAACCGGTGGTGGCGCCCAGCCTCAGCCTCAAGCGACTCTATCGGCTGGCGCCGCTCGGCGTCGTCGGCACGCTCTGCGCCGGCTTGATCACCGGCGCCTTCTGGGGCATGGGACCGCTGTTCGCCCATCGCCTCGGCCTGCCGCCGCACGGTATCGCGTTCTTCATGAGCGCCGTGATCTTCGGCGGCGCCCTGTTGCAATGGCCCATCGGCCGCCTGTCCGACAACACCGACCGCCGCAAGGTGCTGGCGGCGATCTGCTTCGGCGGTTTTGTCGCCGCACTGGCCGCCTACGGCGCCGCCCTCGCCATTCCGAATACCCTGTTCGTGATCGCCTTCATCTACGGCGGCTTCGCCTTCACCGTCTATTCCCTCAGTGCCGCCCACACCAACGACCACTTGGGCAAAGAGCACACCCTGGAAGCAGCGCGCAGTCTGTTGCTGCTCAACGGCATCGGCGCGGTGATCGGTCCGATGCTGGCCGGTCTGCTCATGGACAAACTGGGCGCCGGCAGTCTGCTGATCTATTTCGCAGTGATACTCGCCGCCCTTGGCCTTTACGCCATCTACCGCACACGCGTCCACATCCCGGTGATTCCTGCCGAGTCGTTTAAGCCGATGGCGAGCAATACATCGCAGGTGGTGTTGGAGATGGACCCGCGCGTGGAGGATCAAGTACGCGAGGATGGATGAGCGGGTAATCCCCCCACGAAGGCAGTGGCTCAGCATGTTCACCTACGCCCACAAACAAGATACTCGCCTCCAGGATTGGAACACAAACAAGACATCCACCGGTACTGTATTGCGACGCAGTGTGCGGTGGGATTGAAGATCTCAGTTCGCAGGGAATCTATCCATGTTTGGCGAAAGTCCGATGTTTTCTGTTCTTTCGAGACGATAAGAGCGGGCAGCGAAATGATGCGGTGATGGTTGCGGCGATTATGGCGCCGACAGCACTACTTGGAATGTCCCTCTATTCAGTTTCCTTGCCGTCGCTAAGCCTGGCGACCAATGAACGGCAGTATCAGCATGGAGTCATAGGCTCCCGCACCAAATCCTCACTCCTTTACCCGCTGTGGTTTGCTTTGTGTGAGGCCTCGGCATGTAGCTTCAAACCCAGGGCTGCGACCACTTTTAAAATCGTGTCGAAGCCGGGAGTGCGGTCGCCGGACAGGGCTTTATAGAGACTTTCGCGCGAGAGGCCGGCGTCACGTGCGACTTGGGTCATCCCTTTGGCGCGGGCGATGTCGCCGAGCGCCTTGGCGATGAAGGCTGCGTCACCGTCGGCCTCGTCTAGACAGGCTTCAAGGTAGGCGGCCATGTCTTCGGGAGTGCGGAGGTGTTCGGCTACATCGTAGCGAGTGATAACGGTTTTGCGCATTCGTGGTTTTCCTAGAGATTACGGGCAAGGCGCAGTGCGGTTTTGATATCTTTGGCCTGGGTGTGTTTGTCTCCCCCCGCCAACAGAATTATCAGTTCACGCCCGTGCTGTTTGTAGTACACCCGATAGCCTGGACCGTAGTCGATCCGCAGTTCGGAAACGCCTTCACCCACAGGTTCCGCGTTTCCAGGATTCCCGGTAGCCAAGCGCTCGACTCTTGCAAGCACCCGCGCTCGCGCCCGTATGTCGCGCAGCCCATCGAGCCATTTGGCATAAAAGTCCGTTTTGCGAATCTCCATTGTCTATGACTGTAGCCTGCTGGATACGGTTGGTCAATCGAATTCTAGAAGGCGTCACCGCAGACGGGGCCGGTGTCTCAGGTGGTTGTGTGGACATATATGAACGCCCGGAATCATGGCCCGAACAGTGCGGCGGCGTTGGGTAACGTGCCGGTTCGTCGTTGCGCCGCAGTTTATCGATATGATCTTTCAGTACGCTGATCTGGTCCGACAGCTCGCGGCTCCTCGACTAGCCGGCGGGGGGGCCGGAGCTGTAGCGGACCTGGTTTAATAGCTGTTTTTCGCAGCGGGTCGATTGCGCCTGCATCGTGGGGACCGACGCACCGCCGGACGCGCCAGCGATGGTGCCGGCGCCGATGGCGGTGACGGTCATGGTCGCCTTCCGTTTCAGCCGAAGGTGAAGGCATAGGCCGTCAGCCCCGGATCTTCGGCGCGGAGTTCCAGCAGGCCGTCCTTTGTCGAACCCTGGTCGATCAGTTCGTACAGGGTGTCGCGGTCGATGCGGACCGCGCCGCCGGGGGCGTCCTTTCCGGCGTGGGTGCCGACCGGCGCACCGTTCAGGGTGAGGGTGGCGTGCACCGGCCGGCCGTCGCGGCTGCCGAGGACCAGGAACACCTTGCGGGCGTGGAAGTGGAGGCGCAGCGCCGCCCCTTTCGCCTCGGCGGTGATCCGCTGCGAGCCGATCCGCCACTGCCCCTGCAACGCCCACTCGTTCCGCGCCAGGCGGGCGGGGAAGCGGTAGTCGCCCGTCGCATCGTGCCGCTGTTCGCCGCCGGCGAAGTGCTCGGCGCGGGCGTAGCCGAGATAGGTCTCCGGGGTCTGGTCGAAGGAGAAGGCGGGCGTCGCGGCGGCGGCGGATTGGCCGCCGGCACCCAGTCCGAGCAGGTAGCGGATGTTGTTCTCCGTCACTTCGTAGTTGCCCTCGCCGAAGTGGGTGTAGACCACCTTGCCGCTGCGGTCGATCAGGTAGTGCGCCGGCCAGTAGCGATTGTGGTAGGCGTCCCAGGTGCCGTAGTCGTTGTCCACCGCGACCGGATAGTGGATGCCGTATCGCTTCAGCGCCGCCCGGATGTTGTCGACGTTCTTCTCGAACTCGAACTCCGGCGAGTGGACGCCGACGATCACCAGTCCCTTGTCGTGATACTTGCGGTACCACTCGGTCAGGTGCGGCAGGGTGCGCACGCAGTTGATGCAGGAGTAGGTCCAGAAGTCGATCAAAACCACCTTTCCCTTCAACTGTTGCATAGTGAGCGGCGGGGAGTTGAGCCAGGTGGTGACGCCGGTGAACGCCGGCGCGGGATAGGGAACCGCCAGGGCGTGCTCCAGCGCCAGGCCGCGGGCCGGCGCGCTTTCGCCGTTGCCGCCTATGGCGAACAGGCGGGTGCCGGCGCCGCTGGCGATGGCGGCCACCGACAGCAGGATCAGCACGCCGAAGCCCCGGCGCACCGCCTCGGCGTGGCGGGTGAGGAAGCCGAGGCGGCTTACCAGCCGCCGTCCCGCCAGGGCGATGAGCAGCATCGGCACGCCGGCGCCCAGGGCGAAGGAGAAGATCACGAAGACCCCGCCGAGATTGTTTTGCTGGCGTACCACCTGCACCAGCACCGCGGCGAGGATCGGCCCGGCGCAGGGGGTCCACACCAGCCCGATCAGTGCGCCGATCAGCAGGCCGCTGCCGAATCCCTCGCCGCCCCGTCCGGCGATGCGGTTGCCCAGGTCCGCGGTGCCCCGGGTCAGGGCGCTGAAGCCGGCGGAGAGCCGCGCCGACATCAGCACCAGGCCGAACAGGCCGAGCAGCACCAGCGAACCGGTCTTCACCGTGTCGAGGTCGATGCCGAGCAGGGCAACCAGCTGGCGCGCCAGCAGGGCGATGGCGGCGAAGGCGAGCACGAAGCCGAGGATGATGCCGTAGGGACGGCGGCGGCCGCCGTCCACCGAGGCCGCCAGCACCAGCGGCAGCACCGGCAGGATGCAGGGCGAGACGATCAGGGCGAGGCCCTCCAGGAATGCCAAACCGATGTCGATGAAGTGCATGGCGGAATCTCCCTCAATTTTCCTCGTCGGGGACGAAGGTCAGCGCCACGCCGTCGTTGCAGTAGCGCAGGCCGGTGGGCGGCGGGCCGTCGTCGAAGCGGTGCCCCTGATGACCGCCGCAGCGGGCGCAGTGGTACTCGGTGCGCAGCATGAGCAGTCGGTGGTCGGGGCGCGTCTCCACGTGGCCCGGCAACACGTCGAAGAAGCTGGGCCAGCCGGTGCCGCTGTCGTATTTGAAGCGGGAGGGAAACAGCGGCAGGTCGCAACCGGCGCAGTGGTACATGCCCTTGCGGGTTTCGTGATCCAGCGGACTGCTGAATGGGCGTTCGGTGCCCTGGCGGCGCAGCACCTCGTACTGCTGCGGCGTCAGCCGTTTGCGCCACTGGGCATCGCTCAGCCGGAGCTTTTCGATGCGCTCCGCGGCCCATGCCGGCAGCCCGCGCAGCAGCAACGCGCCGGCGGCGGTCCACTGCAAGAAGGTGCGTCTGTTCATGTTCGTCTCCCGTTAATGGTGAGGAGGAGACGGCGGTCCCCGCAGCGGGACCGCCGGCGGCCGGGTGCCGCTACATCCGCTCGTTGGTCTTGTCCTGTTTCATCATCATCTCGTTGCCCGACTTTTCCTTGGTCATCGTGCCGTGCGTCGCTTTGTGCTTCATGCCCTTGTCGTGCATCGAAGCGCCGTGCGCGGTCCCGCTGTGCGTAGTCTTGGCGTGCATGGTTCCGCTGTCCATCGAGCTGCCGCTGTCCATCGCGCCCTGCGTCATGGCGCCCTGCGGTTGCGTCTGCATGCTCATGGAGTCCGCTGCCGCGACACCGCCAGCGCTCATGATTACGGTGGCAAGAATTACGGAAATTGTCCTGTTCATCTTTCTCTCCTTTTCCAAAAGGTGTCATCATTACCCGGCACCGCGCCGGATTGCGGGTTGGCGGCCGGGGCGCCGGGTGGTTGCCGGAAGCCGTTTGCGGCCGCGTTCACTGGTTGATTCGCGGCGCCGGCGAAAAAGGTTACAGACGGAACTCACGCGATGAACGAAGGGGAACGGCTCGGGGCGCTGATGCGCCGCTCACTGACCGGCGACAAGGCGGCCTACGCGCAGTTGCTGCGCGACGCTGCTGCGTTGCTGCGCCCGTTCCTGACGCGCCGCCTGCGGCAGGAGAGCGAGGTGGACGACCTGTTGCAGGAGATCCTCATCTCGGTACACAAGGCGCGCCACACCTACGACGGCGGGCGTCCGTTCACGCCCTGGCTCTACGCCATCGCCCGCTTCCGCCTCCAGGATCACCTGCGCGCGCACTACGCCGATCACCTGCGGCGGGCGGTGGCGCTCTCCGAGGTGGAGAGATTCCTGGCGGACGATGTAACCGAATCGCCGCTCGACTACGAATCCATCAGCGGGGAGATCGATCGGCTGCCGGCGCGGCAGGCGGAGATCCTCCGCCTGATGCACCACGAGGGTTGCACGGCGCGCGAGGCGGCCGGGCGGCTGGGCATGAACGAGTCCGCGGTGAAGGTGGCGGCGCACCGCGCCTACAAGGTATTGCGAGAGAGGTTGGAACGCTGATGAGCGATATCGATCGGCTGGTGGAGAATCTGGTCGAAGAGGCGACGCCGGTGACCCCGGTGCCGTCGCCCTTGCGGCTGGCGTTGAAGTGGATCGCCGGGGCGGTCGCCTACCTCGCGGTGGCGCTGTTGATCGCCGGCCCGCGGCCGGACCTGATGCATCAGTTCCACCAGCCGTGGTTCGACGCCGAGCTGCTCTCGCTGCTGCTGATCTTTCTCTCCACCGCCTTCAGCGCCGCGCTGCTCGCCTTTCCCGATCTGCACCAGAGGCGTCGCGCCGCCTATGCGCCGGCGGTCGCCTTCGTCCTGTTGGTGGCGGTGCTGTTCCTCTCCTGGCGCCACCACCTGCCGCCGCCGCCGCTGCCGGTGCACAGCTACCAGTGCACCCTCAGCATCGCCCTCTGCTCGGTGTTGCCCGCCGGCTGGCTGTTCTATCTGATGCGCGGCTACGCCAGCACCCACCCCCGCCTGGCGGGGGTCAACGTCGTGCTGGCCGCCTTCAGCGTCGCCGCCCTCTGGCTGCGGCTGCACGAGGTCAACGACTCGATCACCCACGTGGTGATCTGGCACTACCTGCCGATGCTGGCGGTGGGCGCGCTGGGGGTCTGGCTGGGGCGGCGGGTGTTGCGCTGGTAGGCGACGACAGTGCGGCGCTACGACGGCCATCTGGGGTGAATGGCATCTGCCGGTGATGTTCTTCGGAAAGTGACCGCCCGCAAGAGAATCTGCGTTCTCAACGTCCCGGCGGTGAGATTCTCCATCAACAGCCGAATTGCGAGAAATCGCTGCCCGGCGTAATACCGAAGATCGATTGCAGGTCGAAGTCGCGGATCAGCCGGTCGACCGCGGCCTGGCCATGGTCGCGATGGACCTCGCCGAGTATCAGGCGGACGCCGTTGCGGTTGTAGCCGCCGGCCAGGTGGCACTGTACGGCGATCAGTTCCTCTGCCTTTTTCAGGGTCATTGCTGTTCTCCTCCTTAGCGGACGTATCCGGCTGATATTGGGGCCACCCGGCGGGACGCAAGCTTGGATGGGGCGTCGCATCGGTCCGGCCGGCACGGCGGACCAGGCTGTGCACTTTTTGGTATAGTGCGGCATCTTTTTCAGGGGCCGCGCCATGGATATCGTTCTTTTGCTCAAAGCGCTTGTTCTCGGCGTCGTCGAGGGCGTCACCGAATTCCTGCCGATCTCCAGTACCGGCCATCTGATCCTGGCGGGGGATCTGATGCATTTCGACGGCCCCACGGCGCAGGTATTCGAGATCGTGATCCAGCTCGGCGCCATCCTGGCGGTGTGCTGGGAATACCGGGCCAAGATAAGCGATGTGGTGCGCAATCTGCCGCACCGTACCGATGCGCAGCGGTTTACCTTCAATCTGATCGTCGCCTTCATCCCGGCGGCGGTGCTCGGTGTGCTGTTCATCCACGAGATCAAGCACTACCTGTTCAAACCGGTGCCGGTGGCGCTGGCCTTCATCGTCGGCGGCCTGCTGATTCTGTGGGCGGAGCGGCGTCAGCACCGCATTACGGTGCAGCGGGTGGACGACATGGACTGGCGCGACGCGCTCAAGGTGGGCTGTGCGCAGGCGCTGGCGCTGATCCCCGGCACCTCGCGCTCCGGGGCCACCATCCTCGGC
>CAYQWR010000131.1:0-7962 GCA_964421235.1 uncultured Thiohalomonas sp. | reverse complement strand
TCCGCACGCAACTGGAGCTGAAGCGGGCGCGCGACTGGCTCAGTGATCAGAACCAATTTCTCGAGGCCGAGGTCGCGCGCCGCATGAGCGAAAATCAGGTGATACAGGATGTCAGTATCAATGCCTTGGCCCGTCTGGCGGAAACGCGCGACCCCGAAACCGGCAACCACATTCGGCGCACCCAGGAGTACGTGCGTGTCCTGGGACAGCAGTTGCAGCGGCACCACCGTTTCTCCCGCTTCCTGACCGATCATACGGTCGTCTTGCTGGCTAAGTCGGCGCCGTTGCACGATATCGGCAAGGTCGGCATTCCCGACAACATACTGCTCAAGCCGGGCAAGCTTGAACCGGACGAATGGGAGGTGATGAAAACTCACGCCAAGCTCGGTTCGGATGCAATTGAACGGGCGGAGCATGATATCGCCCACTCGGTGGAGTTTCTGTCGTTGGCGAAGGAGATTGCCCATTGGCACCATGAGCGTTGGGACGGCAGCGGCTACCCGGACGGTCTCGCCGGCGATGCTATTCCGATCTCGGCCCGCCTGATGGCGCTGGCCGATGTATTCGACGCGCTGATCAATCGTCGTGTCTACAAAGCGCCGGTACCGTTTGCCGAGTCACGCGACATCATCGTCGCCGAACGCGGCCGCCATTTCGATCCGGATGTGGTGGACGCCTTCATCGCGGCGATCGATGAATTCAAGGCGATCGCCCAGCGCTATTCCGATCGCGAGTCGCTGGCGTCGAATATGCGCCAAGGCTGATGCCCAATGACGATTCGCCTGCGATTGCTGCTCCTTGCGTTGCTGCCGCTGTTGGCGGGGTTGCTTACGCTGCCGGTCTATTATTGGGCCAACGCGCGTAACGAGGCGATCTTTGCGCGTCACCTCGGGCTGGATCGGTTGGTCAAGATCACCGACCGGCTGATCGCGGTCGACCAGGCGTTCATCGACCATCCGGAACGCCTGTCGTCGCAGCAACGGATGGCGGCGACGGCGCAGCAGCTCCGCCAGACGCTAAGCGAACTGGGGGTGACGGAGCGTTCGCCCTTGGGCCGCTCGGTCAGCGACGAAGTGCAGTCGCTGCTGCGGCAGATCAACGCCATCGCAGCGCAGCGGTCTCCGCCGGGCGGTGGGGCGAGTTCCGCCGTCGGCATGCAGGCGCGGCGCGAGCAACTGCTGCTCACCGCCCAGTCGTTGATCGACAAGGCCCTGGCGCTGGGTAACGAACATGTGCGCGCGATGCACAAGGCGTGGAGCCGGACCCTGTTGCTGCTGTTCGGCATCTATGGCGCGGCGATGGTCATGGCCTTCGCCGGTACCCTGCTCATCAGCCGCCGCATCGTCGGCGGTCTGCGCCTGTTGCGCAACGGTGCCGCGGCGATCAGCGGCGGCGATCTGGAGGCGCGCGTGCCGCCGTTCGGCAGCGACGAGCTGGGCCGGATGGCCGACAGTTTCAACGAGATGGCGCGGCGCATCGATGTGCTGGTGACTCGGCTGCAGCAGCACGAGCAGTGGCTGAGTTTCGCCCAGTCGGCAGGCGGAGTGGGCGTATGGGAGTGGGACGCGGCGAGCGGCATCACTCACTGGAGCGCCGAGACCGAGGCGCTGTACGGCCTGGAGCCCGGCACCTTCCGCGGCGATCAGCAACACTGGCTGGAGCTGGTCCACCCGGACGACGTGGCGCAGGTCACACGGGCGGTCGAACAGTGGTATGCGGCGCAGGGACCGTTCAATCTCGAATTCCGTATCAGTCTGCCGTCGGGGGAGACGCGTTGGCTGGTGTCGCGCGGCGAAATGATCTGCGACGCCGACGATAATCCGGTGCGCCTGATCGGCGTCAACGTCGACATCACCGAGCGCAAGCGGGCCGAGGAGCGGTTGGTCGCCAGCGAGTCGCGCTATCGCGCCCTGGTGGAGCAGTCGCTGGTCGGCATCTATATCATCCAGGACGGTGTGTTTCGCTATGTCAATCCGGTATTCGCCGCGATCTTCGGCTACGACGGACCCGAGGAGATTATCGATCGTATCCCCTTTACCGAGTTGGTCGCGCCCGAGGACCGGGCGACGGTGGCGGCAAGTGTCGAACGCAGGATTGCCGGACAAATCGCGGACGCCCACTACGAATTCACCGGCCTGCGGCGCGACGGAAAAACAGTATGCGTCGAGGTGCACGGACGCGCCCTGCAGCATCGGGGACGGCCGGCGGTGCTCGGCGTCATCCTCGACATCACGACGCGCAAGCAATCGTTGCGGGTCATCGAGAACGAACGTTCCCGTCTGCGCACGCTGATCCAGACGATCCCCGACCTGGTATGGCTGAAAGACCCGGAGGGTGTCTTTCTCGCCTGCAATTCTACCTTCGAGCGCATGTTCGGTGCGGTGGAGGCCGAGATTGTCGGCAAAACCGACTACGATTTCCTGCCGCAGGAGACGGCCGAATTTTTCCGCCAAAAGGATCGCGCCGCGGTGGCGGCCGGTGGTCCGAGCGTCAACGAGGAGTGGGTCGTCTTTGCCGGCGAAGAACGCCGCCGGCTTCTGGAGACCATCAAGACGCCGATGTACGACAGTGATGGCCGGCTGATCGGCGTGCTCGGTATCGGCCGCGACATCACCGAACGGCGGGCGGCGGAGCAGGCGCTGCGCGAGAAGGACCAACTGCTGAATGAGATGAGTGCGATGGCGCATGTAGGCGGTTGGGTCTTCGACGCGCTCACCGGCGAAGGCGCCTGGACGGAAGAGACGGCGCGCATTCACGACGTCGATCCGGAGCAGGAGGCCAATGCCGAGCTCGGACTCAGTTTCTTCCATGGCGAGTCGCGGCAGCTGATCGAGACTGCCGTGCGTGAGGCGATGACAACGGGGACGCCTTACGATCTGGAACTGGATATGGTCACCGCCAAAGGCAACCACAAATGGGTGCGCACCATTGGCTTTCCGGTGAGTGAAGACGGGCGAGTCGTCAAGGTGCACGGCGCAATGCAGGATATCACCGAGCGCCATCAGGTCGTCAAAGCGTTGCGGGAGAGCGAGGCCAAACTGCACGCGGTTCTCGATAATGCCGCCGATGCCGTCTTCGTCGTCACCCCGGAAGGGAGCTTTGATTACGCCAACCAGCAGGGCACGATATTGCTGGGCTACACCACTCAAGAATTGCGCAGCAAGGGAATAGCGGATATTACCCTCGCTGCCGAACTGGAGCACTCGCTGGCGCTGTTTGAGCAACTCAAGACGACAGGGCAACTGCGCACCGAACTATCGCTCCGGTGCAAGGACGGTAGCGTGGTTCCGGTAGAGCTGAATGCGGTCAAGCTGCCCGACGGCAATCTGTTCGGCGCCTGCCGCGACATCACCGAACGCAAGCAGGCCGAGGCCGAATTGCGCAGTACCGAGGAGATGTTGCGCCGCTTCATCGAGAATGCTCCGGTGGCGATGGCGATGTTGGACAGCGAGATGCGCTACCTGCATGTAAGCCGGCGCTGGCTCTCGGACTATAACCTGGACGAGCGGCAGATTATCGGCAGGAGTCACTACGAAGTCTTTCCCGATCTCCCCGAGCAGTGGAAAGAGGAATACCGGCGTTGCCTGGACGGTGCCGTCATCAAGCGCGCCGAGACCCCGTTTCCCCGCGCCGACGGTCACACCGACTGGATCCATAGGGAGATCCATCCCTGGTATGACGGCAGCGGCGCCATCGGCGGCATCGTGATTATGTCGGAGATGGTCACCGAGAGGGTGGAGACGCGACAGGAGCTGCACAAGCTGTCGCTGGCGGTGGAACAGAGCCCCAACAGCATAGTGATTACCAATCTTGCCGGTACCATCGAATACGTCAATGCCGCCTTCGAGGCGATTTCCGGCTATGCGCGCGCGGAGGTGATTGGCAATAACCCGCGTATCCTGCAGTCGGGCGAAACGCCGCGCGAAACCTATGTCGCCATGTGGAACGCGCTTGGCAGCGGCCACGAGTGGCGCGGCGAATTCATCAATCGCCGCAAGAACGGCGAGGTCTACGTGGAGTTCGCGCAGGTCGCGCCGATCCGTCAGGACGACGGCAGCATCACCCACTACCTGGCGATCAAGGAGGACATCACCGAACGCAAACGCATCGGCCGTGAGCTCGATCAGCATCGCCATCATCTGGAAGAGCGGGTGGAGGCGCGCACCCGCGAGCTGGCGCTCGCCAACTACCGCCTGGGCAAGAGCGACCGGCGCATGAAGACGATGTTCTCCCTGAGCCAGGAGGCCAGCGCAATGGATGAGCAGACGCTGTTGCGCCACGGGCTGGAGCAGGCGGTGCGGCTGACCGACAGCGAGATCGGTTATCTCCATTTTGTTCATGAAGACGAAAATACCCTGGAACTCTCCACCTGGACCGCGGATACCCTCAAGCAGTGCGACGCTGCCTACGATACCCACTATCCGGTGTCGCAGGCTGGGATCTGGGCCGACAGCGTGCGCACACGTGAGCCGGTGCTCCACAACGACTATCAGGGCATGACCGGGCGCAAGGGCTATCCCGAACATCATGCGCATCTGATCCGCCATATGGGCGTGCCGGTAATAGACGACGGCAAGGTACGGATGGTGATGGGCGTCGGCAACAAGGCGAGCGACTACGACGACTCGGATGTGCAGGAGCTGCAGTCGATTGGGCTCGACCTGTGGCGCATCGTAACGCGTCGGCGCGCCGAAGTGGCGCTCGCCGCCGCCAAGGAGGCGGCGGAAGGGGCCAATCGCGCCAAGAGCGCCTTCCTTGCCAATATGAGCCACGAAATTCGCACGCCGATGAATGCCATCGTCGGCCTGACTCATTTAATGTTGCGCGACAGCCGCGACCCCGGCCAGGTCGACAAACTGCGCAAGATCACCGACTCGGCCGATCACCTGCTGTCGATCATCAACGACATCCTCGACATCTCCAAGATCGAAGCGGGCAAGTTTCGCTTCGAGCAGGTCGATTTCGACCTCGACGATGTGTTGGGCAAGGTGCACGCATTGATGGTCGAGGCGGCGGGCGCCAAGGGGTTGGCCTTCAGCGTCGACAACGAGAGCCTGGCGCACTGCATCCTGCGCGGCGATCCGACCCGGCTGCGTCAGGCGCTGCTCAACTATCTGAGCAACGCCATCAAATTCACCGAGCACGGATCGGTAACGCTGCATGTTCGCGTCGCCGACAGCGACGAGACGTCGCTGCTGATCCGCTTCGCGGTGCAGGACACCGGCATCGGCATCGCGCCCGAGCAGCAGCAACGGTTGTTCCACTCGTTCGAACAGGCCGACAGCTCCACCACGCGCCGCTACGGCGGCACCGGCCTGGGCCTGGCCATTACCCGTCGGCTGGCGCAGCTGATGGGCGGTGAGGCCGGATTCGAAAGCGAGCCGGGTGTCGGCAGCACCTTCTGGTTCACCGCCCGCTTTGCCCATTGCGAGCAGCACGCCACGGCGGCGAATGCGGCGGCGTCGCCGCCCGAGGCCGTGCCGGCCGAAGTCACGCTGATGCGGCGCTATCGCGGTGTCCGCGTGCTGCTGGCCGAGGACAATCCGATCAATCAGGAGGTGGCGCTGGACCTGCTGCGCGAAGCCGGTCTGACGGCCGACCTGGCGCGGGACGGCAACGAAGCGGTGGCGATGGCGCAACGCACCGCATACGACCTGATCCTGATGGACGTGCAGATGCCCGGCATGAACGGCCTCGACGCCACACGCGCCATCCGGCGGTTGCCCGTACATGCTACAACGCCGATCCTGGCGATGACCGCCAGCGCCTTCATTGAGGATCGCGAGGAGTGCCTGGCGGCAGGAATGAACGATCACGTAGGCAAGCCGGTGGACCCTGATGCCCTGTTCGCGGCGATGCTGAAATGGCTGCCACCTGCCGCCGCCGCGGCACCACAACCAGAGCCGCCCCCGCCGCCTGCATTGGTGCAGGACGGCGAACTGGCGGAGCGGATAGCCGCCATCCCCGGCCTCGACGCCGCACGCGGCCTGAAGAGCGTGCGCGGTCGTCTCGACAACTACCTGCGGCTGCTGCGCAAATACGTGGAGAGCCACGACGGCGACATGGCTCTGGTGCGCGAACGGTTGGCGGCCGGCGATCAGAGCGAGGCGGCGCGGTTGACCCACTCCCTGAAAGGGGTGGCCGCAACCCTAGGCGTGGTCGGCGTGCTGGATCGCGCCAAGGCGCTGGAGGCGGCGCTGCGCGAACGCGAACCGGTGGGCGACACCGAACAGCTGATCGCGGCGCTGGAGACGGAGCAGGCTGCCTTCGCCGCCGCCGTGCGCGCCCTGCCCGCCGAATCGGCCGCTGCCGCGCCGACCGAGGTGAACTGGGACGAAGTGGCGCGTGTCGCTGCAACGATAGAGAATCTGTTGAGCGCCGACGACATGGCGGTCAACAACGCCGTGCGCGAAGCCGCACCGCTGCTGCACGCCGCGTTCGGTGCCGCCGCCGACGAACTGGAACGTCACATCGACGCCTTCGACTACCTGCGGGCACTGGCCCTGCTGCGCGCGGCGATGGCGTCGGCGGGGCAGGGGGGAGAGAAAGACGACTGACTACGGCGCGTACGGGAGCCCGCATGTGGCACGCGGTTGTTCGCTCATACGAGCGACAACAGCATCCATGCCGCAAACAGCAGAATGCCGCCGAACATCACGGCGAGATATTGGGATTTCATGGCCTGACCGGGCTCCCGGAAAATCACGGCTTGGTCGGGATGGGCAGGATCGACGTAGACAGTGATTGCCGCGCCTTCCGTCCAGGTGGCCCACGGAAACGTGTCCCTGTCCACCGGCGCTCCCCATTTGTCGATTGCAGGAAGTCGGATGTCCTGCTCTTTGAAACCGGCTCTGGAGGAATGGTAGGTGACGCCGTCGACGTCATAGACGTATTCGACCTTCGGGGCGTAGTAGCGGACCTTTCCATAGCGGATAACAACATCGGTCCATGTTTCCGAGAAGGAAATGATTTGCGCGGGCAACGACCGCCAGTATTTGGCCTTGTGATAGGGATAGGCGCGGACGACTCCGAATATAAACAGGCCGATTCCCATCGCCAATATCAAATGGATCGCATAAGTCATCGTATGGCCATTTCCAGAAATCATCAGGAAATTTCCCTGCCCCATTTAGTTGATAGGTAGGATGTGGTGAGCATAGCGAACCGCATCTGTCGTGCATGCCAACCCATTTGCAAATTGGTATCGCGACCGATGCGGTTCGTTCCTTACCGCATCCTACGGGCTGACCCCCTTAGTTGATAGGTAGGATGTGATGAGCATAGCGAATCGCATCTGTCGAGCATGCCAACTCATTTGCAAATCGGTATCGTGATCGATGCGGTTCGTTCCTTACCGCATCCTACGGGCTTGTAGATGTCTGGCTACATCTTGTACAGCTCGACAGGACCCGAGGAGGTTTCGGCCCAATAGCCCGTCTTTGTCGTGAAAAATCCATAATGCCAGCCGGCGGGCATTTTATAGACGGCAATTTTGTTGTTGCCCAGTCCCGTGAATTTGACCGTAATCGGATGTTTGACGTAGGCGTGCAGGGTGGACTGGCTCAAGGGGATAACATTGATCGGTGTCCCCCATTTGCCGCCGGATTTTTCGGAGAGCAGATATCTGCCGTCCTTCTGAACGATGCGCAGGAATTGCACGGCTTTGCCGTTGCTATGGATGTCGTAGACGCCGACCAGCGTGTCGGGTGATATCTGAGCACCGCATCCGGCAACGGCGGCAAATGCGATCGCCAACAGGTAGCGGGTCAATCGCCGAGAAAAGACGGTTCCGGCCATAGTCATTGCCAATCTCTCCATATAACCAGATTGAATGTCAGGTTGGCCGCTCCCGGCCACAGTCTGGTCATTATCCACCTGCTACGCCATCCCGCAATAGCCTCCGTTCCCGCCACGGCGTCGATCAATATCGACATCGCATACCCAGACATCCACCCCACGCTT
>CAYQWR010000130.1:0-8033 GCA_964421235.1 uncultured Thiohalomonas sp. | reverse complement strand
GCGCGCCGCGTCACGCTGTCGTTGAGGGTGGTGATGATCTCGGTGATCTGGCCCACCGATGCCCCCTGGGCCAGCATCTGTTCCACCAGTCGGTGAATGTTGGCGCTGACGTTGCGTAGCGTCTCCAGCGTGTCGGCGCGCGCAATGGCGCGGCTCAGGCTGACCAGTCCGACGCGCTGCAACGAGAACAGATCGCGTTCCGAGACGACGCCGATCAGCCGTCCCCGCTCGACGATGCAGACGTGTCCGAAGCCGTGTTGTGCCATCAGCAGCGCCGCCTCGTAGGCGCGGGCGTCGGGCCCCAGTGTCAGCGGTGCCGGCGTCATCACCTCCGCGATCGGGGTGTCGGGATCGCGCTGGGGCAAGGCGACACGCGACAGGACGTCGTGCAGGGTAAACACCCCGATGGGAGCCTGCTGGCCGTCGACGACGATGATGCTGCCGATGTGTTCACGGTCCATCAACACCAGGCCGTCGCCGACCGGGTTGTCCGGCTGGCAGGCGATGGGCGGGCGCTGGATCAGACTGCCGAGCGGGGTGCCGAGCGAACCGTCCTCCGAGACCCGGGTGGCGGAGGTCGCCTGGGCGCTGCGCAGGGCGTGGTCGAGCAGGTTGGCCAGACGCCGCGTGCAGAAGTCGTGGAACAGGGGACTTTGGCCGAGCAGCGTGTCGAACTCTTCCCGCTCCAGTTCGAAGCAGAAGGTGTCCTCGACGGCGCGGTTGATGGTACGCACCGGACGGCGCGACAGCAGGGCACCAATGGGGAAGCTTTCGCCGGTCACCAGTTCCCAGGCGCCTTCATCATCGGGCTCGTCGCTGCCTATCTCGCCGCGCACGCGCCCCTGCTTGATGATGAAGAAGCGGTTGGCGGGACCATCCTCGGGACGGGTAACGGCCTGGCCGCGGGCGTAGAAGCCGAGTTTGAGCCGTTTCGCCAGGTATTCCAGGTGGGCCGGCGCCATCTGATCAAAGGGGGCGTGCCGCCTGAGAAACTCAAGGATCGGTGCAAGCGGCGGCGGATTGGTCGAGATATGGTTCAAGGCAGTCCTTAGTGTCGATGCACAATAAACTGCCTTTTCTTATGGCAATTGCCGTGCCATCAGTCAGAGGCTGCCGGATCAAGGGGTTAGTGAGTTTAGCGTCACTGATTGGGGGATGACTGTTACGCAGGGTAACAGTAGTTGTTACGGAAAGTAACAGTGGTGGGTCCAGGGTAACACTCCCGCGCCGGCGGGCTAGTCATCGTCGAACAGTCGTCGTCGCTCCAGTTCGACGCGGTGGATATAACGTTGGATGGCCGCGCTTTGGCGCGAATCGAGGCGCAGCAGGCGGCAGCCGATGCGATAGATGGGGATACCCGCCTGTTCGCCGGTCTGGTAGCGGTTGCGGATCTCGATATCGGCTCCGATGGTGCCCTCTTCGGGCAGCTCGATGCGGCAATTGGCAATGAGCGTGCCGGCCTCCCAGTCGCAATCCTCGTCCTCGCCGGGCTCGATGATGCCGATGCCGCCCACACTGATGTCGACGATGCGGGCGTTGATCTCGCGGCCGTCGGGGGCGGCAAAGCTGAGGTTGAGGTGATGCCCCATGGGGGCATTGAGGCGGAAGTATTCGCGGCGCTGGACGCGAAACAGCGATTCGGGGATCGGAACCACCAGGGCCGGCAGGCTCTGGTAAGTGGCACGTACGATCTGTTCCGCGCTGAACTGGACGTGCACCTGATTGTGGCGCGTCACGAACACGGCGCGTTGGCGCTCCAGCAGGCGACGGTTCATCTGCTCGTCCGCGCCATAGTCCAGCACCAGGTGATTCGCCTCGGGGTTCACGTGCAATATCGTGGTGAGGATGAATTCGCGGCCGTCGTTGAAGTAGGCGGTGACCAGCTGATGGTCGCGGATCAGGTCGCGCAGGACGTGCAACACCTCCGCCGGGGATTCAAGACGGAATTGCTCAAGGTCGGCGGCATCGTCGGCGTTGACGGGACTTGTTGGGACTTGGTCTTCAGCCATGTTGGAACGTGACAGAGGGACGAAGGCTGGGATGATAACAGGTAGCACGGCCGGTGGGGCAGTCCAACCACGGACAAAGGGCGGCTTACTCCCGTTTTATCGCCTTTTGTTCGATCTGTATGCGGTGGATGTAGCGTTGCAGGGTGGCATTTTTGTCGAGCGGCAGATTGACGAAGGCGCAGCCGAGGCGCCGCAGCTTGCTGCCGTCGTTCTGTGACTGAAGGAAGCTGTTGCGCACTACCATGTCGCAGATCAGTATGCCGAACTCCGCCAGGTCTATCTGACAGTCGCGCAAGAGCGTTCCCTCCGCCGGCGCGAATCGGCAATAGGGGTCGGCCAGACCTATGCCGCCGACGCTGATGTCGACGATATTCCATTCCATCGCCGCTTGTTCCTCGTCCGGGACCAGGCATTTCAACGGGTTGAATATCGGGGTGCTGACACGAAAGAACTCGCGTCGTTGAAGCCGGAACAGGGTTTCCGGCAGGCGGGCGGCAAATGCCTGTCGTTCCTGAAATTTTGCCCGTTGCAGCTCTTCGCAGGAGAATTTGATGCTGATGTTGTCGTGTTTGGTGACGCAGACGATACGATCCGCCGCCAGCATGCGCAGGTTCCGTTTCTCGTCCGTCCCGTAATCGAGCACCACCAGGTCGCGCTCCGGCAATACGGTCAGCACGGCGGTCAGCAGATATTCGCGACCGCCGTTGAAATAGGCGGTGATGATGTCCGGCCGTTTGCTCAAGTCGAGGAGGACGTTGATGATCGCCGCTCGCGAATAGAGCAGATATTTTTCCTGCTCCTCGATCTCGGATAGTTCCGTCTTATTGTTATTGGATTGATCCACCATCAGCCGCCAACGTTTGTATCGCTCCCCCAGGGTATCGGCATGCTTACCGTAAATCACACATTGTAACGATTTCGAACGGCGGCGGCAGGTCCGGATTACCCGGCAAGCAGCTTTTGCCACCAGCGGCGGCGGCTGGCGGTGGGCTGGGTGGCCTGCAGGTCGGCCGGCGGCAGGCGTGACAGCACCCAGCCGGGCAGCGGCGGCGGCAGCGAACCGGTACCGCACACACTGCCGAGATTGTGCGGGTCGTAGATCTTGATCATGGCGGGACGCTCCGGGTCGTCCACGTAGACGATGCCGCAGTAGTCCTCATCGTGATCGCGGCGCAGCAGCGCGTCGAGCTCATGGGTAAAATTGAGGAAGTGGCTCGCCGTTACCGGTGTCGTGGGCGGCGCCTCGCCCACGGCGTAGATGAACCACTGGTCATCGGCCTGGGTTTCCAGGGTCTGCCACAGTCGATCCAGGTCGTCCCAACGCAACGCGCTGGTGAAGTATCCGCGAAAGGCCTGCAGGAAGGGATCATTGGGTTCCACTGACAATATCTCCGAGTCCAGATTCTATCGCGGCAGAGCCGCTCCTACTTGTTTCTCGGTACACCCAGCCGTTGACGCTTTTCCCACAAGGTCTTGCGGCTGATGCCGAGGCAGCGTGCCAGTTCGGTCTCCGTCATCTGCCCTTCTTTGTCGCGCACGAAGCGGCGGATGTAGTCGTCGAGGGAAAGGCTGGCATCGGCCGACGTCTGCGTATCCTGCCCGGAAGGGGGGGCGCTGTCGATAGCCAACAGGTGGGGGGTGATCCGATCGCCGTCGGCCAGGATTACCGCCCGCTCCACCACGTTTTCCAGCTCGCGCACGTTGCCCGGCCAGCGGTGGCTGCGCAGCCGTGCCAGGGTCTCGGCGCTGAACCGCATCGGTGGCCGGTTGAGGCGCTGGCGGCTCTTCTCCAGCAGCTGTTCGGCCAGCTCCAGCAGGTCGTCGCCGCGTTCGCGCAGCGGCGGCAGGCGGATCTCCATCACGTGCAGGCGGTAATAGAGGTCGCTGCGGAACAGGCCGTCGTTGACCCGTTGTTGCAGGTCGCGGTGGGTGGCCGCCACCAGTCGCACGTCCACCTTGCGCGACTGGGTCGAGCCGACGCGGCGGATCTCGCCCTCCTGGATCACGCGCAGCAGCCGTGCCTGCGCCTCCATCGGCAGTTCGCCGATCTCATCAAGGAACAGGGTGCCGTGATCGGCCGCCTCCACCAGACCGCGGTGGGTGCCGATAGCGCCGGTGAAGGCCCCTTTTTCGTGGCCGAACAGCTCCGATTCGATCAGGGTGGATGGGATGGCGGCGCAGTTGACGGCGATGATGGGCGCGTCGCAGCGCCGGCTCTGCTCGTGTACCGCCCGCGCCACCAGTTCCTTGCCGGTGCCGGACTCGCCCATGATCAGCACGGTGGTATCGGTAGGCGCCACCTTGTGCACGCGCTCGAACACCTCCTGCATGGCCGGACAGCGGCCGATCATGCCGCCGGCCGGGTAGCTGCGCGACAGCTCCTGCTTGAGCGCCGCATTTTGCCGTTCCATGGTGCTCTGTTTGAGGATGCGCTCGACGGTGAGCAGCATCTCGTCGTGGTCGAACGGCTTGGCGATGTAGTCCACGGCGCCCTGCTGCATCGACTCCACCGCCGAGCGCACGCTGGCGTAACTGGTCATCACCAGTACCGGCACCTGCGCCGCCTTGGCGATGATGGCGGTGCCCGGTTCGCCCGGCAGGCGCAGGTCGGTGATGATCAGGTCGAAGTGGGGCAGGGCATGCTGCCGCTCCGCCTGGTCCACCGAGCCGGCCTCGGCCACATCGTAGCCATGACGTTCCAGCAGGCGGCGCAGCGAGCTGCGGATGACGGCTTCGTCCTCGACGATGAGTATCTGTTTCATGCGAAGTTGCCCTTGGCGGTGCCGGGCTCGACAGCGGTGGCTTGATGCTGCGCCGGGATGCGCAGGATGACCGAGGTGCCTTCGCCCTCGCGGCTGCGCAGCGCCACCGTACCGGCATGTTCGGCGACGATGTTGTAGACCATGGGCAGGCCCAGGCCGGTGCCTTCGCCGGGTTGCTTGGTGGTAAAGAAGGGCTCGAATACGTGGTCCTGCAACTCCTCTGGAATGCCGTCGCCGTAGTCGCGTACCACCATTTCGATGAAGTCGCCGTCATGCCGCCCCGACACCTGGATGCGGTTGCCGGGGCGCGAGGCGTCGCAGGCGTTGGAAAGCAGGTTGACGAACACCTGGATCATGCGCTGCCGTTCGCCCCGTATCGCCGCATCGGGCGGGCACTGGTTGGCGAACTCGATCTGTTTGCCGGCGTGCGACAGCCGTACCAGTTGCATCGCGTCGTCGACGCACTGGCGCACGTTGAAGGTGCTGAGCGGCTGGTCCACGGCGGTGCCGCTGTGGCTGAAGCTCACCAGCGAGTGGACGATGTTGGAGATGCGGCGGGTCTGCTCCAGCATCTGTTCGATACTGTCGCGGACGAACTCGGGGTCGCCGAGTTCGGTCAGCACGTTCTGCGCCAGGCAGGCGATGCCGGTGACCGGATTGCCGATCTCGTGGGCGACGCCGGCGGCGAGGCGGCCGATGGAGGCGAGCCGCTCGCTGTGGGCCAGCTCCGACTCCAGCATGTGCATGTCGGTGAGGTCCTCGATGAGGATCACGGTGCCGCCGCCGCTGCCGGAGGGCGAGGTGCGGCCGGCGAGGTCCTCGATGGCCGCCTTGTGCAGATTGAATACGCGGGTGCGGCCGTCGCCGTTGACCTTCACCTTGCGCAGGTGGCGGTCCTGGGTGCGCAGGAAGCCGCCCAGCAGGCCGGACCACGGCTCCGGCAGTTCGCGCAGCGGGCGGCCGACGGTGCGGTAGTCCTCCAGCCCGGAGAGGAAGGCCAGCGCCTGGTTCCAACTGACCACCTCCATGTCGGGACCGACGGCGCAGACCCCCAGGGGCAGGTCGAGCAGCACCTGGCGGTGGTAACGGCGCAGGTTGTCCAGCTCCGCCGCCAGGCCGCGCAGCCGCGAGCGCGACTCCTCCAGCCGCTGTTCGACGAAGCGCACGCTGGCGGCCACCGCAGTGCGCGCGGTGGAGTCCATCTGCAAGCGTTCGTCGACGATCATCCGTGCCAGCAGCGGTCCCAGCAGACCGGAGAGGTTGCGTTCGATGCGCTGACGCAGCCGGCGCAGTTCATCCTGACGCTGCTCGTCCGCGGTAAGCCCGAGGTCCGCCAGGGCCTGGCTCACCTCGTGCTGCGCCATCTCGGCGCCGATCACCAGTGCCAGTTGCTCCTCGAACTGCCCCGGCGATACCGCCAGCGGCACCCCGCGCGGCGGCTCCAGACTCTCGCGGCAGCAGGCGTGGGCCGCCTCCAGCTCCGCCTCACTCGGGCGGCTCGCGAGCGATACGGAGGCGAACAGCAGGCTGTTGACCGCCAGGGTCCAGAAGGTGGCGTGGCTCCACGGGTCGCCGTGGTAACGGCCGAGGGCGGCAACCCCGTGGAAGGCGTCGGCCAGCATGCCGGAGCGCTCCAGCAGCGGCAGCACCAGGGTCACCGCCCACACCAGGGCGCCGCCCAGCAGCCCGGCGATGAAGCCGGCGCGGGTGGCGCGGCGCCAGTAGAGCAGGCCCACCACCCCCGGCAGGAACTGGGCCACCGCGACGAAGGAGATCAGTCCCAGCTGCACCAGCCCCTGGTTGTATTGCAGCAGCAGGTAGAAGCCGTAGCCGGCCAGGATGATGACGGCGATGACCACCCGCCGGCCCCACAACAGCCAGCGATAGATATTGGTTTCGGGGGAGAGGCGCGGCGGGAAGCTGGCGGGCAGCACCAGGTGGTTCATGCACATGGAGGCGAGCGCCAGGGTGGTGACGATCATCATGGCGCTGGCGGCGGAGACGCCGCCGACGAAGGTGAGCACCGGCAGCAGGCGCGAGCCGCTGTGCAGGGTGATGCCGAGCACGTAGTAGTCGGCCGACATCGGCGGCGCCACCTTGATGCCGGCCCACAGGATCGGCGGGATGGCGATGTTGAGCAGCAGCAGGAACAGCGGGAAGGCCCAGGCGGCGACCGACAGGGAGCGCGGCTCCAGGTTTTCGGTGAAGGTCATGTGGAACTGGCGCGGCAGCAGGAAGGCGGCGGAGAAGGCCAGCAGCAGCAGGGTGGTCCACGGCCCCTCGCGCACCGGCTGATAGAGGTGTTGCAGCGCCTCGGGATGGGCGGCGAGCCAGTTCTCCATGTGGCCGACCCCGCCGAAGATGTTGAACACGGCAAACAGCCCCACCGCCAGCAGCACCATCAGCTTGAACAGCGACTCGAAGGCGATGGCCACCACCAGCCCCTCGTGTTTCTCGCGCGCCGAGGTGTGGCGGGCGCCGAACAGCACGGCGAAGGCGATCAGGGTGGCGCAGAAGCCCAGCGCCAGCAGCAACCGCGGTGTGCTCTCCTGGGTCAGCACCTGCAACGACTCGGTGACGGCGCGCACCTGCAACGCCAGGTAGGGCAACAGTCCGGCCAGCATGAACAGGGTCACCAGCACGCCCGCCAGCTGGCTCTGATAGCGGAAGGCGAACAGGTCGGCCAGCGAGGCGAGCTGGTACTCCCGCGTCAGCCGCAGGATCGGCTGCAGCAGTACCGGCGTCAGCAGGAAGGCGAGGGTGACGCCCAGATAGATGGTGAGGAAGTTGTAGCCCTGGGTCTGGGCGAAGCCGACGCTGCCGTAGAAGCTCCAGGTGGTGGCGTAGACGCCCAGCGAGAGGGTGTAGGTGAGCGGATGGCGCGCCACCCGCTGCGGGATCCAGCCGCGCTCGGCGGCATAGGCGATGAGGAACAACAGCAACAGGTAGCTGACACCGGCGGCGAACAACTGCCACAGCTCAAACGTCATGGTGCGCCTTCCGTCGCCGTTGCAGCCAGTACATCGCCCCGATCAGCAGCAGCCAGATCAGATAGGGGGCAAACCACACGCTGTCGTCCGCCGCCCACCAGTCGAGCAGGGGCGAGAGCAGCAGAAACAGCGCAAACAGGAACAGCAGGATTACCCGGTCCAGCAGCCGTTCGTTTTGGGTGGTAAAGGCCATCGCCAGAGATTACCAGTATCTGTTACGAAAGGTAACACTGGACGCAGCATTCGTTGATGCCTGTCGAGATAACGATTTC
>CAYQWR010000129.1:3362-8066 GCA_964421235.1 uncultured Thiohalomonas sp. | reverse complement strand
ACAGCGACGACTGGCGCAGGAAGCCCTCGTTGACCAGTTCGGCGCAGAGCAGGGCGAGCTGCTGCGGCGGCGGCAGCGCGTCCTTGCCGACGATGCGCGCCATCCGTTCCAGTTGCGCCTGCTGCTCCAGCAGGGTGAGGAAGCGGCGGCGGATGGTGGCCCACTGCGGATTGCCCGCGCTCTCCCACCAGCTCTCCAGTTCGGGCACGTCCTCGGAGTAGGAGACGAGCGGATTGACCGCCGGGTAGACGCGGGCGTGGGCGCGGGCGTAGTCGAGTGCCCAGAGGCAGCGCACGTAGCGCTTGGTGTGGGTGGTGACCGGTTCGGAGAAGTCGCCCGAAGGGGGGCTGACCGCGCCGATGATGGTGAGCGAGCCTTCACCGCCGTTGAGTGTCTTGACCCGCGAGGCCCGCTCGTAGAAGCCGGCTAGGCGGCTCGACAGGTAGGCGGGGTAGCCGCCCTCCCCGGGCAGTTCGCCCAGCCGGCCCGACACCTCGCGCAGCGCCTCGGCCCAGCGGCTGGTGGAGTCGGCCATCAGCGCCACATGGAGTCCCTGGTCGCGGAAGTATTCGGCCACGGTGACGCCGGTGTAGATGCTCGCCTCGCGCGCCGCCACCGGCATGTTGGAGGTGTTGGCGATGATCACGGTGCGCTCCATCAGCGGCCGGCCGGTCTGCGGGTCCTCCAGCTGCGGGAATTCGTGCAGCACCCCGGCCATTTCGTTGCCGCGCTCGCCGCAGCCCACATAGACGATGACGTCGGCGTCGCAGCCCTTGGCCAGCGACTCCTGCAATACCGTCTTGCCGGTGCCGAAGCCGCCGGGCAGCGCCGCCTTGCCCCCGCGGGCGATGGGGAACAGGGCGTCGAGGATGCGCTGGCCGGTGAGCATCGGGCCGCTTACCGGCAACTGCTGCGCTACCGGGCGTACGCGGCGTATCGGCCACAGGTGGCTCATGGCGATGGAGTGGTGCTGTCCGTCGGGCGCCTCCAGTTGGCACAGCGGCGCGTCGTCGGCGTAGTCGCCGGCGGCGGCGATGGCGAGCACGCGGCCCTGGATATCGGGCGGGATCAGACACGGTTGTTCCCGTCCCTGCGCCGGCTTGACCCGGCCGAAGGCCTGGCCCGGCGTCAGCCGCTGGCCGATTCCCACGGTCGGCGCGAACGGAAACGTGGTCGGCGGACGGTCGTGGATGCCGGGCTGGATGTAGGCCGACTTCGTGTCGCCCAGGGGACGCAGCAGGCCGTCGAAGATGTGGCCGAGCAGGGCCGGCCCGAGGGGCACCGCCAGCGGCAGGCCGCTGCCGCTGACGCCGTCGCCGGGACGCAGGCCGGTGGTGTCCTCGTAGACCTGCACCACGATCTCCTCGTCCTGCAGGCGGATCACCTCGCCCAGCAGCCGCCGCGGCCCCACCGCCACCGCCTCGTTGATCTGGAACGGCCCGTCGCTGCGCGCGCGCAGCACCGGCCCGGCCAGCCAGGTGAGCACGGCGCCGCTCATGGGGTGCGCTCCCCGGAGCGGAGCAGGTCGTTGAGCTGCGCCAGCAGTTGCGCCTCGATGGCTTCGCGGTCGGCCAGCAGGCCCTCCAGGGTGCCGTCGAGGCAGGCGCCGTCGGCGCAGATGCGCAGCCCGGCGTGGAGCTGGCCGTCGGCGCGCAGTTGCGGCGCGGCGCCGCAGTGCTGCTCCATCGCTGCGCGCAGCTCGGCGCACTCCTGCGGGTCCCAGCCCGGCGGGTGTTCGATCACCCAGGGCCGCGGCGGCAGCCGCTCCAGGGCCAGTTTGATTAATGCGCACATCCACTCGCGGCGCTGCGGCGCTGCCTTCCAGCGCCGCAGCACGGCGTCGCCCAGCAGCTCCCAGCCGCGGTGCAGCATCAGCAGCGCGCTCTTGTGCTGCTGCTGCCGTTCACGGGTCTGCAACTGCGCCGCGGTCGCCTCCAGCTTTTCCCGCGTCCGCAGCCGCTCGCTGCGGATCGCCTCGCGCATGCGCTGGCGGGCGTCGTGGTGGGCCTGGTGCAGGATCGCCTCGCGCTGTTGCTGCGCCTCGGCGGCGATTCGGGCGCAGTGCCTCTCGCGGTGCTGTTCCACCAGTGTCAGCAGGGTCTGCACCTGGGCGTCGAGTACGCTTCCGGGTTCGCTCATACCTTGACCCCCAGGGTGGTGCGGATGCGGTTGGGCAGGTCGCGCATCGGCGTGCGGCGGCGGATGTCGGGCACGATCATGATCTGCGGCGTCGGTTCGCGCAGCGCCTGTTGCAGCTCCGCTATCGGCAGCCGGCGCGCCTGCTCCACGCCCAGCAGGATCAGCTCGGTCTCCTCCCGCGCCCAGCGGAACACCGCCAACACTTCGGCCGGCTCCGGCGTGCGCACGCGCAGGCCCGCCAGGCGGTAGCCCGCTGCGCTGATTTCGTCGCCGATGTAGATCGGGGTCATAAATAAGTTCCCACTCCCCACTCCCCACTCCCCACTCCCCAACCCGACACCCGGAACGGTCTTTAGACCAGCCGGTTCAGGATCAGGATTGAAATAATCAGGCCGTAGATCGCAATGCCTTCGGCCAGGCCCACCAGGATCAGAACGCGGCCGAGCAGTTCCGGTTTTTCCGCCAGGGCGCCGATGGCGGCGCTGCCGACCATGGCGACGGCGTAGCCCGCGGCGAGGGAGGACATGCCGGTGGCGAGTGCGGCGGCGAGGAAGCCCCATTGCAGCACGCCCGGCGGCAGGGCGGCGGCGCCCTCGGCCGCCTCGGCGGCGTGGGCCGGGGCGATGCCGAGCAGGGCGGTGGCGCCGAGGGCGATGACGCCCGCCAGGGCGACCATGAAGACGGCGATCTTGGTGCGCGGATTCATGCTGTTCTCCTTATGGCATATGTCGCGACTGCGGTGGCGCGGCCAGGGGGCTGAAGCGTCTGCCTTCGCCGCGCAGGAAACGGATGAAGAATTCGAACAGGACCAGACGGGTCACCTGGACCGAGACCACCATCCCTTCGAGGATAATGACCAGTACGTTGCCCAACAACAGGATCACCCCATGCAGGATCGGATGGCCGGCCGCCTGGGCCAGGCCGACGATGGCGAGCGCCAGGCCGGCGTGGGCCAGGGCGAAGGCGCCGACGCGGGTGAAGGAGAGGGTGTTGACCGCCAGTTGCATCGTGTATTCGAGCAGGCGACCGAGGGCGGCGCCGAGCACCCGCGGGTCGCCGCGGCCCAGGTGCAGCCGGCCCAACAGGTACCACACCAGTCCCGCCACGGCGAGCAGCGCGGCGTGGGGGACGAACAGGGTGGCGATCAGGCTCAGGTAGAGCAGCAGCAGCGCCGCGTCCAGCTCGAACCACCAGCGCATCTCGCCTTTCCAGTAGGCCTCGACGCCGTTGAGCAACAGCCCCAGCAGCAGGATGACGATGCCGCCGGCCAGGGGCACCAGGAGTACCGTCAGCGGCTGCGCCAGGGGGTGCAGCCACAGTGCCGGGATCAGGTCGTCGCGGCTGAACACACTGCCGAACAGCCAGCCGAACGCCATCGAGGCCAGGCCGCCGGGGATCAGCAGGCGCAGCGCCGGCAGGCGGCGCGCCAGCAGCAGCCCGGCCAGGAACAGCACCGCCCCCTGGCCCACGTCACCGAACATGTAGCCGAACATCAGCGGCACGATCAGTACCAGCAACCGGGTCGGATCGGCCTCGTCGCGGGCCGGGGTGCCGAGCAGGCGGGCGAACAGCTCGAACGGCTGTGCCCACCAGGGATTGTGGAACACCATCGGCGGGGCCATGTCGCGCGGCGGGTCGGGGAAGCGCAGCAGGGCGCGCACCCCGGCCTTGTCCAGGGCGATTTGCAGATTGGCGCCGCTGAGGTCGCTGGTCCAGCCGGTGACCCAGGCGAAGTTCTCGCTCACCGGCAGCGCCTCCACGTGGGTGAGGAACCACTCCAGGCGGGCGATGTCGCCGAGGGCCTCGGACAGCCCGTGTTTGTCGCGCAGTCGCTCCAGTTGCTCCGCCAGTTGCCGTCGCTCCTGCTCCAGTGTCTCGCGCCGCTGCTCCGACTGTCGCAACGAGGTCGCGCCGTCGGTCGCCAGCCATCCCGGCAACGGCATCGGGCGCCCCTTCAGCAGGGTCAGCTCCTGCTCCAGGGCGGTCACCTCCGCGGGCGGACCCACCACCAGCAGGAACTCGTGCTCCCGGCCGTGCAGGGCGCTATTGATGATACCGGTCGGTAGCTGGCTGACGCGGGTGCGCGGCGGCAGTACGAACAGCCGCGCCGCCAGCGCCGGGCCGCCGCCGGCCAGCAGCGCCAGGTCGAGGGGGCTGTCGCCCAGGCCGGAGAGCATCTCGCGCAGCAGCGCCAGCTCGCCCAGCTCTCCCTGCACCGCCTCGAAGCGGAGCACCAGCGGGTCGGCCTCGTCGCGCCAGCGGTAGAGCCGGGCCAGTGCCTTCTCCAGGGTCTGCAACGGGCTGCCCGGCAGGGTCGAAGGCCGCAGTTCGTCGCGGGGCCAGTAGCCCTGATAACGGTGGGCGAGGCGGTTGTACTCCTCCAGCCGGCCGCGCAGGTCGGGCAGCAGCAGCGGCGTCGCGTTCTCGCTGTGGGTCTCCAGCTCCACCGCCGCGGTGCGGGCCAGGGTCTCGACCGTCAGCGTCAGGTCGTCGCGGGCGGTGAGCAGCTCGAACCAGCGCGCGGGTACCGGTCGCAGGCTGAATCTGGCGGTGTCGTTCACGCGA
>CAYQWR010000129.1:0-3352 GCA_964421235.1 uncultured Thiohalomonas sp. | reverse complement strand
AACAGGCTGAGGCGCAGCAGCAGGCCACGCAGTTGTTGGATGGTGAGCGCCGTCAACGCCAGGTAATAAAAGGCGGCGGCGGCCTGCTGCGGATGGCGGCGGAAGCCGTGGCGCAGGCGCTGTTCAAGCCAGTCGCGCGCCGTTTCGCTGTCGTGCCCGGCGCCGGCGAGGGCGGCGTAATAGGTGGTCACTGTGTCGGCCAGCCGGTTCAGCGCCGTGGCGTCGGTCGCGGCGATGTCGTCGGGCCACAGGGTGCGCCAGTGGCGCCGCCAGGCGGCGGCGAGATCGCGTCCGCCGTCCTGTCCCAGCAGCGGGGCGTAGGGCGAGTCGCGCAGGGCCTGGAGCCGCAGCGCCGGCAGTTCGTGGCTGTAGGGCTTGAGGCGGTGGTCGTCGAGCACCCAGGCGGGGGCGGGGCGACCGCCGAGCAGATGTTGCAGCGCCGGCAGGTCGGGCAATACGCCGCACCAGCGCAGCGCCGGCTGCCATGGCGGCGGCAGCCAGCGTGTCACCTCGTCCAACTGGTCGAACAGTTGGCGGCGCAGCGATTTCTCCAGGGCGTGGCTGTCGCCGTGGGCCGGGATGTTGAGCAGCCAGGGGCGCAACGGTGTGGTGCGTGCCACCTGCAAAAAATGGCTGAGTGAGGCGATCCCCTGCAACCGGCGCCACGCGCCGCGGTCGGGCTGCTGCCCGTAGCGCGCCTGCAGGCGCGCCTGCACGTAGGCGAAGCGGCTGCGCTGGGTCATTCCGCTTTCGCCGCTGCCGCGCCGGTCAGCAGCGCGGTCAGCCGCTCGACGGCGGCGGCCAGTACCTCCTGTTCGTGGGGCGGCGCGATGCGTTCCGCGTCGGCGCTGCGTTCCTGCCGCAGCAGCAGATCGATACGGCGCGCCGCGCTTAGTTCGCAATTGGTGTGCAGTCGGCTGATGCGCCGGTCGGTGCGTTCGGCGATGCGGCGCGCCTGTTGCCGCACCTGCTCCACCGTCGCCGCCGCCTGCGCCTCGCATTGGGTTATCGCCGCCTTGGCGTCGCGCTCGGCGCCGAGCACACGGTTCATCGCCTCTTCTGTGGTTCCTGCAACAGATGAATTCGGGGTCGCCATGGCAGCGTCGTCCTATTTCGTTGCGATGAAATTGCGGTTTGTCCCGGTCGCATGTTGCGCCGGTCACGGCACATCTCTAAGCTTAATCGAAAAGTCGGCCTCCAGCCGAATCGCAGGCAGACGATACAGTAGGGGTTGCCCCGAGCCGCATTTATATCCATTTCCGCCATAATGGATGCGGTGTACGCGTTACGGTACCAGACAGGATGGTCGCATGGCCGAATACCAGTTTCTTGCACGAAAGGATTTACAGCGTCTCATTGATGTACTAACGCAGTCGGGCTTTCATTGCATAGGTCCCCAGGTGCGCGACGGCGCCATCGTCTATGACACGCTCGACAGTGCGGAGCGGTTGCCGCGCGGAATACGCGATCGGCAGGCGCCCGGCAGCTATCGTCTCGAACAGCACGACGATAATCGGGTTTTCTCCTGGGCCAACGGTCCGCAAGCCATCAAACCTCTCACGTTCGCGCCGCGTGAATCTCTTTGGTACGCGCAACGCAATGACGACACGCTCGATTTCAGCGCCGCGCCGGTGCATGACGAACCGCTGGCGGTTATCGGCGTGCGCGCCTGCGACCTGGCGGCGTTGCGCATCCATGATCGTCATTTCATCGACGGTGGGGTAAACGATGCCTTTTACGCGGCGCGGCGCGAACGGTTGTTTCTGGTGGCGGTCAATTGCAGTCATCCGGCGGCGACCTGTTTTTGCGTTTCGACCGGGGACGGTCCAACCGCCGACGAGGGCTATGATCTGCGGCTGGATGAACTGGATGACGGTTTTCTGCTCCATGCGGCGAGCCCCGTGGGCGGGCGCATCCTGCAGGAACTGTTTCTTGCGGCGGCGAACGACGAGCACGTGGCGGCTGCGCGCAAGCAACGCGCTGCGGCGGCAGCGGCGCAGACGCGGCGTCTGCCTTCGACCCGGTTGCGCGATGCGCTGTTCGCCAATCTGGAACATCCGCGCTGGCAGGAGGTGGCGGCGCGCTGTCTTTCGTGCGGCAATTGCACGGCGGTCTGTCCCACCTGCTTCTGTCACAGCGAACGCGACGAGCCGTCGCTGGACGGCAGGCAAAGCAGCCACTACCGCCAGTGGGATTCCTGTTTCACCGAGGGACACAGCTATATCCACGGTTTCGTGATTCGCGCCGATACGCGCTTACGTTATCGTCAATGGATGACCCATAAGCTGGGGAGTTGGCACGAACAATATGGACGTTCGGGATGCGTCGGATGCGGTCGTTGCATCAGCTGGTGTCCCGCTGCCATCGATTTCACGGAAGAGGCGACCGCCATATGCGGCGGGTAGAATGGCAAGCTCGATAATAAGACATAACAACTGACGGGGCGGAAGCCATGAGGCAGATAATCGCAGACATCATCCAAACGCTGCTGCGGACGATGGGTATAAAAAGCATTGACGGTCAGTATCTCTTCTCCTACACCCTGATCTTCGTGTTTGCGGCAACAGTCGCCACTTCGCTCTATATCGGGCTGGGTTCCGACGCCACCGACATCGATGTCGCCGGGCGCCAGAGCATGTTGATTCAGGAGACGGCGAAAGAGGCGCTGCTGGTCGCACAAGGGGTGAATGCCAGGGCGGATGTCGATGCTGCCGTCGCACTGTTCGAACAGTCGCAGCACGGGCTGTTGAACGGCGATGCTGCGTTAAAAATACCGCGGGTCGAGCAGGCCGGTATTCGTGCCCAGCTGGAACAGGTGACGCAGCTTTGGGGCCCGTACAAACAGGACATCGACGCCTACGTGGCTCATCCGGATACCACACTGCTCAAGTCGCTCAGCGACCGCTCGGCGCAGACGCTGCAGGCGATGAATTCGGCGGTGGCGATGATGCAGAACGCGGCCAACGCCGATGTGCGCAGAGAGCGCATTCTCGCCCTGATCATGACCATCGGTATCCTGATACTGGTGACCTTCGGGCGCATGTTCGGCATGACGGTATTGATGCAGCAGATCTCCCGCCTGCGGGAGAGCCTGAAGGCGGTGGGCGAAGGCGATTTCTCCCGTACCATCGACATCGATAACCGGGAAAACGAAGTCGGCCAGATGTTCGTTGCCTATAACAACATGGTGGCGCACATGGGGGAGCTGGTCGGCGGCGTGACCCAGGCGACGGCGGCGGTGAGCGGCACGGTGGACCAGGTGGCGCATCAGTTGGAACAGACGTCACGCGGCGTGAAGCAGCAGCACTCGGAGATCGATATGGTGGCCACCGCCATGAACGAAATGGCGGCG
>CAYQWR010000128.1:6747-8156 GCA_964421235.1 uncultured Thiohalomonas sp. | reverse complement strand
TGCCGGTCACCAGCCTCTGCCCCTGCTCCAAGAAGATCTCCGAGCGCGGCGCCCACAACCAGCGTTCCCACGTCACCGTGGCGGCGCGGCTGCGCAACTTCATGTGGATCGAGGACATCATCGACCTGGTGGAGAAACAGGCCTCATGCGAACTGTTCGGCCTGCTCAAGCGGCCCGACGAGAAGTTCGTCACCGAACACGCCTACGACAACCCCAAGTTCGTGGAGGATATGGTGCGCGACGTGGCGGTACAGCTCAACCGCGACGATCGCATCGAGGCCTACGTGGTGGAATCGGAGAACTTCGAATCGATCCACAACCACTCCGCCTATGCGCTGATCGAGAAGGACAAGCGCGCGCTGGGCTGATCCGCCCTCCCGGCGCCGCCGCGGCGGCGCGCTACCACTTCTTTTGCAGCACCATCGCCTGGCCGTTGCGCTGGATATTGAGGCGGCCGAGGAAGGTCATCCCCAGCAGCACATGGTCCGGTTGGCTGCCGCCCAGCACCACGGCATTGACCTGGTGCAGCGTTATCTCACCGACCGTCACCCGATCCAGCGTGACGCTGTAGCTGGGTACGACGCCCGAGGCGGTCTTCACCATCGACTGCTCGCCGTTGACCATGTAGTCGATCCCCAGGCTGCGCGCCTGCGCCGCGTTCATGGCGACGTCGCTGGCACCGGTATCCACCAGAAAGTCCACCGGCTGGCCGTTGATGCTGCCGGGGGTGGTGTACATGCCGCGGAGATTGGGCCATACGGTCACCTGGCTGGGAGCCGTCTGACTGTAGCTGCTGCCGATCTGGTCGTTCAGGGCCATGCGCCGCTGTTTGCCGTCGATATCCAGCAGGGCGGACGAACTGTCGGCGGCCAGCAGCCGCACGCCGTCATGCGCGGGACCGCCGACCCTGAGCAGATAATTGTGGCCGTCGATGGCGACCATCGCCTTGTCCGCGAACAGGGCCATCACCATCACCTTGTCTGCCGCCACGGCAAACGACGACAGCCCCAGAACCAGCAGCAACCATCCCCATCGCATCGCGCGCACCTCCCGTTACGACAACAGCCGCGCCGTGCCCTGCAACACCAGCCACGCCATCACGCCGGCCAGCACGTCGTCGAACATGATACCGAATCCGCCGTGGACCCGGCGGTCGACCCAGCGGATCGGCCACGGCTTGAGGATATCGAACAGGCGGAACAATACAAACCCCACCGCCATCCAGTACCACGCCTGCGGCGCCCAAACCATGGTGATCAGATAGCCCACCACCTCGTCCCAGACGATGGCCGGATGGTCGTGCACCCCCAGCGCGCGGGCGGTATAGCCGCAGATCCCGATACCGAGCACGGCCGCGGCCGCCAGCACGGAAAAATAGACGGCGTCGCCGCCGCCGTGCAGCAGCAGAT
>CAYQWR010000128.1:0-6737 GCA_964421235.1 uncultured Thiohalomonas sp. | reverse complement strand
TGCCGGGCGCCACCGGCGCCAGCCCGCTGCCGAAACCGAAGGCAAGCAGGTGGATCGGATTGCGCAGCAACCGCGGGGACGGTTTCATGATTCTTCCCCCGCGGCGCCGAAATGGTCGTAGCCGGCATGGGCCAGCGCCAGCAGCGAGCCATCGGGCCGCTGCAACCGCAGCCCCTCCCCGGCCTCGATGACGCCGATGCAGGTGGAGCCGCAGGCCAGCCCGGCGCTGCGCCGCTCCCACTCCTCGGCGTGGGCCGCCGGCACGGTGAAGCAGAGTTCGTAGTCGTCGCCGGCCGTGAGCGCCAGCCGCCAGGCCTGCGCCTCGTCGCCGCCGTGGCGGCGCAGTGGCGGCGACAGCGGCAGGCGCGCCAGTTCCAGCCGCGCCCCGGTACCGCTGGCGGCGAGGATGTGGCCGAGATCGGCGGCCACCCCGTCGGAGATATCGATACAGGCGCTGGCCAGACCGCGCAGCGCAATGCCGGCGTCGCAGCGCGGTTCGGGGCGATCCAGGCGCCCGCGCAGATAGCCCGCGTCGTCGGCCGGCAGCGCGCTGCGTCCCTGTGCCACGGCGAGCCCCAGACCGGCGTCGCCCAGGGTTCCGGTGACGTAGATCAGATCGCCGGCACGGGCGCCGCCGCGGCGCAGCGCCGTCCCGGCCGGCACATGGCCGTGCAGTTGCAGGGTGACGACCAGCGGTCCGCGCACCGTGTCGCCGCCCACCAGCTGCACGCCGTGCGTCTCGGCCAGGGCGAACAGACCGGAGGCGAAGAGCTCCAGCCACGCCTCGTCGACACCGGGCAGGGCGAGGGACAGCGTGGCCCACGCCGGCGCCGCGCCCATCGCCGCCAGGTCGCTGAGGCCAACCGCCAGCGCCTTGTGGCCGATGGCGGCCGGGGGGGTATCTTCGGGAAAGTGCACACCCGCGACCAGGGTGTCGATGGAGACGGCCAGTTCCATGCCGTCGGGCACGCGCAGCAGGGCGCAGTCGTCGCCGATGCCTGCCACCACATCGTCGCGCCGCGGCCCGCGGCCGCTGAAATAACGTTCGATCAGATTGAATTCAGACAGGCTCATGGTCGGCTCATCCTGCCGCAACGCCGCGGAACGGGGGGACTCAGAGGCCCCTGGCCTTCACCTCGGCAGGGCGCAACTTGCGGGCGACCTTGTCGAGCACGCTGTTGACGTATTTGTGGCCCTGTTCGGCGCCGAAGGTCTTGGCCAGCTCCACCGCCTCGTTGATCACCACGCGGTAAGGCGTCTCCGGCCGCGCCAGCAGTTCATACACCCCGAGGCGCAGGATGGCGCGCTCCACCGGGTCGATCTGTTCGATGGGGCGATCGATGTGCTCGGCCAGTTCCTGGTCCAGCTGCTCCAGCTGGGCCGGCACCTGATACAGCAGCTCGTGGAAAAACTCCCGATCCGCCTTGCCCATTTCGCGCTCGGTGACGAACTGCTCTTCGATCTCGGCCGGGCTCTGGGCCGTCAGTTGCCACTGATAGAGTGCCTGCGCCGCACACTGGCGGGCACGGCTGCGCGCCTTGCTCATGATGACCTCGTTAGTTGCCGTTTCGGCGATGGCGGCCAGACCCTGAACAAACCATCTCGAACATCAAAAAAAAAATTTAACCACGAGGAACACGGGGGGACACGGGGTAATCCAAGCCCAAAAACCGGTAGCAACAGCGTTTGTGCGGCGCTACCCCCGTGTTCCCCGTGTCCCCCGTGGTTACCGCTTTTTGCGCGATAAATCGCTGATTACAGCTGTCCCAGCACGTTGACCATTTCGATGGCCGACAAGGTCGCTTCAACACCCTTGTTGCCCGCCTTGGTGCCGGCGCGTTCGATGGCCTGCTCGATGGTATCCACCGTCAGCACGCCGAAGGCGACCGGCAGGCCGGACTCCAGCATTACCGTGGCCAGCCCCTTGGAGCACTCGCCCGCCACGAACTCGAAGTGCGGGGTGCCGCCGCGGATCACGGCGCCCAGGGCGATGATGGCGTCGTACTTGCCGGACGCCGCCATGCGCTTGGCCGCCAGCGGGATCTCGTAGGCGCCGGGCACCTTCACCACTTCGACGTTCTTATCCGCCGCGCCGTGGCGACGCAGGGTATCGATGGCGCCGGCTAGCAGACTGTCGACGACGAAATTGTTGAAGCGCCCGACAACGATGCCGAAGCGGGCGTTGTCGATCAGCAGGTTGCCTTCGTAGGTCTTGAGTTCACTCATGTCGTTGTTCCTTGCTTGCTGTTGGCCGGGCCGTCGCCGCGCGCCGTTATTCTTCGTGGGAAATGTACTCCACCACTTCCAGCCCGAAACCGGGCAGGCCGTGCATGCGCTTGGGCGAACTCATCACCCGCATGCGCCGCACCCCGAGGTCGAGCAGGATCTGGGCGCCGATGCCGTAGGTGCGCAGATCCGCCCCCTTGCCCTGGCGCGGCAGACTGACGCCCTCGTCCTCCATCTGGTAATCCTTGATATGGCGGATCAGCTCTTCCGCCGTCTCCTGCTGGCGCAGGATCACGGCGACGCCGCCGCCCTGTTCGGCAATGTACCTCAGTGCGTCGCGCAAGGACCAGCCGCAATCGCTGCGAAGGTTGCCGAACAGGTCGCACAGCGTCCCCTGCATGTGCACCCGCACCAGGGTGGGCTGGTCGCCGTCGATATCACCCTTGACCAGCGCGATATGCATCTCGCGCTCGATCAGGTCGCGGTAGGCCACCAGGCGGAACTCGCCGAATTCGGTGGGCATGACGCACTCGGCCACGCGCTCCACCGACAGTTCGTTCTGCAGGCGGTAGTGGATCAGATCGGCGATGGTGCCCATCTTCAGGCCGTGCTCCCTGGCGAACACCTCCAGGTCGGGGCGACGCGCCATGGTGCCGTCCTCGTTGAGGATCTCCACGATCACCGCCGCCGGCTCCAGGCCCGCCAACCGGGTCAGGTCGCAGCCCGCCTCGGTATGGCCGGCGCGTGTCAGCACCCCGCCGGGCCGCGCCATCAGCGGGAAGATGTGTCCGGGCTGCACCAGGCTGTCCGGCTGGGCGTTGGGCGCCACGGCGGTACGCACCGTGTGGGCGCGGTCGTAGGCGGAGATGCCGGTGGTGACGCCGTGCGCCGCCTCGATGGAGAGGGTGAAGGCGGTGCCGTGTTTTTCGTTGTTGTTGCTCACCATCAGCGGCAGCGCCAACTGCTCGCAACGCTCCTTGGTCAGCGTCAGGCAGATCAGGCCGCGGCCGTAGCGCGCCATGAAGTTGACGTCTTCGGGACGCACCAGCGAGGCACCCATGATCAGGTCGCCCTCGTTCTCGCGATCCTCGTCGTCCATCAGGATCACCATCTTGCCCTGGCGGATGTCGTCGATGATTTCTTCTATCGTATTCAGTGCCATAGTCGTCAGTTCTTTTTCGGTGCCCGTATCCGCCGTGCAACGGCGGACAGCTATTTCATAAAGCCGTGTTCGGCGAGAAACGCCGCCGTGACCGTGCCGCCTGCCGGCTGTGCCGCCCGTTCGCCTTGCAGCAGGCGTTCCAGGTAACGCGCGATCACGTCGACCTCCAGATTGACCCGCGCTCCCGCAGCAAGTCCGGTCAGCGTCGTCTCCTGCAACGTGTGCGGCACGATGTTCAGTTCGAACTCGGCGCCGTCCACCGCATTGACCGTCAGGCTGACGCCGTCGACGCAGATGGAACCCTTGTGGGCGATGTACTTCGCCAGTTCCGCCGGCGCCTTGATGCGAAAACGCAGCGAACGGCCGTCGCGCTGCACCGCCTTCACCTCACCGACACCGTCCACGTGGCCGCTCACCAGATGGCCGCCGAGACGACTGGTCGGCGTCAGCGCCTTCTCCAGATTGACGCGACTGCCCACGCGCAGCGCGGCGAAGGCGGTATGGGCCAGCGTCTCGCCCGACACGTCGGCCCAAAAACCGTCGCCCGGCAGCGCCACCGCCGTCAGGCAGACGCCGTTGACGGCGATACTGTCGCCCAGCCGCACGTCGCCCAAATCCAAACGACCGCTGCGCACATGGAGCCGGCCGTCACCGCCGGCGGATTGCAACGCGGCGACCTCGCCGATCGCTTCGATGATCCCGGTGAACACTAGCTCTCCCCGGCGCGGCGCGGGCGCGCAGTGATGCGCCAGTCACGGCCGACCGCACGCATGTCGGCGATCTCCAGCTCGACGCGTTGCGCCATGCTGTCGAGCCCCGGCAGATGAAACAGTCCGCGTGCCTGATCACCCATCAACAGCGGCGCCATATAAATAATCAGCTCATCGAGCAGGCCGGCGCGCAGCAGCGCGCCGCTCAGGGTGGCGCCGGTCTCCACCAGCACTTCGTTCACCTGCCGTTCGGCCAGCAGTTGCAGCACGCCGTCCAGGTCGACCGCATCGACACCGTACGGCAGTACCACCACTTCGGCACCAGCCTGCTCCAGCGCCGCGCGCGGACCTTTCTCATTGCACGCCGTCGCAATCAACGTCGTTCCCGGCAGCGACAACATGCGCGCGCTCGGCTGCATGCTCAGATGCGGGTCGAGCACCACGCGCAGCGGCTGATTCTCGCGGCCACCCGGCAGCGCAAACCGCACATTGAGCGACGGGTCGTCGGCCAGCACCGTGCCGATGCCGGTGACGATGGCGCAGCTGCGCGCGCGCAGGCGCTGCACGTCCGCGCGCGCCGCCTCGCCGGTGATCCATTTGCTCTCGCCCGAGGCCATCGCCGTGCGCCCGTCGACGCTCATCGCCAGCTTGCTGCGCACATAGGGACGCCCGTCGCGCATGCGGCGGATGAATCCGGGATTGAGCTGTTCGGCCTGGGGCTGCAACAGCCCCACGGCGACCTCGATACCGCTCGCTGCCAGCCGCTGCATGCCCTGGCCCGCCACCAGCGGGTTCGGATCCTCCATCGCCGCCACCACCCGGCTGACGCCGGCCGCGAGCAGGCCGTCGGCGCAGGGCGGCGTACGGCCGTGGTGGCTGCACGGCTCCAGCGTCACGTAGGCGGTCGCCCCGCGCGCCCGCTCCCCGGCGGCCTGCAACGCATTCACTTCCGCATGGGGACCGCCCGCGTATTCGTGCCAGCCCTCGCCCACCACGACGCCGTCGCGCACCAGCACGCAACCGACCCGCGGATTGGGCATGGTGGTGTAGAGGCCGCGTTCCGCCAGCTGTAGTGCGCGCGCCATGAACTGATGATCGGCAACGGAAAACTGCGTCATGAACCGGCGCCTCCCGTCACTTCTCGTCGCCGCCCAGCAGCGGCAGCTGATTCTTGCGCACCTGTGGCGACGGCTCGCTCTGCAACCGTTCGATCTCCTCGCGGAAGGCGTTGACGTCCTGAAAACGGCGATACACCGAAGCGAAACGGACGTAGGCCACTTCGTCCAGTTCGCGCAACTCCTCCATCACCCACTCGCCCACCAATCCGGTGGCCAGCTCGCGCTCGCCGGTGGCGCGCATGCGGTGCAGGATGCGGTTGATCGCCGCCTCGATCGCCTCGGTGCTGACCGGGCGCTTTTCCAGCGCACGGAGAAAACCGGAACGCAGCTTGTCTTCCGCAAACGGCTCGCGACTGCCGTCGCGTTTGATCATGCGCGGCAACAACAGCTCCGCCGTTTCGTAGGTGGTGAAGCGCTCGGCGCAGGTCAGACACTCGCGCCGGCGCCGTACCGAGTCGCCGTCGTTGGCCAGACGCGAATCGATCACCTTGGTGTCGGGGGCGGAACAGAACGGGCAGCGCATGGAATCAGATACAAGATACAAGGGGAAAGGGCAAAGGGTGAGGCATAGCCTCCCCCTTGTACCTTGTATCTTTCCCCTTGTATCCGCCTTTAGCCATACACCGGCAGCCGCTTGCAGATGCCGCGCACCTTGGCCTTCACCTGCTCGATCGCCGCGGCGTCGCCGCGGGCGTCGATGATGTCGCAGATCCAGCCGGCCAGATCGACCGCCTCGGCCTCGTTGAAGCCGCGGGTGGTGATGGCCGGGGTGCCGATGCGGATGCCGCTGGTGACGAACGGCGACTGCGGGTCGTTGGGCACCGAGTTCTTGTTGACGGTGATGTAGGCGCTGCCCAGCCAGGCGTCCACGTCCTTGCCGGTGAGCCCCTGGCGAATGAAGCTGACCAGGAACAGGTGGTTGTCGGTGCCGCCGGAGACCACATCGTAGCCGCGCTCGATGAACACCTTGGCCATGGCGCGGGCGTTCACCACCACCTGCTGCTGATAGGTGGTGAATTCCGGCAGCAGCGCCTCCTTGAAGGCCACCGCCTTGGCGGCGATGACGTGCATCAGCGGGCCGCCCTGGGTGCCGGGGAAGACCAGCGAGTTCAGCTTCTTCTCGATCTCCGGGTTGGACTTGGCCAGGATGATGCCGCCGCGCGGACCGCGCAGGGTCTTGTGGGTGGTGGAGGTGGTGACGTCGGCGATCTGCACCGGGCTGGGATAGACGCCCGCGGCCACCAGGCCGGCCACGTGGGCCATGTCCACCACCAGATAGGCACCGACCTCGTCGGCGATGGCGCGGAAACGCTGCCAGTCCACCACGCGGGAGTAGGCGGAGAAGCCGGCGATGATCATCTTCGGCTTGTGCTCGCGGGCCAGTTGTTCCACCTGGGCGTAATCGATCTCGCCGGTGGCGGGGTCGAGGCCGTACTGCACGGCGTTGAAGATCTTGCCGGAGAAGTTGACCTTGGAACCGTGGGTGAGGTGGCCGCCGTGGGCCAGGCTCATGCCCAGGAT
>CAYQWR010000127.1:0-8224 GCA_964421235.1 uncultured Thiohalomonas sp. | reverse complement strand
TCTGACGTTATCGACCCGGCGCCGTTAACCCGCCGTTTACAAGTACAGTATTGCCGCAGCGCGATGAAAAATGGTGAGTACCGAAATCCAATCCAGTAGCCGGCCCGACGTGCGACAGCTTATCGCCGACCTGGGCACGCGATTCGAGCAGACCTCGACGCTCGTTCGGTACAGTGTCGTCGTCGCCCTAACGGCATTTGTCTGCTGGCTCGATTTCGTCACACCAACCTACCTGATCATCACGGGGCTCTACTTCCTCCCGATATTCCTGGCCGCCTGGTATTGCGATCGCACTATCCTCACCATCGTGTTCGCCGCCGCCACACTGGTCAACCTCGATATGACCGCCCAGCTCATCGCACCGCACGCACCACTCTGGCAATACGCGCTGGCGTATGCCTCGGTGATCATCGTATTTGCGGCATTTGCCCTACAGATGCGCTACCTGAAAACCGCCTTCCGCAGTCTGCGGTTGGAAAGCCGCACCGACGCGCTTACCGGACTGAAAAACCGGCGCGGTTTTTTCGAAGCGGTGGAAGCCGAACTGACACGCGGCGCGCGATCCAGCCGCTGCCTTACGCTGGCCCTGGTGGATATCGATAACTTCAAGTACGTCAACGATACGCGGGGCCATGCACGCGGCGATGCCCTGCTGGTAGCCGTCGGCCGCTGCATTGGCGCCACCTTGCGCGAAGTCGATTGCGTCGGTCGCATCGGCGGCGACGAGTTCGCCATTCTGTTGGCCGAGACCGATGCACAGGAGGCCCGGCAGATTCTGGAACGGCTGCAAAAACGCCTGCGCCCCGTTCTCCGCTCGTGCCACCGCGCGGTCAGCGCAAGCATGGGAGCGGTGACTCTCGCATCGGACCAGGAGCTGTCCGTTGATCAATTGCTGGAACGGGCGGACCGCGCCATGTATTCGGTTAAGCAGGGCATGAAGGACGGCCTTGCCTTGGTCGAAGTGGATGGCATTGGTAATATGCCGGATGAACCGGAACGCAACCAGGCGAGCACTGCGCCCTGACCGGGCAAACGGCAGCGAGCGTCGGCGGGCAGTTTCCCGGCCGGTATCGCCCCGTTCCGGGTCAGGCGTCGGCGTAGGTCTGCGGACCGGGTAGCGTCGCTCCCGGACCAACGCCGGGGGCGACATCCGTACCCTCCCTGTCGCCAGGCACTTGTCGTATCACGAGCCGCAGGGTGCAGTCCCCGGCGTTGCCGAGGTCGTTGATGAATATCCTGACGGGAAACGACGTGCCGCCGCTGGTCACCGCATCGAAGCGGTGCCCGATGTGCGAGAGAAAATTCAGGTGATGGTTGGGCCGTCCCTTTTGCACCCACTCCACATCGGCCAGTTCCGGCAACAGCAGTGCGATGTGCTGGTCGAACAATTCGCTGCAATGCAGACCAAACATGGCGGTAGCGGCCGCATTGCAGTCGCAGATGAAGCCGTCGTGGTCGATCGAAAGCGCGGCCGGCTCGCCGGCGGGAACGGATCGCCGCGCAGTGCGGAGGCCGTCGAGCGCATTTACAGAGGTTCGCGACATGGTTTCATATCCTTACGTGCCAAGAATAGATGGTGTCCCGCAACCGCCCCGCACCGCCGATGTACGGGCACGGGGACGTGTTTCCAGTGTTTTAGCGGTTATGGTGTAGCCATCGGCCGGGACCCAACATGGGGGAAACCCCGATAAACCCCTCAGGGAAAGAGGGGGATATTGGGTACACTGGGTATCGGACGGAACGTTTCTGCGGGAGCACGGCGTGAATAGCAAGCAGCATCCAAGCGACGGAGGCGCCTGGCGCATACTGATTGTGGACGACCATCCGCTGGTACGGGCGGGGCTGGCGAGCCTGGTCAACGGCGAACCCGATCTGGAGGTGTGCGGCGAAACCGGCGATATGGCCCGGGCCCTGGAGCTGGTGCGCAGCCAGACGCCGGACATGGTGGTGGTGGACCTGTCGCTCGCCAACGGCAACGGTCTGGAGCTGGTCAAACGGGTAAAGGCCCAGAACGATACCATCAAGATGTTGGTCTGCTCGATGCACGACGAGGCGTTGTTCGCCTATCGGGCACTGAATGCCGGTGCCATGGGCTATATCGGCAAGGAGGAGGCCACCGCCCACGTCATCGAAGCGATCCGTCACGTGCTGAAGGGCAAGATATGGTTGAGCGCCAAGATGACCGAACGGGCGCTGCAGGGACTGACCCAGGGCCGGGCCGGCGACAACGCAACCACGATCGACAGCCTCAGCGATCGCGAGTTGGAGGTGTTCGGCCTGATCGGTCGCGGCATGGGACCCTCGGAGATCGCCGAACAACTGCATCTGAGCGTCAAGACCATTGAAACTCATCGCGAAAATATAAAGAAGAAGTTAAACCTGCAATCCGGCGGTGAACTCACCCGCCTGGCGGTGCACTGGACCTATGAACAGAGCTGAGACCGCAACCGTCGGGCGGCTCCCGCATGCGGCAGGGAGGCCGGGATGAGCTATCGGCAGAAGGCACCATTGCTGGAACATGATCGGGCTCAGCCCTCCTGCGACATGCTGCGTATCCAGCATCGCCTGTTCCTGGCTCTGCATCAGGTGCGCGATCTGCCTCAGACCCTGCGCCTGTGCATGGATGCGCTACTGGAGATCGCCGACATGGAGTGCGGCGTCATCTACCTGACGGAAGAGTCCGGCGCATTGCAGCTGGCGCACGCCGACGGACTTTCCGCGGCCTTTGTCGAAACCATCCGCTGGTACGCCCCCGATGCGCTCCCGACCCGTTTGATCATGGACGGCAAGCCGCTCTATGGCCGGCCCGACGACTGGGAAGCGGCCCTGATCGCGCGCGAACGGCAAGAGGGATTGCGCACCATCGCGCTGCTGCCGCTGCCCTACAAGGGGCACATCGTCGGCGGCGCCCTGGTGGCATCGCGCACCACGGACACCATTCCCCGGGAGAACCAGCTGGCGCTGGACACCATGGCCTCCCTGGTCGGATTGCTGATCCGCGAGGCGCAGGCCGACCAGGCATTGCGCACCAGCGATGACCGCTATGAGGCGACCTTCGAGCAGGCGGCGGTGGGTATCGCCCAGGTTGCACCGAATGGCCGCTGGTTGCGCGTCAACCGCAAGCTGTGCGAAATATTGGGATACAGCCGGGACGAGCTGCTGCAGCTCGATTTCCAGACGATTACCCCCGCCGACAGCCTGCAGGCCGACCTGGAGTCGGTACGACGGCTGCTGGCGCACGAGGTCGACAGCTATTCAACCGAAAAACGCTACATCCGCAAGGACGGCACCACCGTTTGGATCAACCTGACCGTCTCGCTCAACCGCACGCGCAGCGGCGAACCCGACTACATCGTCGCCGTGATCGAGGACATCCAGGCGCGCAAGCGGGTGGAAGAGACACTGTGGCGATTCTCGCGCGTCATCGACCAGACCACCAGCAAGGTGATCATCACCGACACCAACGGCATCATCGAATACGTGAATCCGCGCGTCGTGGAGATCAGCGGCTACGCCGCGACCCAGTTGCTCGGCAAGCCTGTCGGCATGCTCAAATCGGGACTCACCATGACGCCGGAATATCGCATGTTGTGGCCCACCCTGCGCAACGGCGGGGTCTGGAGAGGAGAGTTGTGCAACCGCCGCAAGGACGGTTCGCTGTGCTGGGAAAGCGCCATTGTTTCGCCGCTCAGGGACGAGTCGGGCCGGATTGCCAACTATGTGAGCATTCAGGACGATATTACGGAACGTAAGCGGGCCACCGCGGCGCTCAAGGAAAGCGAGGCGGTACTGCGCAAGGCCCAGCGCATGGCGCGCATCGGCCACTGGAAGCGCGATCTGCGCGGCGGCGTCGCTGTCTGGTCCGCCGAGATCTATCGCATCTTCGGCCGCGACCCGGCCTTGCCCGCCCCCACCCATGACGAGATGTCCCACTACTTCACGCCTGCCAGCTGGACGCGGCTGTGGGCGGCGATCCAGGCGGCGCTCAAGGACGGTACTCCCTACGACGTGGACGCCGAGATAGTGCGTGCCGACGGCAGCCGCCGTTGGCTGAACTCGCACGGCGAGATCGAACGCGACGACAGCGGTGCCATCGTCGTGCTGAACGGCATGGTGCAGGATATCACCGAACGCAAAGTCGCCGAACAGGCCCAGAACCGGCTCACCCGGTCGCTGGCGCTTCTCAGCCAGTGCCGGCAGGTGCTGGTCCACGCCGAAAACGAACAACAACTGCTCAATGAGGTCTGCCGCCTGGGCGTCGAGGTCGGCGGCTACCTCATGTCCTGGGTCGGTATGGTGGGGATAGGCGCGGACAAGAACGTCTATCCGATGGCCCAATCCGGCTACGAAGAAGGCTACCTGGACAGCATCAAGGTTACCTGGGACGACACGCCGCACGGATGCGGTCCGAAGGGTATGGCCATCAAGACCGGCAAGACCGTCGTCAACCAGGATTGCCTGACAAATCCCCACATGGCGCCGTGGCGCGAGGCCGCCGTGCAGCGCGGCTATCAATCGAGCATCGCCCTGCCCCTGTTCGTCAACCAGCGGGTGATCGGCGCCTTTACCCTCTACTCGGCCGAGCCGTTCGCCTTCGGCGCCGAAGAGGTGGCGTTGCTGGAGGAGCTTACCGCCGACCTCTCCTACGGCATCGAGATGCTGGGCATCCGCGCCGAACACCGCGAGGCCGAGGCGGCGCTGGCGATGCGCGAGGCCCAATACCGGGCCGTGATCGACACCACCACCGACGGCTTCTGGCTGTGCAGCACCCAGGGGCAGTTGCTGGCGGTCAACGATGCCTATGTTCACCGCTCCGGTTACAGCCGCGAGGAACTGCTGACGATGCGGGTCACCGATCTCGAGGCGCAGGAATCGGTGAAGCAGGTCGAGGCGCACATCGCCCGGATCCATGCTACCGGCGTCGATCTGTTCGAAACGCTGCACCGCACCAGGGACGGCGAGATCTGGCCGGTGGAGGTCAGCGCCGCCTATTGGCCCGAGGCCGGCGGGCGCATCTTCGTCTTTCTGCGCGACACCACCCAGCGCATGCAGTTGAAACAGCAGATCATCGAGATGGGCACCGCCGAGCAGGAACGCATCGGTCGGGAGATCCACGACGGCATCGGCCAGCATCTGACGGCCATCGGCATGATGGCCAACGGCCTGGAACGCAAATTGATCCAGAGGCAACATCCGGAAGAGGCGGCGGCGGCCGGCGAACTGGTGCGGCACATGCGGCAGGTACTGATTGAAACCAAGGCGCTGGCCAAGGGATTGTCACCGATTCAGATCGGCCCCGACGGGTTGGCCGACGCCCTGTCACTGCTCGTCGAGCGGGTACAGGAGTGGGCCGGCGTGCACTGCCGGCTGTCATGCACCGGGAAGATGGGTGCACTGGACGAGATGACGGCGGTGCACCTGTATCGCATCGCCCAGGAGGCCATCAATAATACGGTCAAGCACGCTCAGGCCACGGCCATCGAGGTGGCGCTGGAGGACAGCGGAGGGACCCTCACCCTCGCGGTAAGGGACGACGGCAGCGGGATCGATCCGGCCCGTGAGAGCGAGGGCGGACTGGGCTTGCACATCATGCACTACCGGGCAGGCATCATCGGTGCCCATCTGGCGATCGAACCGGCTGCCGAGGGAGGCACTCTGGTCGAGTGCAAACGGCAGTGGCGTTCATGAGTCGGCGTATCGCCTCACCGGCCACTGCGCACGCTTTGTTGCGCTTCGATCCGGCGCGGCGTCAATCGCGTACCGTAGATTGAGTCGTCTCGCCGCTGCCCGCCCGGCGGTGGAATCCGACCGACGGTAGCAGTTCCCGGTACGCGATCGGCCTATCTCATCCGGTAGCTGGCGTGACAGGCCACACAGCGCTGCTCCACCTCGGCCAGGGCCTTCAAGGTCGCAGCCATGTCGTTGGTGACGGCGGCGTCCTGGGCGACGATGGCGAAATGGCCGGCGGCGCGGTGCATGGCGGCGCCCATGGCGAGCATCTTCTTCGGCATGTAGCGTGCGGCGTCGTGGCGGTCGTGCTGCGACATGCCGCCGCGGGTGAGGCGCCGGTCGGCAATGTCGGAGGCGGCCTGGTAGTTGCCCACAGCAAGACTCTGCGTGATCAATTGCAGGGACTCCAGATGGCTGCGCATATGGCTCAGCTCCTGGCGTTTGAAGGCCGGCGGGAAATCGACGACCAGGCGGTTGTCCGCCGCGGGCGGCGGCATGGTCATGGCGGCAGCGGCGGGCATGGTCATATCGTGATCGCCCATGGACATGGTCTCTGCCTGCGCGATCGCAAACGCTGACAGCCCGGCAAACGCTACGACAACCGCGGCACCCAGCACGGTGCGGATAGCGGAACGATGGGCCATGTCGGTTCTCCTGTGGCGGATTCGAGGTGTGAGCGTAGCCGGTTGGCGGTCGCCACGATATGATTTGAATCATATCACCATCAGGACAGAGCGATGCCCCGCCCCACCCATGAACACCTTGTCGGTACGTTGGCATCCCTCGGCAAGCAGCGCTCGATCACCGCCGGCACCCTGCTGTTTCGCCGCGGCGAGCGCCCCGCCCAGCTGTTTTGGGTACTGGAGGGCGAGCTGCGACTGGTGCGCTTCACCAGCGCCGGCGAAGGTGTGGTGCTGCAGCGCTGCCGCCAGGGACCGCTGGCGGAGGGCTCGGTATTTTCAGATCGTTACCACTGTGACGGCATGGCCGCTGCTGACACTACGCTGCTGGTCATTCCGCGCAGCCGGTTCCTGGCGGCATTCGGCGATCCGGCCTTCGGGCGCGCCTACGCCCAGTGGCTGTCGGGCACCGTACGCGAACTGCGCAGCAGCTGCGAACGGCTGACGCTGCGGCGGGCTCCCGAACGCATCGCCCACTATCTGGACGAACACGGCAGCTTCACCTATGGCGAGGGTCAAGGCAGCCTCAAGGATTGGGCCGGCCAACTGGGGTTGAGCCACGAAAGCCTCTACCGGACGCTGGCCACCCTGGAGGCCGAGGGCCGCATCGTGCGCGATGCCGGCCGTATCCGGCCCCTGACCGGCCGGCGCAACGGCAGGGCGTGAACCGCTTGCGGATTACCGCTTGGCGGCATCCAGCCAGGCCTCGATCTCCTGCGCCGGCAACGGCCGCGAATAGTGAAAGCCCTGCGCCAAATCGCAGCCGACCGATTGCAACAGCCTGGCCTGGCCACTGGTTTCGATCCCCTCCGCCACCACCGTCAGCTTGAGCACCTCGCCGAGCGCCAGGATCGTCTTCACGATCTGCGCATCCTCGTCGTTGCCCTCGGCATCCATGACGAAAGAGCGATCGATCTTGAGCACGTCGATGGGCAGGCGCCGCAGATAGGCGAGGCTGGAATAACCGGTGCCGAAGTCGTCCACCGCCACCGTCACCCCGATTTTGCGCAGTCGCGCCAACAGTCTGGCCGCGTGTTCCGGGTTGGTCATCACCGCACTCTCCGTCAGCTCGACCTCCAGCACTGCCGGCGCGATGCCGTGTTGCCCGGCCAGCTCGACAATGCGCGCCACCAGATCGCCTTCGTCCAACTGCCGTGCCGAAACGTTCACCGCGATGCGAATATGGCGTCCGGCGGACTGCCACAGGGCGCCTTGGCGACATGCCTCGTCGAGTACCCAATCCCCCAATTCCCGAATCAGGCCGCACTCCTCCGCCAACGGGATGAACTCTATCGGCGCCAGCAGCCCGCGCACCGGATGGCGCCAGCGCACCAGCGCCTCCACCGCCAGCGACTCGCCGGTCGCCATGGCGACCCGTGGTTGGTAATACAACTCCAGTTGCTTGTCGCTGATGGCATGGCGCAGTTCGGTTTGCATGGTCAGGCGTGCGCTCGCCCGTTCCAGCATGTCCGGCTGGAAAAAACGATAGGTGCTGCGCCCCGCCTCCTTGGCCGCATACATGGCCATGTCGGCATGTTTCATCAGTTGCCACGCGTCGTTGCCGTCCTCGGGATAGAAGGCCATGCCCATGGAGGCCCCCACCTCCACCGTATGGCCGCGCAACTGCATGGGACGGGCCAGTTCTGCGATGATCTGTTCCGCCAGCGCCGCACAATTGCCGCTGTCCGGCAGGTCCTCCATCAATACCACGAACTCATCGCCGCCCAGACGCGCCACCGTATCCGCGGCCCGTAACCGGCCCTTGATGCGCGCGGCCACCTCCCAGCCCGTCATCTCTGCCATGCCCAGGTCCG
>CAYQWR010000126.1:5205-8324 GCA_964421235.1 uncultured Thiohalomonas sp. | reverse complement strand
CGCTTGAGGAACAGCTCGTGGGCGCGCAGCAGCAGTTCGGCGAAGTCCACCTGGCCGCTGCGCCGGCACGCCTCCTCGTAGGCCTGGTAGAGCTGCCCCATGGTCTTGAGGTAGGGGTCGCCGTAGTGCTCCACCGCCTCCGGCCGCACCCCCTCGTCCTTGCGCTTGTTGATGAAGCCCTGCACCTGGCGCGGCGGCCAGCGCGTCTCGTCGATGTTGAGCTCGCGCAGCAGCCGCTTGATCAGCCGCTGCTGATCCTCGCTGTCCATGATCTGGAACGACTGCGGCAGTCCCGCCTCCTGCCAGTGGGCGCGCAGCAGGCGGTGCGCCAGGCCGTGAAAGGTGCCGACCCACATGCCGCCCACCGGCGCCTGCAGCAACGCTTCGATGCGACCGCGCATCTCGTGCGCCGCCTTGTTGGTGAAGGTGACCGCCAGGATGCCGTAGGGCGAGACGTGCTCGGCGCGGACCAGCCAGGCGATGCGGTGGACCAGCACCCGGGTCTTGCCGCAGCCGGCGCCGGCCAGCACCAGCAGGTTGCCGGGCGGCGCGCACACCGCCTCGCGCTGGGCGGGATTGAGGTTTTCCAACAGATCGGAGACATCCATCGGGCGATTGTAACAAATCGCCCGGCCTCCCCTCAGACACTCTCGGCGGCGGCTTCCCGGTCCATGTAGGCGTCGAAGTCCGCGGAAGAGAGCGGTCGGGCGTAGTAGAACCCCTGCATCAAATCGCAGCCGAGGCCGCGCAGAAAGGTCTCCTGCGCCCGCGTCTCGACGCCCTCCGCCACCACCTTCAGGTCGAGGCTGTGGGCCATCGCGATGATCGCCTCCACCAGGGCGACGTTGTCGGCGTTGTCGGGCAGGCCGTCGACGAAGTCGCGGTCGATCTTGAGCATGTCCACGGGGAAGCGTTTGACGTAACTGAGCGAGGAGTAACCGGTACCGAAGTCGTCCACCGCCAGATGCACACCCGCACTGCGCAGCCGCCCCAACATGGAGAGCACGTGCTCGGTGTGCTCGAGCATCAGCCGTTCGGTGATCTCCAGCTTCAGCGCCGCCGCCGGCAGACCATGAGTCTCCAGGGTGTGGTGCACCACGCCCGCGCAGTCGGCGTGGCGGCACTGTTCGCTGGAGATGTTGACGGAGATCAGCAACTGCGGTCGCCGCCGCCGCCAACGCTCGCACGTCTCCACCGCCTGCTGCAACACCCACTTGCCGATGGGAACGATGACGCCGATCTCCTCCGCCAGCGGAATGAATTCGTCCGGTGAAATCATGCCCAGGGTCGGATGGCGCCAGCGCAGCAGTGCCTCGGCGCCCACCAGCTCGGCCGTGCGGCCGTCGACGATGGGCTGGAAATAGAGTTCCAGCTCGTTGCGCTCTTGGGCGCGGCGCAGGTCCTGCTCCAGCGCCAACCGGCGCCGCGCCGCGTCGTCCATCTCCTGGGTGAAGTAGCGGAAGGTATTGCGTCCGGCCTGCTTGGCCCGATACATCGCGCTATCGGCGTTACGCATCAGCCCTTCGATGGTGCGCGCATCCGCCGGGTAGACGGTGATGCCGATGCTGCCGGAGACAAAGGTTTCGTGTTCGTCGATGAGGATCGGTGCGGCCAGCCGCGTGAGGATCTCCTCGGCAACGCGCTCCGTCTCGCCGACGCCGTTGGGCAACACCACGGTGAACTCGTCGCCGCCCAGGCGCGCCACCGTCGCCATCTCGTTGACGCACGCGCGCAGCCGCCTGGCCACTTCCATCAACAGGTAGTCACCGGCGCTGTGCCCCATCGTGTCGTTGACCCATTTGAAGCGGTCGAGGTCGATGAACATCAGCACCACCGGCCACTTTTCGTGATGTGCCGTCTGTAGCGCCTGGTTCAGCCGGTCCATGAACAGGGTGCGATTGGGCAGGCCGGTGAGGGCGTCGAAGTTGGCCTGGTGCCAAATCTTCTGCTCGTCACGCTTGCGCCGCGTGATATCGGAAAAGATCGCCAGGTATTGATACACCTCGCCCTGGTCGTCCTTGATGGCCACGATGGAGAGCCATTCGGGGTAGATGTCGCCGCTCTTGCGCCGGTTCCAGATTTCGCCCTGCCAATGGCCGGTGCGTACCAATTGCGCCCACATCTGCTGATAGAACGCGCTGTTGTGGCGGCCCGAGTGCAGCAGTTTGGGGTCGCGGCCAATGACCTCTTCCGTCGTATAGCCGGTAATGTAATCGAATGCCGGGTTGACCGTGACGATGCGGTTATTGGCATCGGTGATGACGATCGCCTCGGAGGTATTGGCAAAGAAATTGGCCGCCAACCGCAGTTGTTCCTCGTTGTGCTTCTGCTCGGTGATGTCGGTCAAGAAGGCAAACGCATAACGCGGCGCACCGTTCACATCGCGCAGCGTGGTGGCGTTGATACGCACCAGCACCTTGGCGCCGTCGCTGCGCATCATCCCGGCATCGTAGCAGCGGTGATCCTCGCTGACGACATGATCAAGCTGTTGCGACATCACCTCCCTGCTGTCGGCGGCGGCGAAGTCGAGCACCTGCCTGCCGACGATATCGGCGCGGCCATAGCCCAACATGCCGCAAAACGCCTCGTTCACCTCGATGACGCGCTGAGTCTCGGCATCGGTCAGCAGATAACCTTCGGCGGTACCGCTGACGATGGCGCGGTACTTTTCCTCGCTGGCGCGCAATGCCTGTTCCGCCTCGACCCGCTCGGTGATGTCATGGACGATGGAATAGAGCAGATGCCGGCCGCGGATCTCGATGGGGCCGGAGTGCACCTCGACATCGCGCGCGGCGCCGGAGGCGAGACGATGGCGGAAATAGAAGTGATCGCGTTGCTGGCTGCGAGCCAGCGCCATCTCTGCCGCCACCTGCTGCGGCGTCAGTATATTGATGTCGTTGATGGTCAGCCGCCGCAGCTGGTCGCGGTCATAGCCGTAATATTCGACGGCCGCGTCGTTGGCGTCGACGATGGCGCCGCTTTCCGGATCGATCAACAACTCGATCGCACGACTGCTATCGAACAACGCGCGATAGCGTTCCTCGCTCTGCTGCAACCGTTGATTGACGCTACGTGACTCTTCCAGGGCCACTACCAACGCATCGTGGTTTTGTTCGATG
>CAYQWR010000126.1:0-5195 GCA_964421235.1 uncultured Thiohalomonas sp. | reverse complement strand
GCGACATGGCGTTGAACGCCGCCGCCGTCTCGGCCAGCTCGTCACGACCATAGACGGGAATCTGCACGCCGACGTACGGACTGCTGCCTTGATACCTGGCGATGTGCTGGGCACCCCGTCGCAGCAACAGCAACTGCCGCGTGAGGTAACTGCCCAGCAGATAGGAAAACAGCAGCACCAATAACGCGCCGCTGATCGCGATGGCGGCGATGCGCTCGGCAGCGCTGTGCAGACGCTGGCGCAACGCCGCGACGGAGAGGCCGATCTCCACCGTGCCGAAACGGTGGCCGTCGACGATAATCGGCGCGCCCGCATCAAATACGCCGTCCACCACATCCCGCAACCGGTAGTCTTCCCGATAGGGCCGCGCCAGGGCCGCGCGGTCGCCGCGTTCGGCCAGCACGCCGTGCGTTCCGCGCACCCGCGCGTAGACGACGCCGGGCGCCGAGACGACCTGGTCGACGGTGGTGTTGATGGTTGCCAGATCGGTGGCGATCACCGCCGGGGCACTCAAATGTGCCAACAGTTGCGCATTGCTGTAGGCGCGTTTGACGAACTGCGCCTGGCTCGAATCGTACAGCAGCCGCATGCTGCTCCACACCAGGATCACCAGCAGCAGCCCCTGCAGCAGCGCGATTCCGAGGATGGTCTTGAGGCGGAACGACATGGTCAATGGTCCCGTCCGGCAATACCGGCCGGCAACTGCATGCTACGCACGCCGGCCCAGTCGGCGTCGTCCGCGGCGACGATGGCAGGGAAATGGAGCTGCGCCAATATCATGCGGCCGTCATGGTCGTGCGCCATCGCCACCAGTGCGTTGCGCACGCGCTTGATCACGGATGCAGGCACCCGGCGATGGACGGCGAACACGCTGGGCGGATAGTCGGGCGAATGCCACAGTACCCGCAACTGACGACGCAGCTGCGGCTGAAGCGCGGCAAACGTCGCCATGATCCCGCCGCCGGCCGGCGCCAGCCCGCGCACCACCGCCAGATAGGCGGATTCGTGGGAGTGCACGAAGCGGGGCGTTATAGGGATGCCGGCTGCCGCCAGCATCGCCCGCGGCAGCATGGTGGCGCCGAAGGCGGTCGGTACCGGAAAAGCGACCGTTGCGCCCCGCAGCTGCCGCACATCGCGGATGGGGCCGTCGCGGCGCACCACCAGTAGCGCGCGGAGAGAGCCGTGCCGCTCCTTGGCGAAGGCGCGATAGCCGACGCGGCTGTCCTGATGGGCATATTCGTAGGGATTGGCGTAGATAAAATCGTAGCGGCCGGCCGCGGCACGTTCGCCGAACACGCCGCAATCGGGCGCCGTACGGAACTCCAGGGTAACGCCCGCATGCGCCTTGATATAAGCAAACAGCGGCAACCACTGGCGCGCCAGGACGGGGATCTCCTGCTGCGGCGACACGCCGAAAGAGTAGCTGGCGGCAACGGCCGTCGTCGCCGGCAACGACAGCACCACGCCCGACAGGACGTAACGCAACGGCAGCATGAATCGTCTGAATGCTCTGCTGATCACGGTCTCGTAATCGGGAGGTGGTCCGAATCCCGGTTGTCTAGGCCGTCCGCTGGCAGATATCGCTTGGCGCCCAATCGATAAACAAAAGTTACCGTTAAGAGTAACATGCCGGCCATGGAAAACTCGCACTATGAACGCATCGGCGGTGAAGCCGCGATCCGTGCCCTGGCCAAACGCTTTTACGAATTGATGGATACGCTGCCGGAGGCGGGCGGTATCCGATCGCTGCACGCCCGCAGCCTGAAGGGGTCGGAGGAGAAGCTGTTCCTGTTCCTCAGCGGCTGGCTGGGCGGTCCGCCGCTCTACGTCGAGAAATACGGCCATCCGCGGCTGCGGATGCGCCACCTGCCCTTTGCCATCGACAGCGCGGCCCGCGATCAGTGGATGGCCTGCATGCGCCAGGCGATGACCGACGTGGGGATCGATGAGGCTCTGCGGCGCGAACTGGAGCAGGCATTGCTGAAGGTCGCCGACTTCATGCGCAACCGACCCGACTGACGGCGCACCTGTCCTCAACTGCCGTCCAGCCAGTCGCACGGCGGCAGAAAACGCTCGTAGAGCTCCGCCTCGGGCGTTCCCGGCTGCGGCTGCCAGTGGTAACGCCACCGCACCAGCGGCGGCATCGACATCAGGATCGACTCGGTACGTCCGCCCGATTGCAGCCCGAACAGGGTGCCGCGATCCCACAGCAGATTGAACTCCACATAGCGCCCGCGCCGGTAGAGCTGGAAGTCGCGCTCGCGCTCCCCGTAGGGCGTGTCATGGCGGCGGCGCACGATGGGCAGGTAGGCGTCCAGATAGCTGTCGCCGACGCTGCGCAGAAAATCGAAACAGCGCACGAAGCCGCCCTCGTTCAGGTCGTCGAAAAAGATGCCGCCGACCCCGCGCGCCTCGTTGCGGTGCCTGAGGAAGAAGTAGTCGTCGCACCAGCGCTTGTAGCGCGGATAGCGATCGGCCCCGAACGGGGCGCAGGCGCGCTGCGCCGCACGATGCCAGTGGACCACGTCCTGCTCGAAGCCGTAGCAGGGGGTCAGGTCGTAGCCGCCGCCGAACCACCACAGCGGCGCCTCGCCCTCCTGCTGCGCCGCGAAGAAGCGCACGTTCATGTGCGAGGTCGGGACGTAGGGGTTTTTCGGATGGACCACCAGGGAGAGCCCCAGCGCCTGCCAGCGGCGTCCGGCCAGCTCCGGACGTTGGGCGGTGGCCGCCGGCGGCAAGGCGTCGCCGCTCACCTGCGAGTAGTTGACCCCCGCCTGTTCGAACACCGCGCCGTCGGCGAGGATGCGACTGCATCCGCCGCCGCCCGCCTCGCGCTGCCACCGCTCTTCGGCAAATTGTGCGGTGCCGTCGACCGCGGCCAAGGCGTCGCAGATGCGCCCCTGCAAGGCGACCAGGTAATCGGCTACGGCCTCGATATCCACATCTTCCCCTCCGGCATCAGATCGGCTCCACTCTAACCCGGCGGCGCCCGCTCAACCACGCGCAGTTGCTGGGGTCTTGTGGTGCAACGCGCCATCGAGCCGCTCGACCATGGTGTCGATTTCGTCGCGCCCGACGTTGAGGGCGGGCATGAAGCGCAGGGTGTGCGGCCGCGGGGCATTGAGCAACAGGCCGGCAGCGAAGGCCCGCGCCGCGATCGCCGCCGCATCGCCCGCCGGAATGCCCAGGGCCAGCAGCAGGCCGCTACCGCGCACCTCGCCGAGGCCGTGGCGCACAGAGAGTGCCCGCAGCCGTTCGGCCAGATAGGCGCCGCGCTCGCACACCTGCGCCAGGAACCCCGGCGCCGTTACCGCCTCCAGCACCGCCAGGCCGGCGGCGCAGGTGAGCGGATTGCCGCTGAAGGTGCCGCCCTGATCGCCGGGCTCGAAGCAGCTCACCGCCGCCGTCGCCAGCAGCGCCGCCAGCGGCACGCCGCCGCCCAGCCCCTTGCCGAGGGTGAGGATATCGGGCGTGATTCCCGCCTGCTGACAGGCGAACAGCGTACCGGTGCGCCCGATACCGGTCTGCACCTCGTCGAGGATCAGCAATACGCCGCGCTCCCGCGTCAGCGCACGTAACGCCCGCAGGTAATCGAGGTCGGCCGGGAGCACGCCCGCCTCGCCCTGCACCGGCTCCAGCATCACCGCGGCGACGTCCTCGGTGAGGGCCGCCGCCATGGCGCCGATATCGTTCAACGGCACCTTGGCAAATCCCGTCACCTTGGGCTCGAACAGCGCCCCCCAGCCCGGCTTGTCCGAGGCCGACATACAGGCGAGGGTGCGGCCGTGAAAACCGTTTGCCGCGGTGACGATGCGCCATGCGCCGCCGCGATGAAGCGAGCCCCACTTGCGCGCCAGCTTGATCGCCCCCTCGTTGGCCTCGGCGCCGCTCACGGCGAAGTAGGCGCGCTCCATACCGCTGAGTGCGGCCAGACGATTGGCCAGCGTCACCATCGGCCGGTTGAAGTAGGCGGGACTTGAACTGATCAGGGTACGCGCCTGGGCCGCCACCGCATCGGCGACTGCCGGCGGCGCATGGCCCAGGCTGTTCACCGCCCAGCCCTGCACGAAATCGAGAAAACGGCGGCCGTCCTCGGCCACCAGCCACGAGCCGCGCCCCTCGACAAACACCACGGACGGCCGCTCCGCCACATACATCACTGCACTCAATTCACCGGGATACTCCATCGCATGCTCCTTGCACGGATTAAAAAAACAAAAAGGCCGCAGGTCTCTCGACCTGCGGCCTTTTCAGGGAATTCGTCCTGTCTCGGTTATCCGCTACACAACGCTCACCCCGGCGACACGCAGGCCGATGCCGGCGCGGGTACGTCGGGTGGTGCGGCTGGATGGGATCACGAGAGTCGGCATGGGATGAGTTTCCATCGCGGCGCAGACGGCGTCAAGCGCGCACGAGGCGACCGCTGCGGCCGTCGCGGATCGCGGTCGGGCGATCGCGGCCGCCCAGCGGGGCGTGCAGGATGCCGTCGAGCTGCCGGCCGAAGATGCGCTGCACCGCCAACGGCGAACGGGCCGGCGCCTGACCGCCGATGTTGGCGCTGGTGGAGACGAGGGCGCCGCCGAAGGCGCGGCACAACGCCGCCGCCGCCGGATGGGCGGTGACGCGCACTGCCAGGCTGTCGTGGCCGCCGCGCAGCCAGCGCGGGACGGCGTCATCGACCGGCAGCAGCCAGGTGACCGGACCGGGCCAGGTGGCGCGCACCTTTTTTTCCAGGGCATCGGGCAGCACGCCGATAAAGGGGAGCAGTTGCGCAAAGTCGGCGGCGATGAGGATCAACCCTTTTTCCAACGGCCGCCGCTTCAACGCCAGCAGCCGCAGCACCGCAGCGGGATTCAGCGGATCGCAACCGAGCCCGTAGACCGCCTCGGTGGGATAGGCGACCAACCCGCCGTTGCGCAGCGCGCGCGCCGCTTCACGCAGCTTGAAGGGCGTCATGACAAAACACCTTCTTCACCGCAGAGGCGCAGAGTACGCTGAGGAACACATTACAAGCCATCTCAAGATTCAAGAACAAAATAGATCCATCGTGGAGAACATCGGGAATTTGCTGCCAAAACCGGCCCGGACAGATTCGGCATTTCCCTTAGCGCATAGACCCCGTAACCCCGTGGTTAATGCCTCCAGGAAGTCTCTGCGCCCTCGGCGTCTCTGCGGTGCAGACCGTTCAATCCAGA
>CAYQWR010000125.1:0-8384 GCA_964421235.1 uncultured Thiohalomonas sp. | reverse complement strand
CCCGCAAGGAGGGACGGCGCGCCTACGGAACGGTCGGCAGCAACGGCACGGTGGGCGGCGGTCTGCTGCTGTCGCGCAATGACCCTCGCCAGAATTGGCATATGGGACTCAACCTGGCGGCGACCAAGAGCGACGGCGGCCGGGAACGGACCGGGCCAGACGCGCTATTCAACACCACACCCAGCCTCGCCGCGGACTCCTATGCCCCCGGCCCCGCCAACACGGCACAGGAGAGCGGCTCGGCCATCTTCAACCTAGGCTACAAGGATTTCTCGCTGCTGGCCCAGTGGAGCGCCGACGGCCAGGGCGATCACTACGGCACCAATGGCATCCTGCCGCCGCCGCAAAACCGCATAGTCGCCCGCAACAGCTATAGCGCTGTCACCGCGCGGCAAATTCTGGAGCCGGGTAGCGGCTGGCGTTTGGTCCTGTCCCTGGGCTGGCACGAAAACAATGAGAGTCAAGATAATCTCTATCTCGGCCCGCCCCAGGCCTTCGGCGGCGGCCCCGGCCCCGGCATCGTGCTTGACTCCTCCTATCGCGAAAGCCGTGTCGACGGCGGCATGGATATCCACTGGAGCGGCTGGCAACGCCACCGTCTGCTGCTGGGACTGAGCCACAGCGAGGTGAAGGTCGACGAGTCATCGGAAACCATCAACCTCTATCCCTCCACCAACAAGCCGTCGCCCACCATGAACCCCTTCTCCACCGGCGTTGCGCCCGGCACCCGGCGCCTGATCAACGCCATCATGCTGCAGGACGAATTCCGCTACAGTGAGCTGTTCACCCTCACCACCGGGCTGCGCTACGACCAGTACAGCGACGCCGGCAACCGGCTCACACCGCGTATCGCCGGCGTATGGCGCCTCGATCGGCACCACATCGTCAAGGCCCAGTACGCCCAGGCCTTCCGCCCGCCCGACTTCAATGAAGTAAGACTGAACACTGATATTAAACCATCGATTATCGACACCTATGAGATCGGCTATATTCGCAAATACGAAACTGCGCAGACCCGTTTCAACGTGTTTTATTCAAAACTTTCCGATCTGATCGTCTACGACAATGCCGCAAACCGTTACGTCAATGCCGATCGCGCGCGCACGCGAGGAGCAGAACTGGAACAAACACTGCTGCTGACTTCGTCCATCTCGATCGACGGCAACCTCTCCTATGCCGACACCGAGGATTCACAGACCGGACAGCCGATCCCCGGCGCGGCGAAATGGCTCGCCAACATCGGGCTAACCAAGCATGTCACACCCGACTCCCGGCTAAAACTGCAATACCGCTATGTCGGCGACCGTCAACGCGAGACCTCGGACCCGCGCCCTGCCGTCCCCGGCTATCAGACGTTCGATGCCACCTTCACCATCGACAACGCCGGCTATCGCGGCCTGGCCTTGCGGGGCGGTGTTCAGAATCTGTTCAATGCAACGGTGCGCTATCCGGCGATGATGACCACCGACAGTTCAGGCAAAGCCATCATCAGCTACGCCAGCGATCTGCCCGGCCCCGGCCGTATCTGGTGGCTACAGATGTCCTACCGCTATTAGAGACCGGCACATGACGCTTAGACCAGGGAATGGGTGGCGAATATTCGCGGTGGTTGTGCTGTCACTGCTCGCACTGTTGCCCTTGGCAGGGTATGCGGACGATCAGGATCAGCGCCGAATCCTGATCGGATTGAACATCTTTCCCGCGGTACTGGCGGCCGATAGCGCCATCACGCAAAAAGTGGCCGTCGGCCACAAGCTGGAATTGTTACTGCTCTACGATGTCGACCGGACCGACGCAAAACAGCTGGCTGACCAGCTCAACAGTTTGGCCCCTATCCGCGGTCTGACAATCGACGCCCACATCGCCAGTTACGACCGACTGGCGGACTACAACCAACATCCACCTGCAGGCATTTTCCTCACCGAGCCTCAACCCAGCCGGCTCGGCGCCGTGGTGACATTCGGCGAGCGTCACCACATCATCGTCTTTTCGCCCTTCGCGGGCGATGTCGAACAAGGGGTCGCCACAGGTATCTATGTCAGCGATCAAATACTGCCCTACGTCAATATGAAAAGCCTGAAACAGTCGGGCATTCAACTTCGTCCGTTTTTCCTGGAGGTCGCGCGACACTATGAATGATACGACCTCCCACACCCTGTCCGCCGGCAAGCTGCAGTTCCGCTTGACGCTGCTATTCCTGTTACTGGCCGCGTGTCTTGTCGGACTGTTCGGCATCTACTGGTTCAAGGTGCTGGAACCGCAATTGCGCAACGAGGCGCGCGCCAGTGCCGCAGCGCTGGCCCAATCGCAATCACGCAACCTCGCCGACGCCTTGCTGACCGGGCTGCAGCGGCATTCGCCGCAAAAGCTTGCCGATGCCATGGACGAGGTACTGGTACTGATCGATCCGAATACCCGCGCCCATTTCGTCGAAGGTCTCGAGGTGGAGGTCAATAAAGACGCCGTTGCGGGGGACAGCGGACAATTCGCCCTGAACCGCGGCGACACCACCTGCGGCGACTGTTTCATCACCAAGGTGCCGCTCTACTCGCGCATCAACCACGAACTGCTCGGTGCTGCCGTGTTCCACTCCAGCAGCCTGGCGTTCCAGCATCTGCACGAACAGGTGCGCACCAAACTCATCAGCATATCGGCTCTGGTACTGCTGATGCTGCTGTTCGTCTGGTACGCGGTCACGGCGCTGTTTCTGAAGGTCAAGGCCAGCGAAGAGGCAGCGGCCGCGGCGACCCGCGCCAAGAGCGATTTCCTGGCCACCATGAGTCACGAGATCCGCACGCCGATGAACGGCATCCTCGGCATGACCCATCTGCTGGAACGCAGCAAGCTGGACCCCGAACAGCAGGACCGGCTCCATACCATCGTCACATCGAGCGAGGCGCTGCTGGTGATACTCGACGACATTCTCGACCTGTCGCGCATCGAAGCCGGAAAACTCACGCTGGAAGCGGCACCCTTCGATCTCGCGCGTCTGGTCCGCGACGTTGCCAGCCTCATGTCGGGGCGCGCCCAGGAGAAGGCGCTGACGCTGCGCGCCGACATCGCCGCCGACATCCCGCCGTTGCTGATAGGCGACAGCGCACGCCTGCGTCAGGTACTGCTCAATCTGGTCGGCAACGCCATCAAATTCACCGGGAGAGGAACGGTCACCATCCGCCTGCAACGCTCTTCACAGCCCACTTCGACGCCCGAGCATATCCCGGTCGAACTGGCGATCAGCGACACCGGCATCGGCATTGCCGCCGAACAGCTCGCCACCCTGTTCCGGCCGTTTTCCCAGGCCGACTCCGGCATCGCCCGCCGCTTCGGCGGCAGCGGCCTGGGGCTGGCCATTTGCAAGCGGCTGCTGGAGGCCATGGGCGGCTCGCTTCGCGTGAACAGCACCCCGGGCGTCGGCAGCACCTTCTACTGCAGCCTGGAATTGGCGCAGACGGAGGGCACTCATGACGAAACGCCTTCACCAGCGGAACCAGTTCCACAACTGCCGCCGCTGACCATCCTCGTCACCGACGACCAGGAGATCAACAGGAAGGTGGTCTCTTCGCTGCTGGCACAGGAGGGACACCGGCTCGTCGAGGCCACCGGGGGCGCCGAGGCCGTTGCAGCGGCGGCGCAAAACGATTTCGACGTCATACTGATGGACCTGCAGATGCCCGATATCGATGGGCTTGAAGCGACACACCGTATCCGTTCTCTGGAGGGCTCTCGATCTCAGGTACCGATCATTGCGCTGACGGCCAACATATTGAACGAAGAGCGGGAACGCTGCCTGCAGGCCGGGATGGACGGCTTCATCGTCAAGCCGTTTACGCCCGAAGGACTAACTCGGGAGCTGAGCCGGGTTCTGGCACACAATGTCGCTCAGATGGTTGACAATACGACACTGCAATAAAAAGGCGACCACGATGGGCCGCCTTTGCAAGCAAAATGGTGAATCGGCACTATCCACAAGACGGCGGACACCACCACCCTGCGGCACCTTTGCGTCCACTGGCATCGTCACCTTTCACGGCAGTTATCGCGCCATGATGCGGTGCCTGCGTCATGGTGGCCGACGGCGTCGCGGCATCCGTCGTATTCGCTGCCATCGCAGTCCCCACGCTCACTGCCACCGCAACCACCGCAGCCAGCGCAACTCCATACTTCATCGAGATCATCTTTGACATTGCTACACCCTTCCCTAAGCACTAGATATGTCCCGACAGCGCCCCCTTTTCCTCATGTGCGCTGCCCCGTGTTCCGCATCCAAACAAACAGGAACTCTATAAAGATAATACGGGTGGCGAAGAGTTGCCAGCGGCATCTGTTCCAACGGGTCAATCCCCATTCATATCAACGACATCTCATGCTTCGCTGATAAAATTTGCTTATTACCCCTCCAGCACCGGCTGTAGCGCCGCAAACACCCGGCGCGGGGTGATCGCCTGCAGGCAGACGTTGTCGACACAAGGGGTCTTGCGGTGGTTGGAGGCGCTGACGCAGGGGGAACAGGCGAGCCCGGCATAGATTGCCGTACAGTTGCCGAGGGAACCGTAGAGCTTCGGCGTCTCGGGGCCGAAGATGACGAAGGTGGGCATGTCGGTCACCGCGGAGAAATGACCGGGGCCCGAGTCGTTGGTGAGCATCAGGGTCGAGACGCTGTAGAGGGCGGGCAGTTCGCGCAGCTTGAGGCGGCCGGCAAAGTTGACGCAGCGTTCCTGGCCCACCCATTTGCGCAGCTGCTCCGCCTCCTCCCGTTCGCCGGGGGCGCCGGTGATCAGGATCAGGGTGTCGGGATAGGTCTGCAGTACCTGCTGCATCACCTCGATGAAGCGCTCACGCATCCAGCGCCGCTGCGGCAGCAGATCGCTGGCGTTGGGATTGACCAGCACCAGGCGCTGCTGCGCCGGGTCGTAGCCGGGGAAATCCTCGCGCACCTTGGCGTGGATCGCCGCCTTCTCCTCGTCGCTCACCGGCGCCTTGGCCAACACGATCTCCTCGTCGCCGATCAGCGTCTTGGAATAGGGCAACTCTTCTTTCTCGCTCAGGGCCGCATTGGCCAGGGCGATGAAGTTCTTGGCGATGTGGATGTGCGGGTTGTAGGCGACGCGGTGGGTAAGCAGCTCGCCGCGATAGAGCCCTTCGTTGTGGAAGGCGTAGTAGCCGACGCGGTTGGGCGCCCCGGACATGCCGGTGAGCAGCGCGGTATAGCGCGAGAACAGCTCCAGGTCGATCACCGTGTCGATGCCGCGGCGGCGGGTCCAGAACAGAAAGCGCAGGGTGTCGAAGGCGAGCACGAACAGGCCGTTCTCGCGGATGGTGAAGACGTTCTCCTCGGCCACGGTGTCGAGCAGGCGCAGGCTGGTCGCGTTCTTCTTGAAGATGGCGAAATACAGCTCACAGCCGTGCTGCTGCAGCTTGCGCATCGCCGGGTCCACCAGGATCGCACTGCCCATCTCCGACAGCTCCACCAGCAGCACCTTTTGCGGCGCCACCCGTGCCGGGCGCCGGAACAGGCGGCCGATGCGCGCCAGCAGCGTCACCAGAAAACAGAGCGGGACACCGGCATAGAAGTCGATCTTGCGCATGGTATCCACTTTCATTGGTGTTGCTCCTTGAACCTTCGCCGGAAAAGCGGCAATTATACGCCGGGTCGGGCGCGGACGGGCAGCAGCGCCGCCAATCCGAGGACGACGGCGAACCACAGGGTCGTCAGGCGGATCAGGACGGTGGCGGCGACCGCGCCGCCGTGGGGCATGCCGTTCAGCGCCAACAGCGTCACCATGGTCAGCTCGGCACTGCCGAGGCCGCCGGGCAGGAAGCTCACCGCCCCCACCAGCATGGAGAAGGCGTAGATGAACAGCGCGGTGCGCAGGCCGAGATCGGCGCCCAGCACCTGCGCCAGATAGTGGAACGCCAGCCCCTCGGCGCCCCAGGCGGCCAGCCCGAGCAGGATGCTGAAGAGCAGCAGCGGCAGCGAAAACAGCCGGGCGGAGTGGAGCACGGTCTCGATGGCGCCGGCCGCCAGCGCGGCGATACGTCCGCTGAAGCGCCGCCGCAGGTAACGGTCCAGCGCCTCCAGCCAGCTGCGCCTTTGGATCAGCAGCAGCGCCGTCACCAGCGCGGCCGCCAATATCACCACCACACCGCGCCCCTGCGGATAGGCCGACACTCCCAGCGCGGCCATCACCAGGATCGCCAGCAGGTCACCCAACCGCTCCGCCAGCAACGCCGCCAGGCTGTGGGGATAGGCGACGCCGTGAGGCTGCAACAGGACGCAGCGCAGCGCCTCACCCGCCTTGCCGGGGGTGGTGGTGAGCGCGAAACCGCCCAGGTAGATACGCAGACTGGCGAGGATCGGCAGGCGGTAGCCGAAGCGCGCCAGATAGTACTGCCAGCGCACGAAGCGCAGACCGTAATTGATCAGCGACAATGACAACAGCAGCGCCACCGCGGGCAGCGACACGTGCTCCAGCGCCACGGTCACATCGCGCCAGCCGCCCCACAGGGCGAACACCAGGTAGCCGCCCGCCGCCGCGATCACCGACGCCAGCAGCGCGCGCATGCCGCGCCGCGGCATCCCCCCGGAGCTTTCGCTCATGCGAACAGCCACAGGGTCACGGCGGCCCAGCCCAGCACCGTCACCAGCAGGTGCGGGTCGCGCAGCAGGTCGCGCGCCGGGTCCTCGCCCGCGTCGCTACTGAAAGTGAGATGGAGATAGCGGAACAGCCCGTAGAGCACGAACGGCACCGTGTAGATCAGCTTGTCGGTGTGGTGCATCGCGATGGTCTCGGGACTCATCGTGTAGAGGCTGTAAGAGATCACCACGCCGGCGGTGCAGACGCCGATCATCAGGTCGAGCATCGGCAGCGAATAGTTCTGCAACACCTTGCGCGCCGCATCGCCGCCCCGTTCCATCACCGCCAGCTCCGAGCGCCGTTTGGCGAAACCGAGGAACAGGGTCACCATCAGGCCGGTCAGCAGCAGCCACGACGACGGCGGGATGCCGACACCGAGGGTGCCGGCGAGGATACGCAGCATGAAGCCGGCGGCGATGACGAAGACGTCGAGGATCACGATGTGCTTGAGCTGCCAGGAGTAGGCCAGGTTGAGCAGGAGGTAGATGGTGACGATGCTCAGCACCCGCGGCGCCGCCAGTCGCGCCAGGGTAATGCCGAGTAGCACGCACAACACGGCCAGTATCAGCCCGGCGACCGGCGTCACGGTGCCGGCCGCGAGCGGACGCAGCCGCTTCCGCGGGTGCAGCCGGTCGGACTCCCGATCGTACCAGTCGTTGATTACATAGATGGCGCTGGAGGCGAAACAGAAGGCCAGGGCGGCCAGCAGCACCATCTGCACCCTGGCGGCATCGTGCCAGGCGTGGCCGAACAGCAGGCCGACGAAGACGAAGCCGTTCTTCAGCCACTGATGCGGCCGCAGCAGTTTGATCATCGCGCGCAGCTTAGCCACCCTCGCCCTCCCCCGGCATTGTTCTGTAGTAGGCGTGCTCGGCCATGGCCAGCAACTCGCGGTCGCCGCGGCTGTCGCCGTAGGCATAGAGCTCCACCGCGGCCTCGCCCAGCAGCGCGCGCAAGCGCCGCGCCTTTTCCGCACCGTAGCAGTTGCCGCCGTCGTAGCGGCCGGTGACACGTCCCGCCCCGTCCCGTTCCAGGCGGGTGGCGATCACCGCGTCGAAGCCGGCGGCCAGCGCCCATGGTGCCACATAATCCTCGATGGAGGCGGAGACCACCACGCAGCGGTGCCCCTGCCGCCGGTGCCACGCCAGTCGCGCCAACGCCTGCGGGCGCAACAGCGCCGGAATGCGTTCGCGGGCAAAGCGCTCGCCCTCCCGCGCCAGCCGCGCCTGCGGCATACCGGCGAGGAAGCGGCGCAGCAGCCGCTCCTTGGCCATGCCGTTGGGGATCAGCCGCAGAGCGTAGCCGAGCAGCGTCGGCAACAGCAACAGCGTGTTGAGGGCGAAACGCCACGGCGTGACCACCTGCCGCAGAAACGCGGACAAGGTCTCGTGATAGGTGACGGTGCCGTCGAAATCGAAGGCGGCGACCACCTGGCGCGGCGGCGCAGTCACAGCTTCAACCGTTTGAATATCCGCTCGGGGATGTGGGTGATGATGAGCATGATGTAGCGCCAGAACCACGGCACGTAGAGCACGTCGCGGCCGCGCTCCACGGCGCGGGCGATGCGCTCGCCCACCGCCGTCGGCGTTGCCACCAGGAACAGGCCGGGCATGCCGAAGGTCATGCCGGTATCGACGAAGCCGGGCTTCACCGTGAGCACCCGCACGCCGGCCGGGAACAACCGGTTGCGCAGTCCCTGCAGATAGAGGGCGAAGGCCCCCTTGGCGGCGCCGTAGGTGTAGTTGCTCT
>CAYQWR010000124.1:6819-8407 GCA_964421235.1 uncultured Thiohalomonas sp. | reverse complement strand
CAGCGCCGGCGCGGCGAAGCGGAACACCTGCCAGAAAGGGAAGTTCCACGGCATCACCGCCAGCACCGTGCCGAGGGGCTGGTAGGCGACGAAGCTGAGGGAAGCATCGGAGCCGATCACCTCGTCGGCGATGAAGCCGGGGCCGTTGTCGGCGTAGTAGTCGCAGGCCAGGGCGCACTTGTCCACCTCGCCCAGCGCCTCGCCGTAGCGCTTGCCCATCTCCAGCGTGATCAGCCGCGCCAGCCCCTCGCGCCGCTCGCGCAGCAACACCCCGGCACGCCGCACCACCGCCGCCCGCTCCGCCACCGCCGTCGCCGCCCAACCGGGCGCCGCCGCCGCGGCCTGGGCCAGCGCCTGCTCCAGATGCTCCGGCTCCCAGGCGGGAAACTCCGCCAGCAGCTCATCGTTGTAGGGATTGATCGACTTGAAACCCATCGGCCCGCTCCTTAATCGCCCGTGTCTATTGCCCCCAAGTATAAGGCCCATGGGCGGAATTTCGCTCGCATCGACCGACAAACGCATGCTGAGCCAGGAAAAACCTATACTCTCGCCAAGACGCAAAGAACGCCAAGGGAACACCCTATAATCGTCCTTTCTTGGCGACCTTGGCGTCTTGGCGTCTTGGCGGGAGTTCCGGGTTGTTGTCTATCCAAGGAGTCAATCCGTTCCTTCTGGGAGCCGATTGGCGGTACGGATAATCCCCTGCTTCATGAGTGCCTCGCCGAAATTCAGCAGGTAACCTAGCCTCTTGTCGGCAAGGCGCAGGTATGTGAGGAGCTGTTTCTTGTGTGCGTTGTTGAGCCGTTCCACACACTTGAGTTCAAGAACAACCTTATTTTCCACAATAAGGTCCGCCCGGAAGCCCTCATCAAAAGTGAGGCCCTGATACGCGATCGGAATGGAAACCTGCCTGTCTACCCGTAAACCCTTCCGTCGAAGCTCATACGCAAGAATCGCCTCGTAGACCGATTCCAGCAGGCCGGGGCCAACCTCCTGGTGAATCCTTACAGCAACGTCAACGACCTGCTTGCCAATTTCATCTTCAGTCATCTCTTCCCAATCCCTTGGCGATCTTGGCGTCTTGGCGAGAGAACATTTTCCTCCGCCTCCAAATTCCTTTGATGAGCCAAGTATAACCACCCTGACCTTGCCGCGTTCGGGCGCTATGCTTAAAAGCAAGAGATTAACCACGGAGGACACGGAGATCACCGAGGTTATTGCCGCTGTATAGAACCGGTCTCGCACTACTCCAGCAATAGTTTTCCTCCGTGCCCTCTGTGTCCTCCGTGGTTAGCAAGTAATCAGTTAAGGAGCGCCGTCATGAAGCGTCATACCATTGCCATCCTCGGCGGCAGCGGCTTTGTCGGCCACCACCTGGCCAGCCGCCTCGTCCGTGACGAGCACAACGTGCGTATCCTCACGCGCCGCGCCGAGCGCCACCGCGATTTCCTGGTGCTGCCGACCGCCGAGGTGATCGACTGCAACGTCCACGACCAGCTCGCCCTCAACGCCGCCGTCGCCGGCTGCGACGTGGTGGTCAACCTGGTCGGCATCCTCAACGAGAAGGGCCACAGCGGCAAAGGCTTCG
>CAYQWR010000124.1:0-6719 GCA_964421235.1 uncultured Thiohalomonas sp. | reverse complement strand
GTGGTCAACCTGGTCGGCATCCTCAACGAGAAGGGCCACAGCGGCAAAGGCTTCGCACGCGCCCACTTCGATCTGCCCCGCACCGTGATCGAGGCGTGCCGCGCCAACGGCATCAAACGCCTGCTGCACATGAGCGCCCTCGGCGCCGACGCCCACCACGGCACCAGCCACTACCAGCGCAGCAAGGGCCGCGGCGAACAGCTGGTCCTCGCCGCCGACGACCTGCACGTCACCATCTTCCGCCCCTCAGTCATCTTCGGTCCCGAAGACAGCTTCCTCAACCGCTTCGCCGGCCTGCTGCGCCGCATCCCGCTGGTGTTCCCCCTCGCCTGCCCGAGCGCCCGCTTCGCCACCGTCTTCGTCGGCGACGTGGTCGAAGCCTACACCCGCGCCATCGACAACCCGCACACCTTCGGCCGCCGCTACGACCTGTGCGGCCCGCGCGCCTACACGCTGGTGGAACTGGTGCGCTACGTCGCCCGACTCGGCGGACATCCACACCTGATCGTCCCGTTGCCCGACTGGGCCTCGCGCCTGCAGGCGGAGGTATTCGAATGGGTGCCGGGGAAGCCGTTTTCGCGCGATAACTATCTTTCCACCAGGCACGACAATGTATGCAGCGGACCTTTCCCCGAAGTGTTTGGAATTACGCCGACGCCGTTGGAAACCGTGGCGCCCTATTATCTGGGCGATGCGGGGGAACGGAAGCGCTACGACACCTTGCGTAGCCACCAATGAGTAACGCCGTCACCGTTACCGTCATGGGCAAGCACCGGCTGGAGGCCTTCAGCGACGGAGTGATTGCGATCATCATCACCATCATGGTGCTGGAGTTGAAGGTGCCCCATGGGAATGATTTTCACGCGTTGTTGCCGATCGTACCGGTGTTTCTGGGTTACGTATTGAGCTTCGTCTACCTCGGCATCTACTGGAACAATCATCATCACATGCTGCATACCTGCGAACGGGTCACCGGGTCGGTTCTTTGGGCAAACCTGCATCTGCTGTTCTGGCTCTCGCTGATTCCGATCACCACCGGCTGGATGGGCGAAGACCACTTCGCCACAGCGCCGACCGCCCTATACGGAGTGATTCTCCTGATGGCCGCGATCGCCTACTGGATTCTGCAGAAAACGATCATCGTATCGCAGGGCGAAGATTCGCTGCTGAAAAAGGCGATAGGCGGCGACTGGAAGGGAAAGCTTTCGCCGCTACTCTACATGGCGGCCGTCCTCGCGGCGTTCTGGTCCAGCGAAATAGCACAAGCTCTCTACGTGCTGGTCGCCTTGTTCTGGTTGATTCCCGACCGGCGCATCGAGCGGGTACTTTCCGACAGCAAGTGAGTTTGTGGCCGATCATTTCCTACGCATTGCGGCCCACGAGGTATATCGAGCAACCGGAATTTGCCCGATGTAGGGTGGGTTGGCGTTTTCCGCGTAACCCACCAAGCGTTGCGCAGCAACACCACCCGTTTGTTTAAGTGTGCCTGGCGGCACGGAAGCTCGGGGTCGGGTCTTGCCTTTTGCCTTTCCCAAGAGCACTCAGGGTCCTCGCGTATGGCCCGCCCCGTCCAATCGACCAGATCCAGATAATCGGCCAGCCGGGGTGAATGTCCTGCCTGCTTAGGCGATATGCAAACTCCCCGGCAGGATGACTCGAACGATGCGGTTCGTTCCTCACCGCATCCTACATTTTGATATTCAGGCAGCGCAGCCACGCTTCAAAGTTCGAAATTATTCACCCATAATCTACGCACATATCGCATCGACCAACGAGGTCCACTGATGAGCGCAATCAGACTCGGCGCCGAGGCGCTACGTCAACTGAAGTCCGTTAGGCCGATCCCGATGTTGACGGCCTACACCACGCCCATCGCCCGCGCGCTCGAACAGGCCGGCGTGCCGGTGCTGCTGGTGGGCGATACCGTCGGCATGGTGGAGATGGGCTTCGACAGCACGCGGCAGGTGACGATGGAGCACATGCAGTATCACATCGGCGCCGTGCGCCGCGGCGCGCCCAACACGCACATCATCGGCGACATGCCCTACAACAGCGATTGCGATCCGGATTTGGCGTTACAGAACGCGCAGTTGCTGATCGACGCGGGCGCCGACAGCGTGAAGCTGGAAGGGCCGAAATGCGAAGTCATCAATCGGCTCGTCGCCAACGGCATCGACGTCGTCGGCCACACCGGCCTGACACCGCAGACCGCCGCCAACTTCAAACAGGTGGGCCGCGACGAAAAGGACGCCGAGCGCATTCTGGACGAGGCGCTGCGCATCGCCACGGCCGGTGCCTTCATGATCGTGCTCGAACACATCCCCGACGCCCTCGCCGAAACCATCACCCGTTCCGTTCCCATTCCCACCATCGGCATCGGCGCCGGTTCGTCGTGCGACGGTCAGGTGCTGGTGATCAACGATGCCATCGGCATGGGCGACCGCTGGCCGCCCTTCTCCCGGCAGTACGCCTACGTCGGCAAGACCATCGTCGATGCAGCGGCGGCCTATATCACTCAGGTAACGGAAGGGACTTATTAGCGGATTGCACCGATTCAACTACGTCGCTCGATTACGATAAGTTGAGCATCGACGATTTCCATCAAATGGTTCGTTTCCACAGGAACATAGCAAGCATGCTTCATAGCAAAATTGTATCGGCCTCACTCCTCGCCATCACCGCAATATTCGGCCAACAGACGTTTGCCGATGCGGGCGCGACGCCTCCCGCCGCAAACGGCTACGGCGAGGTATTCAACCAAATAGCTCCGCTCAATAAAGTCGATGCCCTGAAGCGACAGATCACCATCCTGCGCAACGTCCGCTACGGCGATGCCGACCGCCAGACCATGGACGTCTACCTGCCGCGCACGCCGAAGACCGGGATGCCGGTGATCTTCATGGTCCACGGCGGGGGCTGGCGTACCGGCGACAAGACGGCGCGCTCGGTGGTGCTGAACAAGGTGGCGCGCTGGGTGCCGCGCGGCTTTATCTTCGTGTCGGTCGATTACCGGCTGCTGCCCGAGGCAGGGCCGTTGCAGCAGGCCGGGGACGTGGCCCGTGCCCTGGCGACGGCGCAGGCCAAGGCGACGTCCAGGGGCGGTGATCCTGACAAATTCATCCTCATGGGCCATTCGGCCGGCGCCCATCTCGTTGCGCTGCTCGACGCCGATCCGGCACTGGCCTACAAGGCCGGCGCGCGACCGTGGCTCGGCACCATCGCCCTCGACAGCGCCGCGTTCAATGTGGTGACGATCATGAAGAGGCCGCACTACCGGCTCTACGACGGCGCCTTCGGCACCGACCCAGCCTATTGGCGTACCGCATCGCCGTTCTACAGACTGACGGCCTCGGCCCGGCCGATCCTGCTGGTCTGCTCCACCCGCCGCGACGATTCCTGCCCCCAGGCCCGCAGCTTCGCCGCCAAGGCCGACGCACTCGGCGTGCGCGCCGAAGTGGTGGGCGAAGACCTGTCGCATCGGGAGATCAACGCCACCCTGGGCGAGCCGGGCGCCTATACCGACGCGGTGGAGCGGTTCATGGGGTCGCTCGATCCAGCGGTGAAACAGGCGCTGATAGTGCCGGTTCCGAATCGGCAATGATTGCGTACGGAGATTTGATGCAGCGTACCCCGCCCGACATTGAGTGGGTTCACAGGGGATAATGGTGATGCACCTGCTTTTCCCGCATAATGAAAACATGCAGGGAGGTGACGGATATGCCGGAGATCAGCAGATTCCTTGGCATCGTGATCGCGATGTACTACAACGATCACGCACCGCCGCACTTTCATGCGAAATACGGTGACTACGAGGCCGTAATTGCCGTTGCAACAGGCGAAGTCATCGACGGAAGCCTGCCGCCGCGAGTCCTCGGCTTGGTACAGGAGTGGCGCGAATATCACCGCGCCGACCTTTCTGAGGATTGGGCTTTGGCGCGCGAACGCAGGACATTGAAACCTATCGCCCCGTTGGAGTAATGCCATGCTGCCGAAACTTTGCGATGCACAATATGATGGGGAATACCGCATCCGGGTCGCGTTTGCGGACGGCACCGAGGGCGTAATCGACTTCGCGGACGAATTATGGGGCGAGGTGTTCGAACCCCTGAAGGAGATGACTCTGTTTGCGGGCTTCTCGGTCAGCGCGGAACTGGGCACCCTCGTATGGCCCAACGGGGCTGATTTTGCGCCGGAGTTTCTCTATCAAAAACTGCACCCCGATTACAGGCTTGGGTCGGCAGCGACCGCTGGCGCCGCCTGATAATTCATCATTGGTCGACTGATGCAGATCTACCTCGTCGGCGGCGCCGTCCGCGACAAATTGCTGGGGCTGGAGCCGCAGGACCGCGACTGGGTGGTGGTCGGCGCCACGCCGCAGGAGATGCTCGCCCAGGGCTTTCGTCCGGTGGGCAAGGACTTTCCCGTGTTCCTCCATCCGGAGACCGGCGAGGAGTACGCACTGGCGCGCACCGAGCGCAAGACGGCGCCCGGCTATCACGGCTTCGAATTCCACGCCGACCCGTCGGTGACGCTGGAGGAGGACCTCAAGCGCCGCGACCTCACCATCAACGCCATGGCCGAGACGCCGGACGGCGCCATCGTCGACCCCTTCAACGGCCGCGATGATCTCGCCAATGGCCGGCTGCGCCACGTCTCCCCCGCCTTCGCCGAAGACCCGGTGCGCATCCTGCGGCTGGCACGCTACGCGGCGCGCTACGGCAAGTGGGGATTCCATGTCGCGCACGGCACCAACAAGCTGATGAAAGAGATGGTGGCATCGGGCGAGGTGGATGCGCTGGTGGCGGAGCGGGTGTGGCAGGAACTGGCCCGCGCCCTGGGCGAGGAGACGCCGCAGCGCTTCTTCGAGGTGCTGCGCGGCTGCGGCGCGCTGGCGCGGGTCTTCCCCGAGCTGGATGCGCTGTTCGGGGTGCCGCAGCCCAAGCACCACCACCCGGAAGAGGACACCGGTGTGCACACGCTGATGGTGCTGGAGCAGGCGGCGCGTCTCACCCCCGATGCGCGGGTGCGCTTCGCCGCCCTGGTCCACGACCTGGGCAAGGGCACCACGCCGCCGGCGGAGTGGCCGCGCCACATCGCCCACGAGCACCGCGGCGTCGCCCTGGTCGAACAGCTCTGCAAGCGGCTGCGCGTGCCCAACGATTTCCGCGACCTGGCCCTGGCGGTGACCCGCTATCACGGCGTCTACCATCGCGCCGAGGAGCTGCGCCCCGCGACCATGCTGGAGACCCTGGAGGCGCTGGACGCCTTCCGCCGTCCCGAGCGGCTGGAGCAGTTCCTGCTCGCCTGCGAGGCCGACTCGCGCGGGCGCAGCGGCTTCGAGGAGCAGGCCTTCGTCCAGCCCGGTATCTTCCGTGCCGCCTACCACGCCGCGGCGGGCGTGGACCCGCAGCAGGTGATCGCCGGCGGCTTCACCGGCGCGGCGATCCGCGACGAACTGCACCGCCGCCGCGTCGCCGCCATCGCCGCGCTGCGCCCCGGCGGGGAGCGCGCGGCCACATGAACGGCGCCCAGGATCTGGAGCTGCTGCTGCAATCCCATTTCCCGCTGGTCACCATCGAGACCCACGAGGAGCCGCGCGCCCTCGACCTGCTGCGCAAGGCGGCGGTGCGCGCCGGCCGCAGCCTGCACACATGGAGCGTCACCGAGGGATTGCGCCAGCTGGAGCATCCGGCCACCGACCGCTACAACCGCGACACCCTGAGCCTGGAGCCGAGCGCGGAGGCGGCGGCGCACCCCCGTGACAGCGAGCCGCTGCCGGCGCTGCGCCGCATCAAGGAGGGCTACCGCGACACCATCGTGGTGCTGCTCGACTTCCACCCCTACCTGGAAAACCCGACCCTGGTGCGGCTGCTCAAGGAGATCGCCCTCGACCGGCCGGACAACGGCGTCACCCTGGTGCTGCTCAGCCACCAGCTCGCGCTGCCTGCGGAGCTGCAGCGCTTCGCCGCCCGTTTCGAGCTGTCGCTGCCCGACGCCGCGACGCTGGAGAAGCTGATCGCCGACGAGGCCGCCATCTGGTCGATGCGCAACGGCAGGCAACCGGTGCGCGCCGACCGCGAGGCGTGGCGGCGGCTGGTGCGCCAGCTCCAGGGGCTGACCGTCACCGACGCCACCCGCCTGATCCGCAACGCCATCTACGACGACGGCGCGCTGACCCAGTCGGACCTGCCGGAGGTGATGAAGGCCAAGCACGAATTGCTGGGCGGCGACGGCCTGCTGTCGTTCGAATACGACACGGCGCAGCTGGGCGATATCGGCGGTTTCGCCAACCTCAAGCATTGGCTGGAGCTGCGCCGCGCCGCCTTTGTCGGCGAGGTCGAGCTGCCCCTCGACCCGCCCAAGGGCATCCTGCTGATCGGCGTGCAGGGCGGCGGCAAAAGCCTGGCCGCCAAGGCGGTGGCCGGCTCCTGGGAGGTGCCGCTGATCCGCCTCGATTTCGGCCGCCTCTACAACAAGTTCTTCGGCGAGACCGAGCGCAACATCCGTGAGTCGCTGAAGAGCGCGGAGATGATGGCGCCCTGCGTGCTGTGGCTGGACGAGATCGAAAAGGGCATCGCCACCGGCGACAACGACAACGGCACCTCGCGCCGGGTGCTCGGCACCCTGCTCACCTGGATGGCGGAGAGCCACCGCCCGGTGTTCGTGGTCGCCACCGCCAACGACATCCGCGCCCTGCCGCCGGAGCTGATCCGCAAGGG
>CAYQWR010000123.1:0-8419 GCA_964421235.1 uncultured Thiohalomonas sp. | reverse complement strand
GAAGATTCGCTCCGCCATGCAGGAGGTGCTGCCGGACGCGGTACCCGACAGTATCGTTGCAGCACCGATCAAGGGTTTGTACGAGGTGGCCTACGGGCCGAAGCTGTTCTATGTATCGGCGGACGGCCGCTATCTCATCAGCGGCGACATGTACGATCTCAAGCAGCGCAGCAATCTGACCGAAGAGTACCGCAGCAAGGCCCGCGTCCAGGCGATCGATGCGCTGGGCAAAAAGGCGATGATCATCTATCCGGCGCGCGGCAAGGTAAAGCATACGATTACCGTTTTTACCGATCTCGACTGTCCCTATTGCCGCAAGCTGCACGAGGGCATGAAGGAGATGAACGACCTGGGCATCACGGTGCGGTATCTGGCGTTTCCGCGGGCCGGTATTCCCTCCTCGTCCTACGACAAGGCCGCGTCGATTTGGTGTGCGCCGAATCCCGCCAAGGCGATGGACATCGCCTACGACGACGATAAGATCGTTCCGCACACCTGCGCCGATAATCCGGTGAAGAAGGAGTACATGCTCGGTGAGCTGCTGGGCGTGACCGGTACGCCGTCCATCGTCCTTGCGGATGGCACCCTGCTACCGGGTTACCTGCCGCCGAAGCGGTTGGCGCAGTTGCTCAATCAGCAATAGATGGCGCAAAAATAACGCCGCGCTAATGGAACAGGGGCCGTATGGCCCCTGGTTCGTCAGTGCATGGCGGTAAACATCTGGCGCCGGTAATGGCCGACCAGTTCGCCTTCGCCGCCCAACAGTTCGAAGACCTGCAGCATCGCCTTGCGGCCGGCGTCGTCGCCGTAGCCGCGGTCGCGGCGCACCAGTTCCAGCAGTTGCTGCAACGCCGCTTCGTACTCTCCCTCCATGATCAGGCGCATCGCCAACTGGTAGCGCGCGGCGCTGTCTTTGGGATTTGCCGCCAACGCTTCCTGCAATGCGGCCAGTGGCGGCGCGTCGGCCGCGGCCGTGGCGAAGGTAAGACGCGCACGCAATGACTGCGCCGCCGGATCGGCACCGACGTCCGCCGGCAGTGCGGCCAGCAGTTGCTGCGCCTCTTCGCTGCGCCCGTCGCGGGCCAGCAGTTCGCCCAGGGTCAGGTGGGCGCGGTAGTTTACCGGTTCCATGGTCATGGCATCGCGCAGCAGCTGTTCCGCCTCGGCGCTCTGTCCCTGGCTGTAGGCGGTCATGGCGGCGTCGATGACGCGATCGGATGCGTTGTCGATGTGGCGTTCGATGAAGGCGCGCACCTCGGCCTCGGGCAGGGCGCCGCTGAATTCGTCCCGCAGCTGGCTGTCGCGCACCATCTTGACCGTCGGTACGCTGCGCACGCCGAACTGGCCGGCCAGCGCCTGTTGCTCGTCGATGTTCACCTTGGCGAGGATGAACTGGCCCTGATATTCCCGTGCCAATTTTTCCACGATGGGCAGCAGCATTTTGCACGGCTCGCACCAGGGCGCCCAGAAATCCACCAGCACCGGTGTTTGATGAGACAGTTGCAGTACCGATTGGAGATTTTCGGCGGTGACGTCGATGATAAATTGGCTGTCGTTCATAGCGATGTCGTTGTCGGTTACGGAGCGGCCGGTCGATGGGATATAAGGGTCGCTACCGGCTAATCAAGCGTCAGGGGAACCGCGGTGCAGCTGGCGGTGAACAGCAACAACGGCCGGATGCGGTGTTGCGGCCACAGGCGCCGCACCCCTTCCACATAGAGCCGCAGTTGCGGCAGGTACGCCGCGGCGAGTCGGTCGAGTTCGGCGGTCGTTGTGTGCCGGTGGGTCTTGTAGTCGACGATGATCACCTGGTCGGACCGCAGGATCAGGCGGTCAACGATCCCATGCACGGTACAAGTACCCTGTCGGTAATGCAATGGAACTTCGTCCCATGCCTGTTGAAACCGGCCCGGATCGAACAGTTCCCGCAACGTCGGTGCGGCGATCACGGCGCACGCCTCGCGCCACCACGCCAGCAGTTCTTCGTCGTCGTTGCCGCGTTGCAGTTCGGCGGCCACCTGCGGCAGCACGGCCTCCGCGGCAACGGCGGTCGTGAGCAGTTGCAGCATGCGATGTATCGCGATGCCGCGCAGACGGCCGTCTTCGTCGCCGTCCTCGTCGCCGCCAAGGTGCGTGCCGGCGCGGCTGGGGGCGATCTCGCGCTGCAACTGCCGCGTGTCGATCGGTTGGCGCAGCGTCGGCGGAGGTGCGGGCTGCGGCGGCGATTCAGGACGTTGCGCGCTTGTTGCGGCCGTCGGCATCGCGCCCGATTCGAACAGCGGCGCCGCGTCGCCCGTTGCGTCCAGTTGCTGCAGCGCGCCGTACCAGCCGAGGTCGTCGCCTTTGGCGGGGCGGCAGGCGGAGACGAACAGCAACTGCCGGGCGCGCGTCAGCGCCACGTAGAGCAGGTTGGCCGACTCGCGGCGTTCGGCCACGCGCTCCCGGGCCAGCCGGGATTGGGTAAACGGGTCGCGCTGTTCCTTCTTGCTCACCAACAACATGTGGTCCGGCCGTTGCTGCTCCGCCGGCCATTCCACCAGGGCGTAATAGGGGCGCTCGTTGGCAAGTGTCGCGGCGCTGTCGGCGAGGAACACTACCGGCGCCTCCAGCCCCTTGGCGGCGTGTATGGTCATCAGCCGCACCCGTTCCATTGCGCCGGCGGCGGGGGCCTCGTCCGGCGCCTCGCCTTGTTCCATCAGCTCGCCGAGACGGGCGAGAAAACGGGTCAGGCTCGGGTAACGGCCGTGGTCGATCTCCAGCGCCAGTTCGATGAAGCGGGTGAGGTTGGCGCGCACCCGCGGTCGCAGGTGCGGCGGAAACGCGCTTTCGTAACGGGCGATGACGTTGGCTTCGCTGTAGATGCGATCGAGCAGGTCGTGGATCGGGATACGTCCGGCGGCCCCATGCCAGCGCTGCAACAGCGTATGGGCGCGCTGCAACGGGGTGCCCGGCGCCTGCTGCGGTGCACAGTGCGCCAGTCGCTCGAACCAGGAGCCCTGCTGGGCGGCGCCGGCCAGCTGCGTCAGATCGGCGTCGCTGCAGGTAAACAGCGGTGAGCGCAACACCTGGGCCAGCGCCAGATTGTTGTAGGGGGCGATCAGGGTCTCCAGCAGACGCACCATGTCGTCCACTTCAAGGCTTGCCAGCAGCGTGCCGCGGTCGGCGCCGAGATAGTCGATGCCCGCCTCGCGCAGCGCCTGTTCGTAGGCGTCCACATGGCCGCGGTTGCGCACCAGCAGCAGGATGTCGCCGTAGTGCAGGGGACGGGCGTCCGCGCCGGAGCCGACCAGCGTGCCGCGGTCGACCAGCGCGCGGATCTGCGCAGCGATCATGCGGCCTTCGCGCAGGTGGCGGTCGTCCTCCGGCGGCAGGCGCGGTTCGCGCAGCGGGTGGCGCAGCGTCGTGCGCGCCACGGGTTCCGGCGCCGCGGCCGGTTCCACCAGCGGCAGCAGTTCGACCCGACCCCATAGCCGTTCGTGAACCGTGGTGTGGGGCGCAAAGGCGTCGAGGCTGCCGGCCAGCGGACCCTCTTCGCCGAACAGGCGGTTGACGCACTCCATGATCGCCGGCGCCGAACGGCGCGACATGTGCAGCGGATAGGCGTCCACCGCAAGATGGTGGCGCAGCCAGTCGTGGGCGACGTGAAACAGGCGCGGTTCGGCGCGGCGGAAACGGTAGATGGACTGCTTGCCGTCACCCACCAGGAACACGCTGCGGCGGCGTTCGCCGTCGCCGGCGGCCATCTCCTGCAGCAGCGGCAACAGCAGCCGCCATTGGGTCGGATTGGTGTCCTGGAACTCGTCCACCAGCAGGTGATCGATGCGCTGGTCGAGTTTGTACTGGATCCAGTGGGCGTTGTTGGCGGCGGTGAGCAGTCGGTAGGCGCGCCACTCCAGGTCGGTGAAGTCGAGCAGCCGCTGCTCCTCCTTGATGCGTTGCAGGTGGGCCAACAGGCACTGGCCGACGCGATACCAAACCGTGTTGAGCCGCCAGGTGTCGCGCGCGGCGAGCTGCGCCTGGACCGTGGCGAGGCGTGTGCAGAACAGTACGTGCAGTTCGAGGAAGCGCCGTTGCCCTTCCTCCCTCATTTTCTTCTCTTGGGTATCGCTCTCTTTGCGGTTGCGCGGCTCGCCGTCCTTCTTCAGGAACACCTCGCGCATCGCGTCGAAACGTGCGGCGGGTGCGACGGATGGATCGAGGATGAGTTCGAACAGCGCGGCGTGCGCCTGATTGGTGGCGGTCGGGTGGCGCAGCAGCAGGTCGCGGAACTCGGCGGCCTCGTCGGCCGCGGCGAACAGTGCCGCATAGGGATCGGTCTGCTCGTCCACGCCCAGGTGTTCACGCAACCGTTGCGATACGGTTGCTGCGGGCTCGGTGATGCCGTCGGTGAGCGCCCACCAATCGCTGCGATGATCGATAAAGCTGTCGAGCGCCGTCTCCATGTTGGAGCGGCCGCCGCACAGCTCCAGCAGCGCCGCCAGATCGGCGGCGATGGCGCCGTCGGGCGCCGCGGTGGCTTCGCCGACCAAGGCATCCCAGGCGGCGGCGCGCAGTTCGCCTCCGTTCTCGTTCAGCTCGAAGCCGGGCGGCACGTCGGCCTCCAGCGGAAAGCGTCGCAGGATCTCCTGGCAGAAGGCGTGAAAGGTGGTGGCGCGCAACGGACGCGGCGCCTGCAACAGCGCCTCGTACATGCCGCGCGCGCGGCGCCGTGCCGCGTCGTCCGGCATGATCTCCAGCAGCGCCAGCTGCGCATCGAGTTCGGCATCGTCGCAGGTGGCGAGCTGAAGCAGCCGCTCGGCCAAACGGCTCTGCATCTCGGCGGCGGCCTTGCGGGTGAAGGTGATGGCCAGCACCGCATCGGGAGCGACCTCTTCGAACAGCAGCCGGATGAGGCGCGTGACCAGCAGCCAGGTCTTGCCGGTGCCGGCCGACGCCATCACGACGGCGTTGAGATCGGGGGCTATGGGCAGGCGATTCATCGCGCAGGGATACCGGCGGGCTCGACGGGGGGTAAGCCACGGCCGCGTGCGTGTAGGAATATTCTGATAGTGGTGTAGGGCGACGGTGTGAGTCGTCGCCCGGCACTGCCCCGTTGTGCATTGCTATCTGATTGATTGTGTGTAAATAACGCCATTTTCGATGGTGTCGTCATCAAGGTCGATGCCACGATTCGCGATTGGCGTCGCGCATTTTGGGGTGGGTAACTCTGCTAGGATGAACATCGTAGCGCATGCAGGGATGCGCTGGGACGGCAGGGAGAGTTTCCGCAGGATGGCGGGAAGGCAGGAAGCATAAGGACAGATGGGGCGACCGCAAGGCCGCCCCAATTTTTTGTGCGCATGTTGCGTTTTCCGTCATCTCCACTTCAGCTGTCCCACATCACTCGCCGACAGATGCCTCTCATCCTACAGTAGCCGCAAGTCTCCGCGTCGCCCCACGCCGGCAGACCGACGCCGGCGGAGATGTCGGCCATCACGGCACGCAAGCGCTCGTCGTTGGCCTGGCGCAGGGCCTCCAACTGCTCTCCCTCCAGGCGATCGCGCGTGACCACGCGCTCCCGTTCGATGGCCACATACTGCACTTCGCTAACGTCGCCGGCCAGCAACATGGCATAGAAGGGCAGCTGTACCGCCTCGCCCTCCTGCACGGCGTCGGCCCGCGGCACCGCGCCGGTCTTGTAGTCGAGCACCGCACGGCCCGCAGCCATGGTGTCGATGCGGTCGATGCGTCCCTTCAGGGCGAGCCCCGGCAGGTAATCGTCGCGCCGCAACTCCAGCTCGGCCTGTTCGACACGCCACTGCGCCTGCTCTCGCGTGAGCTGCCAGTCGATATAGGCGGGCACCACGGCCAGCCAGCGCTCCAGCCAGGCACGGTGCAGAAAGTTGTCTTCCAGGTCTTCGGCGAATACCTGGCGGCTGATCCGCTCCAGCAGCGCCACGGCATCGGCGCGGGCGGCCGGCGTCAACGGCGTCGCACAGGGGCCCGGCAGACCGGGGACACCGGTGTGGAACGCTTGCAGGCAGCGGTGTACCCGTTCGCCATAGTCGGCCTTCTCCAGCGCCTCGCGGATGCTCTCCGGCGGGGCCAGGCCGAGACCGCGGGCCGCGAAGAACTGATACGGACAGTTGATCAACTGCTGGTAGCCGCTGGCCGACAGGGTGCCGGGTTGTAGTCCCGGCGGCAGCGGCGGGACCGGGCGCTGCGGCGGCGGCGGCAGCCCGTGATCGTCGCAGCGAAACACCTGGCTGTCCGGCTCGCCGAGCCAGGCGGCGAGCAGCGGGTCTTCCAGGGCGCTGCCGTAGCTCATCCGGTGGAATGCGGTGATGCCTTCGACCCAGGGGCTGGGGCGGATCTCTTCGCCGTCCTGCTGGCGCCGCAGGGTGAGCACTATCCGCGGTGCCGCTTCCAGCAGGCGGCGGAACTGCCGGAAGCGGTCGATCTGCCGTTCCTGGAGCGTCGGTAGTCCCAACTCCTGTCGTACCGCCTCGTTGAAGAAGGGCGAGCTTGCGCCGCCGCCGGGTAGATACTCCTGTTCCGCGCCGGCAATGACTATGGCGTCATAACGGCCCAGGCGGCTTTGCGCCAATCCCATCAACTCCACCTGACTGCCGCCGGCCGGGGGGCGGAAGTTGGCGCGCTCCAGGGTACGGCCGAGCCAGGCGCGAAACTCGCCCCATGCCATCGGCGGCGTGTCGGGTTCGGCGGCCGAGCGCATCGCCTCCAGCTCCTGCAACAGCAGTCGTCCGGCGGCGTCGGCCGCGAGGTTGGCGGCGAGACCCAACTGCTCCATGCCCTGTTGCAGCGCCGCGAGCAGTGTGACTGGCGGATGCCGCCCGGTCGCCAGCGGCAACATCGGCGCTGCCGCCTGCGCCAGCAGATGCAGCATGGCGCCGATCGGTTCAAGTTCCCGTCCCAACTCCCCGGGCAGCCGGCGCTGGCGGTAGGCCAGCTCGCGCCGGTAGCGTTCCAGTCCGCGGCCGATGTTGCCCTGCAATATCACCCCCTGCTCCAGTCGGTAGACCTCCGCCAGCCGCGCGGCGCGCTCTTCGCCGGCGAACACGAAGGGCGACTTGAGCAGGTCGAGCATCGCCTGGTGGGGAAAGTCCTCCTCGATGCACTGCAGCCAGCGCTCCAGCGCCGCGGCGGCACTGGTGGTGGAGAGGGCCCAGCCGGCGGCATCCTGCAACGCCACCCCGGCCCGCTCCAGCAAGGCGCGCACGCGGCGGGCGAGGCGCCGATTCTCGGTCACCACGGCAATATGGTCGCACCCCTCCAGCAGCCAGCGGCGCACTTGCAGGTCGACCGCCTGCGCCTCCTGTTCCGCGCCGTCGGCGCCGAACAGCACCAGCCGGCCGACCGCGGGGCTCTGCGGGTGGGCCGCCGCGAAGAGGCCGGCGCGCTGTCGCAGCGGTTCCGGCTGCGGCACCAGCGCCTGATGCAGAAATCGGGCGAAGGGGGTGTCGGTCGGCGCGTCCGCATCGGTCTCCGCATGGGCGAACAGCCGCAGGCGGCCGCGTCCGGCCAGTTGCTCCAGCCACTCCTGTTCGGCGCGATTGAAACGGCCGAAGCCCGCCAGGTAGAGCGGAGGCAAATCGCGTTCGAGGCTGGCGGCAAGCCGCAACAGGTAGGCGGTCGGGGCATCGATCACGTGGCGCGCCTGCATCTGGTCGTGCCAGGCATTCCACAGGGTGTGGACGATACGCGCCTCCAGTGTCAGCGCATCGAGCGCCGCCGTGTCGGCACCGTACCCCAGGACCAGACGTGCGCGGAACTCCTCCAGCGACGGCGGCAGGCCGACGCGGTTGAGGGTCATTTCATCGAACAGCGCGAGCAGGCTGTCGGCCAGCGCCCACAGGTTGCCCTGGCCGAACAGCCCGCGATGCTCGTGCAAGGCCTCCACCAGCAGCAGTTCGCGGGCGTGGTCACCGATCACCCGCTGGCCGGAGAGGGGCAGCTCGCCGACCCATTCGTGCAGCAGATGGATCCGCGGTCCCAGCAGCGCACGGCAGTCTTTGGCCGCCGCGCGATCCAGCAGCAGTTGCCGTAGCCGTGCCGCCGCCTGACGCTCCGGCAGCAGGACCACGGCCTCGTCGAGCAGCGGTAGCCGCGCTTGGTAGCGTTCCATCAACTCGTCGGTCAGCAATGCCAGCGGATCGGCGGCGAGCGGCACGATGGTGAATGTGGCGGTGGCGGTCATGCGGCGGCTATCGGTTGGCGGGAACGGCCCATGGTAACCGTTTGCCGCCGGCGGGCAAAAGTGACTTACTCCTTCCCGTCAGAGCTTCGTGCGCGATATTCCGGACAGCGCCAACGATGCGGCCATCCTCCGCGCCGTGGCCGTTTGCCCTTGTCCTGTTTGCGACAAAGTACCGGGTAATGGCCGGTCCGGTACAGCGTCCGTCCTGCATCGCATCAAGAA
>CAYQWR010000122.1:0-8593 GCA_964421235.1 uncultured Thiohalomonas sp. | reverse complement strand
CTCCCTTCAGCAAACCCTGCAGGCCAAAGCCGCTGAATTTGACGAAATCACCGAGACGCAACCGCAACTGGCTGTAGATCTGCCAGTGGCTTTCGGGAACGGGTGTACTCTCGTCGGTGGTGATGACTACGTCGTCGGAGGTCGACACTGCGCCGCTCACGTCCCGCGGACGGAGGTTGGCCTCAGGGATGAATATTTCTCCGTCGAGATCGATGCGCCGGCCTTGTACCTTGAGCTGCAGATTGGGAGAGGCCAGGACGTGATATTCCGGGGTATTGACGATCTCGGCCTTGTCGCCGTCGAGTTGCGCCTGGATGTTCAAGCCCTGCGATTTGTCGTAATGCAAATCGCCACTCAAATGCAGACTGCCGTCCTTGGAACGAAGCTGGGCATCGAGCCGCAAGTGGCCCTGTTCATCGCCGCGCGCCACCAAGCTGATCGCCTCCGGGTTGATGCCCAGGGCGGGGACGGCGGCGCTGCCATTCTCCAGGCGGACCTCGCCGATCAGCCGTGGCTTATCCCAAGAGCCGGCAATGGTCAGTGTGGAGAAGAGACGGCCTTGGGTATGTTCCACATCGGGGATGAGGGCGGGCAACAGACTCAGGTCCTTGATGTCCGCCTGGAGTTGACCTATGAGTGCGGTGTCGAGTGTGGTCTGGCCCCCGCCGATGGGTAATGGCAGGGCGGTGCGTTCGACATGCAGTGAGCCCTGGATGCCGCCGCCGGCAAGATCGGCTTGGAACTGGGCGGTGAGGGCTTGCTTGTCCAGGGTGATGGTGGCTTGTCCCTGGTGATAAACGATGGGCGCGGCCGTCTCGTCCTTGCCCGGCACCACGGGAGGTACCACCCCCACCTTGAGACGGGCTTGGGCCATGGCGGTGATGACGCCGGCGGCGTCGGCATCGGCATGGGCGTCGGCATCTAAATTCCCCGCCAATGCTGTCCCGGGGGGCAACCAGTCCTTAATCATGCTGAGCGGTACCGCACGGATCGTGGCTTGCGTTTGCCAACCGCTTGCCGCGGCCCAATGTCCCGCCGTACATAGCCGGCTGTTTCCTTGTTGCAAACACAGTCCCTCGAGGTGCGCGGCGCTGGTGCCGACAGTGATGGCGGCGGGCGCCGCCAACTGCCACTGGCCGGCAATAGGTGCATTGATATCCAGGCCCTCCACCTTGCCCATCCACTGGCGCTGCTCATAGCCGCCGTTGAGTTCGAGGGCCAAGCTGCCGCTCGGCGCGGTGATGGACAGCTGTGCCCGGTGACGCGCGGCCGTTCCGTCACCGCGCAGGCGCAGGCTCTCTACACTGAGGTCGCCGAAGGTGGCGTTATGGGCCTCCAATTCCAGGGTGGAAGGTACGCGATCCTCCATATCCACGGCCATGACCAGGGCGATCTCACCGATATGCTTGTCGGCGATATTCAATTGCTGCCCGGCCAGCGATGCGGTGAGCGTCGGGGCGTTGCGCGGGCCGCTGATATCGCCGCTGCCCTGGAAGTGTCCGGCGCTGCCGGGCATCAAGTGCTTGAGATCAGCGGCGGTGACCCGCCATTGCATATTCCAGGTGTCTTGCACGCTGCCGGCGGCGGTAAAGTGGTTACCGCCGGAATCGATGCGCAGCTTGGCGAGATCGAAGCGGTCGCCTTGGATGTTCAAGATGCCTTCCCCGTCGATGGGAGCGGATTTCAATTCACCCTGCAGTTGAGACAGCACCACTTGGAGCTGCGCGGCGCCGTCGCTGACAGCACCGCTGCTGTGTGCGGTGAAGGCGATACGGCCCGGCCACTCTGGCCACTGTACGCCGGGATCGAGCCCCTCGCCGTGGAGTTCGGTTTGCCAGTGCAGTTGCGGTTGCCAATCGAGCCTGCCGTTTGCCTTCAGTGTGCCGCCAAGCAGCCGGCCGGCGAGCTCGTTGACGGTAAGATGTTGCGGCGTGCCCTCGGCATTCAGCGACCAGTTGCCGGGCGGCAGTTGCTCGCCGGCCAAGTCGCCGTCGACCTGCATCTGATAGTGATCGAGGGTGCCGGTGGCGCTGAAACGTCCCGCAGCACTGCGAATCTGCGACGCCCCTTGCAGCGGCCAACGCAGGCCTTGCCATGTGCCCTCGATGGCGGCCTGCGGCTGCCGTGCGAGTCCGGTGAGGGTCCCGTGCAGCTCGATATGCGCGCCGCTTTGCGGAAGCGTGGTCTCGAAGCGGTTTATCGCCAGGGTGCCGTCGTCATAGACCATGGCGAAGCGGTGATCGGCGCGCAGGTCCTGATAGCGGCTGTGTAGTTCCCCTTGCGCCTGGATGCGTTGCAGGTCCCCCTTGCCGCGTAGCGTGCCACCCAGTGTCAACGCCGGCCATTGGGCGTGCAGGGTTTGCAGATTGATCTCCGGGGCGGTCAGTTCGCCCTGCCAGCTGAGTCGGGTCAAGACATCGCTGATGGTGCCGCGCAGTTCGGCGCGGACCGGGGCCGTCAGGCGGTGATATAGGGTGAGGCGTTGCAAATCGCCGCTCAACTTGGCCTGCCCACGCAGCCTGCCGAACTCGCCGCCGTCCATTGACCACTGTACGGCGATGTCCATGGGGTAGGTCTGCTGTGGGGTAAGGTTGCCGGAGAGCTGGAAGCGGTAAGCTGGTGCGCTGACGGCGAGCTGATCGAGGCGCAAGCGGCCATTGGTGAATTCAGCATTGGTCAAGGTCGCTTCGCTCAACGTGAAGGCGTCGGCCTTGCCGGGTTCGCCGACGGTCAAGTCGCGCAGCGCCGCCTGATCGACATGCACCGCCAACGGCAGGCGGATGTCTGGCAATGCGCCTGGGCCCGTGCCGCCGTCGGAGGCCGAGTGCAGGATATGCAAACCCGTCACGGTCAAGGTATCGACTTGCAGCTTGCCGACCACCAAGGCACCGGGTTGCCATTGCAGATCGAACTTCGCCAGACGCAGATCCAGGTCCTTATATCGATAGTGTACGCCGTGCAGCGTGAACGGGCCGCGCAATCTGCCGTCCAGGTGTTCGATGGTAAGCTCGCCGGGGAGCACGGTGACGGCGAGGCGATAACTCCATTCCAGGCCGTGCTGGGAGTTGAGCAGGTAGACGCCGCTTAGCAACACCGCGGTAAGGATGGTGAGGACCAGGGCGAACAGGCGGCTGAGCAGCTTCACAGGTCCGGCCCCACGCTGATGTGCAGGCGATTGGGCTTGCCGGGTTCGCTGATGGCCCAGGCCAGATCGAAGCGGACCGGGCCGATGGGCGAGAGCCAGCGGATGCCGAAGCCCGCGCCGTCCTTGAGGGACTCCCCCCAGTCGTTGATAGCGTTGCCGGTGTCGAAGAACACGGCTCCGCTCCATTTCTCCGTAAAGCGCTGTTCGTATTCGACGCTGCCCACCAGTAATTGTTCGCCGCCCACGACATTTCCCGTGGCATCGCGCGGCCCCAGGCTGTTATAGGCATAACCGCGCACGCTCTTGTCGCCGCCGGCGAAGAAACGCACCGAGGTGGGCAGGGAGCGGATCGAGCCGAAACGGGTAGCGCCCACGTCACCACGCAGCAGGATGCGCCCCTTGCCGAAAATCTTGTGGATAAATTTCACCTGGCCCCGTACCTGTACGAATTGAACGTCGGAGATCACTGTCGGGTCTGCACCGCGTACGTCCAACAGCAGGCGCAGACCGCGCATGGGATAGATGCGATTATCTGCGCTGACCTTGGTCCAGGTGATGCCCGGCATCAACATCACAGAATTTCCGCGATCGTCGCCCACCGAATAGGACTCCGTCTGGTAATTGAGGTACAGGGTCTCCAGCCAATTATTGCCGCGATCGATGCTGCGGCTCACTCCCAATAAATAGGTTTCACTTCGACTGGTCTCGGGATGGTCGTTGCTCCAACTGCTGGTAATGGCGAATTGGTCGGTGCGAGGATTGCGGATCGGTATGGTGTAGCGGGCCGTAAGGCTGTCATTGATCTCGGACACACTGTATTCGGTGCTGAAGCGGTGGCCGCGGTCGTTGACGCGGCGGATTTCCCAGCCCAGCTTGCCGCGCGGGCCGGTATCGGTGCCGTAACCCACGCCGGCGGTGTAGCGCTGCTGATGGCGCGGTACCAGGGTGACATCGATGGGGATCCTCCGGTCTTTGCTGAGGTCGCGGCGGGGATTGATCTCTACGACTCGGAAGTAATCGCTGTCGAGCAGGGCGTTTTGCAGGTCGAGCAGTTGTGCCGTATTGTAAGCGTCGCCGCCCTTGAACGGGATGAACCGCGCCAATAGGGAAGGGCGCAATACGTCCTGGTGGAAGCTCACCTTGCCGAACTGGTAACGGGGACCGCTGTCGATGAGCAAAGTGATGTCGGCGGTGTTGGCCCGCGGGTTTACTGCGATCTCGCTTTTCGCCCATTTGAAATCGAAATAGCCGTGCTCGGCGGCGTAGCGTTGGATATTCTGCTTGCCGTTTTCGTAGAGCGGCTGGTTGAGCACATCGCCACGATGTACCGTGAAGTCGGCAATCAGGGACTTGAATTCGGGGTCCTTGGCGCCGGCTCCTTGCACCTGAATGTCCACGGAGGTGACATGTACCGGCGGGCCGGGATCGATGTCGTAATGGGCAAGCCATGTGCCATCGGCAAAGCGCAGTGAACTATGGATTTGCGGATTGTAATAGCCGAAAGGCTGCAGGGCCTTGGTGATCTCCTCCGCGGCACGCTGGTGCAGGCGTTGCAGTTGGGTCTCTGTCAACGCGGGATCGGCCTTCTGTTGCTCGATGCTGAGATAGGCGCGGACATTGTTGAGCAGGGCGCCTGTGACGCCGGCGATCTCCACATGCACCGCCAAGGCGGCGCGGGTGGGCGCCGCATTGAAAAGCGCTGCGGCAAGCAAGGCCAACACAGTTATGACTCTCAGGCGCGGCCGCCACGGCTGGGAATGGGTATCGCGCGCGGCGGATGGGTTTTTTGGGGATGGCATCATGGCAGAGGGATATGATACAGAGGCCCAAGCGAGGATGGACACAGTATATCCGGGCGGCGGCGCTAAACGGCAATCGTATGGCTGTTTTCAATCGATAAATTGTCCTCCGCGCCGCGTGTTTCGTTTATCATGGTGGTCCCTCGGCGGAGCGGGATATCATGGCGGCGGACGACGAGATCATCGAGCAATTGCACACCATACCGGATTACGTACGGTGGGGGGCGAGCCGATTCAACCAGGCCGGGGTGTTCTTCGGCCATGGTACCGACAACGCGGTGGACGAGGCGCTGCAACTGGTGCTGCATGCGCTGCATCTGGCGCCGGGCCTGCCGGCGGAGCTGATGCACGGCCGGCTCACCCTGGCCGAGCGCCGCACCGTGGTGCAATTGTTGAACCGGCGCATCGCCGAGCGCCTGCCCGCCGCCTATCTTACCCGCAAGGCCTGGTTCGCCGGTTTGGAGTTCTATGTGGACGAGCGGGTCCTGGTGCCGCGCTCGCCCGTCGCCGAACTCATCGAGCAGGGCTTCGTCCCTTGGCTGCATGGCGAGGTGACGCGCATCCTCGACATCGGCACCGGCAGCGGCTGCATCGCCGTCGCTTGCGCCCATGCCTTCCCGGACGCCGAGGTGGATGCAGTGGATGTCTCCCCCGACGCCCTGGCGGTGGCGCGTATCAATATCCAACGCCACGGCCTGGCGGGGCGGGTGCATCCCGTGCAGTCGGACCTGTTCGCCGCCTTGCAGGGACGGCGTTATGAGTTGATCGTGGCCAACCCGCCTTATGTAGGCCGGGAGGAGATGGCCGCCCTGCCGGAGGAATACCATCATGAACCGGCGTTGGGTCTGGCGGCAGGGGAGGACGGCCTCGATGTGGTGCGACGCATCCTGCGCGAGGCGTCCGAGTATCTGACGGCGGACGGCATCTTGGTCGTGGAAGTGGGCAACAGCGAGCAGGCCCTGGTGGCATGCTTTCCCGACGTCCCCTTCGTGTGGCTGGATTTCGCCCGGGGCGGCGGTGGCGTTTTCCTACTCGAAAACTCGGTCTTGGTGCGTCACCGCGCCGCGTTCGACGGCGGGGCTTGAGCTGTCGGCGCAGGGTTAAATCACTTACAATAAACCCTGTAACTTGCGGGGGCGCGTTTATGTACCAATCCATGGTGTTCGATTCCGAGCTGATCCGGCGCTACGACAAGGCCGGGCCGCGCTACACCTCGTACCCCACGGCGGTGCAGTTTCACGGCGGCTTCGGGGAGGCGGAGTACCGCACCGCGGCGGCGGCCACCAACGGTGCGGTGCCGCCCCGGCCGCTGTCGCTGTATTTCCACATCCCCTTCTGCGATACCCTGTGTTTTTACTGTGGCTGCAACAAGGTGGTGACCAAGAACCGTGCCCGGGCGGCGCCCTATCTGGAGCGCCTCTATAAAGAGATCGCCATGCAGGCCGCCCTGTTCGACCGCGAGCGGCCGGTGGATCAGCTGCACTGGGGCGGCGGGACACCCACCTTCATCAGTCACGACGAGATGCATACCCTGATGAACGTCACCCGCGAGCACTTTACGCTGCGAGACGACGACAGTGGCGAATATTCCATCGAGGTGGATCCGCGCGAGACCGACGACCACACCATCGCCGTGTTGCGCGAACTGGGCTTCAACCGTTTGAGCCTGGGCGTGCAGGACTTCGAGGAAAAGGTGCAGCGCGCCGTGAACCGGCTGCAATCGGAGCAAAAGACCCTGGCGGTGGTGGAGCAGGCGCGCCGACAGGGCTTCAAGTCCATCAGCGTCGATCTGATCTACGGCCTGCCGTTCCAGTCCGTGGCGAGTTTCGCCCGCACCCTGGACAAGATCGTCGCCGTGAATCCCGACCGGCTGTCGATATTCAACTACGCGCACCTCCCGGAATTGTTCATGCCCCAGCGTCGCATCAATGAAGCCGATCTGCCGTCGGCGGCGGAGAAGCTCGAGATCCTCAAGATGACCGGGGAACGCCTGGCCGCGGCCGGTTATGTCTATATCGGCATGGATCACTTCGCCAAGCCCGATGACGAGCTGGCGGTGGCGCAGCGCAACGGCAGCCTGTACCGCAATTTCCAGGGTTATTCCACCCACGCCGAGTGCGACCTCGTGGCCCTGGGGATCACCGCCATCGGCAAGGTGGGCGACAGCTATAGCCAGAACGTCAAGACCCTGGAGGAATATTTCCAGCGCATCGACGCCGGCGAACTCCCGGTGTTTCGCGGCATCCAACTCGACGGCGACGACCTGCTGCGCCGTGAGGTGATTACTCAACTGATCTGCCATTTTGAATTGAGTATGTCCCGCATCGCCCGGCAATTCGCCATCGACTTCGCGGGCTATTTCGCCGTCGAGTTGGCGGAACTGCGGGCCATGGCCACCGACGGCTTGATCGAGATGGAGGATGATCGCATCCGCGTACTGCCGGCGGGACGCCTGTTGATTCGTAACGTCTGCATGGTATTCGACCGCTATCTGCGCGACAGCCGCGCACAACGCTTTTCGAAAGTCATTTGATTAGGAGAAGGTCATGAAGAGATATGTAGGGATGGTGAAGGCGGCGCTGGTCGTCGTCCTGGTGATGAGCGCCGCCGCGGCGCAGGCCGCCGGCGACGTCGCCGCGGGTGCTGAAAAGGCCAAGAGCTGCGCCAGTTGCCATGGCATCGACGGCAAGGGTCGTATCCCCCTCGCCGGCAAGAATGCCGGTTACCTGTCGGAACAATTGCAGGCCTTCAGGAGCGGTGTGCGCAAGGAACAGATGATGAACATGATGGCCAAGAACCTCAGCGATGAGGACATCGCCGACCTCGCCGCCTACTTTGCCTCACGCTGACCGCGGTTGTTGCGGGGCGGTTCCATCAAGTACGAGACGCCCGATACGTAACCCGCTACAATAGCTTTCCATGTCAGGCAATACCTTCGGTACTTTATTTACGGTTACGTCCTTCGGCGAGAGTCACGGTCCCGCGCTGGGCGCGATTGTGGACGGCTGCCCGCCAGGGATGACGTTGAGCGAGGCGGACATCCAGCATGACCTGGACCGGCGCAAGCCCGGCCAGTCCCGTCACACCACCCAGCGCCGCGAATCGGACGCGGTGCAGATCCTCTCCGGCGTGTTCGAGGGAAGGACCACCGGCACCCCCATCGGGCTGTTGATCCATAACGAGGACCAGCGTTCCAAGGATTATTCCAAGATCATGGACCGCTTCCGTCCCGGCCATGCGGACTACACCTATAAACAGAAGTACGGCCTGCGCGACTATCGTGGCGGTTGCCGCTCATCGGCACGGGAGACCGCCATGCGGGTGGCGGCGGGGGCCATCGCCAAGAAATACCTGCGTGAGCGCTGCGGGGTGGAGATTCACGGTTATCTGGCGCAGCTCGGCCCCATCCGTCCCGTGGCCTTCGACTGGGCCGAGGTGGACAATAACCCCTTCTTTTGTCCCGACGCCGCCAAGGTGGCGGAGTTGGAGGCGTATATGGACGCCCTGCGCAAGGAGGGCAACTCCATCGGCGCGCGCATCAACGTGGTGGCCACCGGCGTGCCGCCGGGCTGGGGCGAGCCGGTGTTCGACCGCCTGGACGCCGAGATCGCCAAGGCCATGATGTGCATCAACGCGGTGAAGGGCGTGG
>CAYQWR010000121.1:0-8652 GCA_964421235.1 uncultured Thiohalomonas sp. | reverse complement strand
ATCGGGTCGAACTTGTGGTCGTGGCACCGGGCGCAGGCCATGCCCATGCCCAGGTAACCTGCGACGGCCAGATCAACTTCAGCCTGGTGAAGGGAGATCGGATACGGATCCGCAAGGCCGAACACAAGACGCGTCTCATCCACCCGGTCGACCACGACCACTTTCACATCCTGCGCGCCAAGTTGCACTGGGGCTGAGGCACCTTCCCACCATGTTCAGGCACCTAGCCATCCGCAACTTTACCATCGTCGAACAGCTGGATATGGAGTTCGAACCGGGGATGACCGTATTGACCGGCGAAACGGGTGCCGGCAAGTCGATCCTGCTCGACGCGCTCGGCCTGGTGCTCGGCGATCGCGCCGACAGCGGCACCGTTCGCGGCGACAGCGGACGCGCAGAGATCAGCGCCACCTTCGACGTGGCGGACCTACCCGCGGTGCGCAACTGGTTGCAGGAGCGGGAGCTCGATGTCGGCAACGAGTGCATTCTGCGCCGCACCGTCAGCGCCGACGGCGGTTCGCGCGGCTACGTCAACGGCCAACCGCTGCCGATCCAGACATTGCGCGAACTGGGCGAACAACTGGTCGATATCCACGGTCAGCATGCCCACCAGTCCTTGCTCAAACGCGATGCCCAGCGCCAGTTGCTGGACGCCTACGCCGGCCACGAGGTACTGCTGGAGGCGGTGGCGGCCGGCTACCGGCGGTGGCGCAAGCTACAGCAGGATTTCGATCAGTTGCATCGCGCCCGTACCGATCGGGAGGCACGTCTCGACCTGCTGCGCTACCAAACGGGCGAACTGGATGCCCTGGCGCTGCGTGTGGAGGAGTTGGAGGAGCTGGAAGCGGAACATACCCGCCTGGCCAACGCCAGCCGCTTGCAGGAGGGAACGCAACGCGCCCTGGAGCTGTTATATGAGGGCGAAGAGACGGCGGTTGCCAGCCTGCTTGGCCGCAGCCTCAATGAATTGCGCGAGCTGCAAACGCTGGACCCCGCGCTGGCCGGCGCCACCGAGTTGTTGGAGGGGGCAGCCATCCAGGCCAAAGAGGCCGCCGCCGAACTGCGCCACTATCTCGACCGGGCCGACCTCGACCCGGAGCATCTCAACCGGGTGGAGCAGCGCCTCGCCGCCATTCAGGAACTGTCGCGCAAACACCGTTGCGCCAATACCGAACTGCCGGCCCTGCTGGAGCAACTGCACCAGGAGCTGGAGGCGCTGGAAGAGGCCGAAACCCGGCTCGACGGCCTGGAGAGCGACATCGCTCAGGCACGGAGCGACTATGCGGCCGCGGCGGCGAAACTCAGCGCCGGTCGCCACGCCACCGCCGATGCCCTGGCGCGACAGGTCAGCGCCAATATGGCGGAGTTGGGCATGCAGGGCGGCCAGTTCGAGGTCGTGCTGGAGGCGCTTGCGGCGGACGAACCGGCCCCTCACGGCATGGAACGCGTCGAGTTCCAGGTCACCACCAACCCAGGACAGCCGCTGCGCCCATTGGCGAAAGTCGTCTCCGGTGGTGAGCTGTCGCGCATCAGTCTCGCCCTTCAGGTCATCATTGCCGGCAAGGGCCAGATCCCGACGCTGATCTTCGACGAAGTGGACGTGGGCGTCGGCGGCGGCGTGGCGGAGATGGTTGGGCGGCAGCTGCACGCCCTTGGCGGCGAACGGCAGGTACTGTGCGTCACCCACCAGCCGCAGGTGGCCGCCCAGGGCCACCATCACTACCAAGTGAGCAAACAGACGGCAGGCGACGCCACGCGCACCACGGTCGAGCAGATGAATGAGGAACAGCGGGTGTCAGAGGTGGCCAGAATGCTGGGCGGCATGACGATTACCGAGCAGACCTTGGCCCATGCCCGTGAAATGATTGCCCTGGCGCGGCAGGATAGCCGCGGCAAAAAACGGAAAAAGGCCTAACTGTCGCTCTTCTCCTTGTCGCGGCACGCCTTGCAGACGCCGTATATGTACAGGCTGTGATCGGTAATCGCATAACCGAACTTCTCGGCAATCGCCTTTTGTCGCTCTTCGATGGTCGGGTCGACGAACTCGTCGACCCGACCGCAGCGCACGCACAGGATATGATCATGGTGCTTGCCCTGATCCAGCTCGAATACCGACTGCGCCCCCTCGAAGTGATGGCGATTGATGATGCCGGCCTGCTCGAACTGGGTAAGAACGCGGTACACGGTCGCCAGACCGACGTCCTCACCCGATTCCAACAATGCCTTATAGACATCTTCCGCGCTCATGTGGCGCGAACTGTTGGACTCGAGGATATCGAGGATCTTGATCCGCGGCACGGTGGCCTTCAGGCCGACCTTTTTCAGAAATTGGCTGTCCATCTCCTAGTCTCGTGTCAGCACCATGGATCCTGAGTTATCATGTCGCCACGATAACGTGGCCGGAACGAATAATGCAAAAGATTATCATTTCTCTAGCTCTCTGTGGGTCGCTGGCGGCGTGTGCCTATCAACCCGACATTCAACAGGGGAATATGGTCACGCAAAACAAGCTGGACCAGCTGAAGATAGGGATGGAAAAACGGCAGGTACGCTACATCATGGGCTCGGCGATGCTGATTGACCCCTTCCATCAGAACCGCTGGGATTACTACTACAGCATGACGCCGGGCCGTAAACCCACCACCAGCTACGGCGCGACCCTCTATTTCAGCGGCGATAAACTGGCCCGCATCGAGAAATACGGCCACATTCCGCTTAAAGAGTATCCGGGCAAAGAGCCGGCGCAGCCCTAGTCGCCCTTCGCCTCCTCGCCGTCGATATCGCCGCCGCCCTTCTTCATCCGCTTGCCCTCGGCGGCCCGCTGCTTGCGCACCTCTTTCGGATCGGCAATCAGCGGCCGGTAGATCTCCACCCGATCACGGGGATGCACGGCATCGTCCAATTTCGCCAGTTTGCCGAAAATCCCGACCTTGTTGACCGCCAGGTCGATCTCGGGAAAATGGTTTATGACGCCGGAACGCTCGATGGCCTGACGCAGCGTCGCGCCCTCATCGACCTCGACCGACACGATCTCCTGCTGATCGGCACAGGCATAAGCCACCTCAACCTCGAAATGCTCACTCTTTTCCATAGACATCCCGTGCCCGTTTACAGAAAGCGTCCACCAGGGTATTGGCAATTTGGGTAAATACCGGCCCCAGCGCCAATCCCACCAAACGATTGGAAAACTCGAAATCCAGATCCAGCGACACCTTGCACGCCTCATCCCCCAGGAGGTCGAACCGCCAATACCCCTCCAGACGACGGAATGGTCCCTCCACCAGCCGCATCTCTATCATCTTGTCCCGCTGCAGACGATTGAGCGTGGTAAACGATTTATGCAGCCCGCTGTGGGCGATTTCCACCACGGCCCTGACCTCGTCGCTCCCCCGCGCCAGCACTTGGGCGGATCGGCACCAGGGAAGAAACTGTGCGTAGGAGTCGATATCGTCGACCAATGCAAACATCTGGCCGCTGCTGTACGGCACCAAGGCACTCTTATGAATTGTCGTCACGTCAAAGCCAATCGAACTGAGGGTAGCGAACACATCTGCGCAATTGTCGGCGAATCGGCCGGCTGTCTCAACCCGGCAGCGCGCATTTCTCCCGTCCCCCGGCAATGATGACTGCCGGTCAGGTCCGGGTTGCCCTATAATCTGCCCCCATGTCGAAACAAAGCAATACCAATAAAGGTCCGGGCACCAGCACCATCGCCGTCAACAAGAAGGCGCGGCACGATTTCTTTATCGAAGACCGCCTTGAGGCCGGAGTTGCCCTGGAAGGGTGGGAAGTGAAGAGTCTGCGCGCCGGCCGGGTGCAACTGGTGGACAGCTACGTCATCCTCAAGGACAACGAGGCTTGGCTGCTGGGCGCCCTGATCACCCCGCTGCCGACGGTCTCCACCCACTACGTGCCCGACCCCAAGCGCACCCGCAAGCTGCTGATGCACCGCCAGGAGTTGGACAAGCTCATCGGCCAGGTGGAACGCAAGGGCTATACGCTGATCGCCCTGTCGCTGTACTGGAAACGGGGCCGCTGCAAGGTCGAGCTGGGCCTGGCCAAGGGCAAGCAGAGCCACGACAAGCGCGCCAGCGAGCGCGACCGCGACTGGCAACGCGAGAAAGGCAGGCTGCTGAAGAACGCCCGGTGATGCGCGCCCCCCCGTGGCGCGCCCCCTTCGGGCGCACGAGGTGCGTCCCGTTTCGTTAGACTCGCCGCATTCCTGAGGCCCGCCAGCCACAGCGGCCCCATTTCGTCCCCACTGCCACGGTGACAGGGAACTTCCAGACGAGTATCATCTCTAATGTTCCGATACTGATGGGGGGCGACCTGGCTTCGACGTGGGTTGCGAAACCGGAGGTGCATGCCGAGGCGCAGATAACCTCGTAAATCCAGCTGCAAACCATATAGTTGCCAACGACGACAACTACGCACTCGCTGCTTAAAACCCAGTAGGGTGCCCTCTGACCGGAGCCGTGCTTGTGCGTCCGAACATCAGGGGTCGACTCTCACAAGATCGCGACAAAGCTCGTTCGGGGCCGAGTCGTTAAAACCTTAACGGACTCGCCCTCTGTCATCCCTGCCCGTCGGGTATCCGTGGGTTAAATCAATAGACGTGGATAAGCATGTAGAGCCGACGGCGGAGGACTTGCGGACGCGGGTTCGATTCCCGCCGCCTCCACCAACCCAAACCCCTGACCGTTACGCGGCCAGGGGTTTTTCTTGCCTGATGCCAGGCATACCTCGGCAAACAATGTGCGAAAACCGGCGCCGAACGGCTATACCAACCGGCGACCACCGGCATTGCCGTCACCTCGTTCGGCCGAAGAAGGCGACAGGGCGGTCATGCGCGAATCGCTTGTCTGAGCTGACCTCGGCGTTTATCATCAGGCCGCTACGAGGAGCGCAGGGATTGGAGACCGATTAGTGACGGGTCGGCGTTCCCACCATCAAAATCTCTTCGCCTCTGGCGCCAACCCACCAGCCTATCGTCGTTGAAGACGACGACGTGTGCGCCGGCAGCAGGAATTCTATGCAAGGTACAGCGCACGAAAACCTCGACCCCGCCGATTGGCGGGCGCTGCGGGCTCAGGGTCATCGCATGCTCGATGATATGCTCGATTACCTGGAACAACTGCGCGACCGACCGGTCTGGCAGAGCGCACCGGATACGGTGCGCGAACAGTTCCGGCAACCGCTCCCCCGCCACGAACACGACCTCGCCGCCATACACTCCCGTTTTATGGAACAGATACTGCCCTATGCCGTGGGCAACGCCCACCCGGGATTCATGGGATGGGTCCACGGCGGCGGGACACCGGTCGGCATGCTGGCGGAGATGCTCGCGGCCGGGCTCAACGCCAATCTCGGCGGCCGCGACCAGATCCCTGTCGAGGTGGAACGGCAGATAACCCGCTGGATGCGCGAACTGTTCGGCTTTCCCGAAGAGGCCAGCGGCCTGTTCGTCACCGGCACCTCGATGGCCAATCTCATCGGCCTGCTGGTGGCGCGAACCCACCGACTTGGCCCGCAGGTACGTCAAACGGGGATAGGCGATCATCGCCTAACCGCCTATACCTCCGCGAGCGCCCACAGCTGCATAGCACAGGCGATGGATCTGGCGGGGCTCGGTACCAGCGCCCTGCGCATCATTCCAGTCGACGCCGATTATCGTATGGATCTGGCGGCGCTCGAACAGACAATCGCCGCCGACCGCGCGGCGGGCCTCACCCCATTTTTTGTGGTCGGCACGGCCGGCACCGTCGATGTCGGGGCCATTGACGATCTGGATGCCCTGGCAACCATCGCTCGACGGGAACAACTCTGGTTCCATGTCGACGGCGCCTACGGCGCCCTCGGCAGGCTGGCGCCGACGATCGCCCCGCGCCTGACCGGTATCGAACGCGCCGACTCTCTTGCCTTCGACTTTCACAAATGGGGCCAGGTACCGTATGACGCCGGCTTTATCCTGGTACGCGATAGCGACTGCCACTATGATACCTTTGCCGCCGAGGCCACCTATCTGCGCCGCGAAACACGGGGATTGGCGGCCGGCTCGCCATGGCCGTGCGACTTTGGCCCCGATCTGTCGCGCAGTTTCCGCGCGCTCAAGACATGGTTCACCCTCCAAGTCTATGGCGCCGACAAAATAGGGCGCACCATCGCACATACCTGCGAAATCGCCCACTACCTTGCGGCCCGGGTCGAGGCCACGCCGCAATTGGAACTGCTCGCGCCGGCGGCGCTGAACATCGTCTGTTTTCGCTATCGCTGCGCCGATAGCGATCGCGTCAACACCCAAATCGTAGCGGCAGTGCAGGAATCGGGGGATGCGGCCCCTTCACTTACCACTATCCACGGACAGGTCGCCATTCGCGCCGCGATCGTCAATCATCGCACCGAAACAGGCGACGTGGATGCGCTGTTACAGGCGGCCCTTGTTCTCGGAGAGAAACTGGCCAAGCCGACACCCACCGGAGATAACCCATGACACACGACGCGGCAACGATTGGAACCGACCGACCGGCATTAATGGGACTGGCGGCGCTGATGCGTCGGGTTTTCGAGACGGGCGATCTCGCGCCGCTGGCCGCACAATTGCTCAATCGCGCCCAAAATGACCCCAATGACGCCAACGCCTTAATGGACCTGTCGACGGTGCTGGAACTTAGTTTTAAACCCGAGATCGCCATGGCAACGCAGGATCAGGCGCTGCAACTGCAGCCGCTCTATCACCTGCCATCGGCACAGGAACCGGCCATCCGGCTGCTGGCGCTAATGGCACCCGGCGACATGTCCACCAATGCCCCGCTGGGGTTCCTTCTGGAGAATTCCGATATCGCACTGGATATGCTCTACGTTGGAAATGGTGTGCCGCCGGTGCCGAAACTGCCGGATCACGATGTGCTATTTGTCGCCATAGGCGAGTCCGAAGCGACGCATGCGTTATTGGAAGAGTTGCAGCCCGTGTTGGCAACCTGGCCACGGCCGGTGATTAATCCGCCTGAGCAGATCATGCAGACCTCGCGCGACCAGACGTATGCGTTACTGCACGATGCGCCTGGCATCGTCATCCCGCCATCGGTACGACTTGAGCGCAGCGTGCTGGAAGGTATCCGCCAGGGCGATATCTCGATCGATACCGTGCTGCCCGGTTTCAGCTTTCCGATTATCGTGCGTCCGGTGGACTCACATGCAGGTCATGGCCTGGCGCGCCTCGCCAGCGCCGATGAATTCGAGAATTATCTGTCACAGAATCAGGAAACGCGCTTTTTTATCTCCCCTTTCGTCGACTACCGTGGGACGGACGGCTTATTCCGTAAATTCCGGGTTGTCCTTATCGATGGGCGACCCTATGCCGGTCACATGGGTATATCCGCGCATTGGATGATTCACTATCTCAACGCGGGCATGACCGAGGATGCCAACAAGCGGGAAGAAGAAGCGCGGTTCATGGCAGAGTTCGACCACGAATTTGCGCAACGCCACGCCACCGCCGTGGCGGCCATTAATACCCGTTTTGGCCTGGACTATCTGGTGATCGACTGCGCCGAAACCGCGCAAGGTGAACTGCTTATCTTCGAAGTCGACACCGGCGCCGTAGTGCACGCCATTGACCCGCCGGATCTATTCCCCTACAAAGTCCCGGCAATGCAAACCGTATTTGCCGGATTTCATCAGCTGTTGGTCGATACCATCGCGGGAAAACGGCGCTAGCCGCTCCCAGCGCTGACATGAAAAACGGCATACCATCAATATGCGATGCATAATAAGTTGGCGGTATCCGTTTCTTTACCCCTACCCTGCCAGCAGGGCCGTCATTTCCCCGGCCCAGTCGATGGATTGCAGATAGGCTGAGGTTATCTGTGCCGCCTTCAGCCCCAAAAGATTGATCTCAGCCCAATTACCTCGTTCCGCATTGACAACAAGATTAAGGACCGCACCAATGGGTCCTTTGTGGTCCACAATTCCAATGACGATATCATCAACCAGGGAAATCGAGCTGATAATCTCCTCGATAGGCATATCGACGAAGGCATCAAGAGCAGAGAACAGACCGGCAAGAAAATATTTATCCTTTTCCAGAACGCGGTGTTGTACCACCGCAAGGAGTTCGCACATCTTTGCCCGCGCCAAAGTAGTCACCATCAACTCGCGGCTCTTATCCTGTAGTTGCGACAAGGCAATCAGGTTAAGCCAGATGCGGACGTTGCGCTGCCCCAACAAGACCAATGCATGCCGAATCGATTCGACCTTGCTACGTAAACCAAAATACGCCGAATTGATGTAACGTAACAACTTGTACGCCAATGTCGCATCAGTGGAAATCAAATGCGCAAGTTCGTCGAATTCGAATTCAGGGTTGTTGATTTTATGCAGTAAATGCAACGTCGCCAGTCGCGAGGGCGCTGTCTGCTTTCCGCGCAAGATGGCCGGTTCACAGAAAAAGTATCCCTGGAACATATCGAAACCGAGCGCCATGCATTTGGAAAACTCGTCGCGGGTTTCAACCTTTTCGGCCAGCAACTTAACGTCGTAGCGGCGCAGAATAGCCACGTTTTCTTCCACGCCGAGGGGATCGAGCTGTCGAATATCGATCTTTATTACATCAAAGTCCATGGCTTCTCCCATCGAGATTATATTCGATCAATC
>CAYQWR010000120.1:4052-8661 GCA_964421235.1 uncultured Thiohalomonas sp. | reverse complement strand
GACGGGGACCACGGCGCGCCATGACGGCCTGTTGACGTGCGCGCCGCTATTCTTGCGGCAGAATTCACTCTACGGTCGCGACTGCGCAGTGCGCACGACCGGCTGCGATACAATGCGATTAGTCATGGCCGTCCCGGCCATACGCCGCTATCGTGGCGTTCCGGGCGGGCTTGAATCCAAGCGATGACGAGGAGGTATTTCGTGGCGCAGACGACGTGGCAATTTCCGGTGCGTGCATTGCACTGGGTCATTGCGATTGCCGTAACCTTTCAGCAGCTGACCAGCCTGTTCATGCCCTATCCGGGCACCCAGTATCTGTTCCCCTACCACGAATACGTCGGTCTGCTGGCCGGGCTGGCCGTGCTGCTGCTGTGGCTCTATAGCTATGCGGCCTATGATCTGCCGGTCCTGCTGCCGTGGGGCAAGAAGGGTCGCCGGTTGGTGGTTGCCGAGACCCTCGATCTGTTCCGCCTGCGCCTGCCGCCCGGCGGCCACCAGGCCGGCCTCTCCAGTTTCATCCACGGCCTCGGCCTGCTGGCGGCCACCGGCTGTGCCTATACCGGCACCATGATGTTCACCCTGGTACCGCCGTGGCACAAGGGTACCGCGTCGGACCCCATGGCCTTCACCCACTACGCCCTGGAACACAAATTCTTCGGCACCCTGCTGTGGGTCTACATCGCCGGCCATATCCTGTTCGCCCTGATCCACCAGTTCAGCGGCGACAACGTGTTCGGCGCGATCTTCTCGCTGGCGCGGGACAAGAAGGAAGAAGAGCGGGCCGGAGAGTAGTGTTGCGTAGGGTGTGGTGAGCAACGCGAACCGCATCTGTCGCGCACCCGGCATACCGAGGCGGCAATGTCGCGATCGATGCGGTTCGTACCTCACCACATCCTACGGGGGCGGTGGTTTCAGCCGCGTCGTTCGCAGCGCGGGAAGTAGCGGCTCGGCGGGGCGCCCAGGGTGCGGCGGAACATGGCGATGAAGGCGCTGGCGCTGTCGTAGCCCAGCTCCAGGGCCACGCGGGTGATGCGCTGGCCGCGGCCGAGGCGGTCGATGGCCTCCAGCAGCCGCAGCCGTTTGCGCCATTCGGAGAAGGTGAGGCCGGTTTCCCTGACGAACAGGCGCGCCAGGGTGCGGGCGCTGGCGCCGGCCACCTCGGCCCACTGCTCCAGGCCGCGGCCGTCGGCCGGCGCCTGCATCAGGCCGTTGATCACCCGTTGCAGCCGCTTGTCCTGTGCCATCGGCAGGTGCAGTGCCGCCGGTTCCAGTTCGAGCAGTTGGTCGATGATCACCTCCATCAGGCGCCGTGCCGGTCCTTCCGCCGCATAGTCGTGGCCCAGTTCGGCGGCCTTCAGGATCAGCTGGTGCAACAGCGGCGGCACGTTCATCACCCGGCACTCGGCCGGCAGGTCGGCGGCGCGGGCCGATTCCACGAACAGGGCATGGAGCGTCACCGAGTCGGCGGCGATCACCTCGTGTTCCATCGCCGGCGGCACCCACACCATCTGCCGCGGCGGCACGATCCAGGCGCCGCTGCGGCTGACCACCCGCAGCACCCCTTCGACGGCGTAGACCACCTGGCCGCGGGGATGGCTGTGCCAGGCGACGCGCAGGCCCCCTGCGGTCGTGGTGGCCACGGCGAGGATCGGGCGCTCCGGATCGGCGACGTAGCCGGTCGGGGGAGGCGAGAGGGATGGCAGCACGGCAATATTCATTGGCGAATTATAGGTATCCGGCCAGCAGGCGGGGAATCATACTAAAAACCCCGGGCTATTTCGAAACCCGGAATATGAAGTATCTAACCATGGGGGATGCGGGGAATACAGGGGATTAATTAATCGCCAACTCTAGCAGCCGGGCCCGATGCTCCACACCCATGCCTCCCCTCTTGTCCTCATCATGATTTCGTGACCTTTGGTTTTTGACATCCAGATCGAAACGGAGCGCACCGGCCGCCATGACCCAACCTGATCCGTCACGCCGCTCGCCGGCGCTACGCCTGCTGCATCCCGCTCCGCTGTTTGCCGCCGCCGGGCTGCTGCTGGCCCTTGGCCTGCTGCTGTTTCCGCCGGCCCCCTTCACCCCGGCCGAGAGCCGGGCGGCGGCGCTGGCGGTGGCCGCCATCGGCTTCTGGGCCACCGGCGCGCTCCCGGAGCATCTCACCTCCCTGCTGTTCTTTCTGTTTGCGATGCTGTTTGCCGTGGCACCCCCAACGGTGGTGTTCAGCGGTTTCACCTCCGCCGCCCTGTGGCTGATCTTCGCCGGTCTGGTGATCGGCGTTGCGGTGCGCAGCACCGGTCTGGGCGAGCGCATAGCGCGCCATGTGGCGCGTACCCTGGACCGCAGTTATTTCATGCTCATCGGCGGCCTGGTGGCGCTGGGCGTGATGTTCGGTTTCCTGATGCCCTCATCGATGGGAAGGGTGATCCTGCTGGTGCCCATCGCCCTGGCGGTGGCCGATCACTTCGGCTTCGCTCCGGGCTCCAACGGCCGTACCGGGGTGGTGCTGGCGGCGGCCTTCGGCACCCATGTGCCGACCTTCGCCATCCTGCCGGCCAACGTGCCCAACATGGTGCTGGTCGGTGCGTCCGAAAGCATCTACTCGATATCGCCGTTGTATGGCGAATATTTCTGGCTGCATTTCCCGGTGTTGGGACTGCTCAAGTCGGTGGTGCTGGTGCTGCTCGTCGTCTGGCTGTTCCCCGACCGCCCGCGGGCGACGGGGCAGGAGGCGCCGCTGATCCGTCCGGTGACGCGGGACGAGAAGAAGCTGGCGTGGATTTTGGCGATCGCGCTGGTGCTGTGGATGACCGATGCGATCCATCACATATCGCCGGCCTGGGTGGCGCTGGGGGCGGCGGCGCTGCTGATGCTGCCGGGGTTCGGCATGATTACCGCGCAGCAGTTCAATCGCGACATCAACTACGGCTCGATGTTCTTCGTCGCCGGCATCATGGGGCTGGGGGCGATGGTCTCACAGTCGGGGCTGGGCGACTGGCTGGCGCACGGGCTGTTGTCGGTGATCCCGCTGCGGCCGGGCCATACCGCCGTGAATTTCAGCGCGCTGGCGTTCACTTCGTTGATGACCGGTGTGGTGACCACGCTGCCGGGGGTGCCGGCGGTGTTGACGCCGCTGGCGGGCAAGATGGCGCTCGCCACCGGCCTGCCGCTGCGCAGTGTATTGATGTCGCAGGTGCTGGGTTTTTCCACCACGCTGCTGCCGTATCAGTCGGCGCCGCTGGTGGTCGGGGTGCAGCTGGCGGACGAGCGGCTGGCCTCGGCCGCCAAGTTGTGCGTGGCCCTGGCCGTCATCACCATCGCGGTGCTATGGCCTCTCGACTATCTGTGGTGGCACCTGACCGGCTGGTTGTGATGTCTCAGTGCGGCGGTGGCGGCACGATGGCAGCGATGTCGTCCAGCTTCAGCCGCAGCGCGTCCACACAGTCGGGGTCGAACATCGTGCCGCGGTGCCGGCCGATATAGTCCATGCCCTCGGTGACCGACATGCTGTGATGATAGATGCGCCCGTCGGTGAGAGCATCGAACACGTCGGCCACGGCGGTGATGCGTCCCGCCAGGGGGATCGCCTCGCCGGCGGTTCCCAGCGGGTAGCCGCTGCCGTCGAATCGCTCGTGGTGGCTTAGGGCGATCTCCGCGCCCTGTTGCAGCCCTTCCGACGCGCCGTTCTTCAATATCTCGTAACCGAGTTGCGGGTGAGCGCGCATCACCTGGCGGTCCTCGTCGGAGAACCGGCCCGGCCGGCGCAGTACTTCGTCGGGGATGCCGATCTTGCCGATGTCGTGCAGCGAAGCGCCCCATTCGATGCGGCGGCACTCCTGTTCCGGCAGCGCCAGGGTGTGGGCGATGATGCCCGCGATACGGCCGGTGCGATGATCGTGGGCGCCGGTCATGGAATCGTGCAGCGCATCGGCACAGGCCAGCACGTCACGCTCGGTGAAGCGGTGCGGATAGCGCCGGGCGGCGCGACCGAGCGCGGCATGCAGCGCTTTCCGCTGCCGCGCCGATTCGAGCAGCAGGCGGCAGCGCTGCTGCCACTCCCAGGCGGCCACCGGCCGCTTTACATAGTCGGTGGCGCCCAGGGCGATGGCCTGCAGCGCCTCCAACGGGCGTTCGCCGTCGATTTCGATAATGATGGGCAGATGATGAGCTTCCTGGCGCAGCAGCATCGTGGCGCGCAACACCAGGGTGGCCTGTTCCGCGCTCGCCACGGCCAGCAGCGGATGACGGCACCGCACCAGTTCGACCAGGTCGTCGGTGTGGGTGCAGCATTCGACACAGATTCGACGATCGACCGCCGCGATGGTTTCGCTCAGGTAGTCGCAGCGTTCACGGCCGTCGGCAAATATCACTATCGGGTACATGGGAATGCTCCGTCCCGAGGCCTTTACCCAACAGTGTAGTCAAAACATCCCGGCTCATTGGGTAGCATGACCATGAGAACCGTGCAGTATTTCAGTTTTCCGTAACCTATCGCAAAAAGCCCAAAGACGGACACGAACCACGGGGAACACCGGGAGCACGGGGAATATAAGGGACATTGGGCCTGTATGGTCGGTGGTATTGGGGGTTAATTCCCTGAGTACTC
>CAYQWR010000120.1:0-4042 GCA_964421235.1 uncultured Thiohalomonas sp. | reverse complement strand
GTTAAGGTCTTGTGGTTTCGATTTTTAAGATGGCTTGTAGAGATCGCACTGCCGATCACGCATCGTCGCGTATCCGATCGAGGCCGGCAAACACTCCGTTACTGCTCTCTTCCATTGCTCCGAGCGCACCCAGCAGTGCCTGGTAATCAAGCGGTTGCTGTCCGATCAGGTCGAAGACGCCGCGGGTACTTTCGTGCACGCCGGCGTGAGGGCGTTCGAGATCGTCGTAGTATTTCGACTGCGAGAAAAACTGGCGGCCGTCGCCTTCGTAGTACCACTTGCCCAGCCGGCAGTTGTGGTGGTCGACGAACTGAAACGCCGGTTCTTTTTTGTTGATCGACAGGTAGGTGTTCACCTTCCAGATGACGTGATCGAGTTTGGCCAGACTCATGAACACGCTGTTCGCGATGACGTCGACGTCGTCGAACGATCCCTTGATGCCGCGATGGATGCCGTGCAGACGCGTTTTGAAATCCGTCACCGTGGTGTCGACATTCTTGACGTCGTCCATCAGTGCGACGGAGTTCTGTTCCACCTCGGAGACATTGCCCAGCATGGCGTCGATGATGTTGCGGATATCGCTGATGGCGGATTGCGTCTTGTTGGCCAGGCCGCGTACCTCGTCGGCCACCACGGCGAAGCCGCGGCCGGCTTCGCCCGCCCGTGCCGCCTCGATGGCGGCGTTCAGAGCCAACAGGTTGGTCTGCTCCGAGACCCCCTGGATCAGCGTCAACACCGAACTGATCTTGCCGGCGTGTTCCGACAGGTTGTGCACCACCGAATGGGACTGTTCCGAGACATTGGTCAGCCGGTTGAGGGTCGCCGCGATATCGCCGATCTCGCCGGCAATTTGATCGAAGTCGCCGCCGATGCCGTCGACCACCGACAGCGTGCTCTTGGCGGCGTTGACGGCGTTGGCGATGTTGCCCTGTATATCCAGCAGGCCGGTGCGGACGTTCTCGTTTTCGAACGTCATCAGACCATTCAGTTCGTTCTCGCGTGGATTACTGTTACGTGCCTCCTGCAGCTGTTCGTGCAGGCGTTCTATTTCGGCGCTGAGTGTTTCCTTCTCGGCAATACGGTCGCGTAGATCGTTGTGCAGTTTTTCCAGCGCCGACTGATGAGTCGATTTCGAGATGAACATCGTCTCCCTCCCCCACAAACCACGATGAAATTCGGACCTGTCTGATAGATTCTCGTCGAATTTTGACCATTGTGAAGTAAATGACGGCCGGTGTGTAGCGTTGGTGTGATTTTGCCGCAGCGGATGGCTCGACTATTGCGAGGGCCGACAGGCGGGGAGGATGCGGCAGTATTTTGCTGACGACATGCCGCTTTAATGACGTGTGAACAGTATTCGAAATTGTGATGCAGGCGCTGCCGCACAACGCCCTTGCACGTTGTGTGGCAGGAGAGCGGTGGTGCTCAGAAACGCAAGCCGACCTTCAGTCCGTAGCTGGTCGCTTTACCGGTACGGTCCGCTTCCAGATCGAAGTTCAGCAGGCCGAAATTGAGGTTGGTGCCGACGTAGACCTTGGACAACGTGAAGCGCTCCGCCTTCAGCCCGGTGGACGCATTGGGCGTGCTGTCGACCCACACCTCGCCGATACCGGCGTACGGGGTGAACATCATGATGCCCTTCGATGCGGTCAGGTCGATGCCGCGGGTGTTGAGGCTAAGCTGGTTGACGCCGCTCAACTGCGAGTAGGTGGCGCGCACCGCCACCGCCGGCATCGCCACGCCGCCCTGGATGAAGGCGTAGCGGATCTCGGCGCCGGTCAGGCTGATGTTGCTGTTGGGGACCTTGCTGATGAAGGCGCCCACGTCGATGCCGAAGGGCAACCCCTTGTCCACATGCAGCTTCGGTATCACCAGGGTCTTGATGCTGGAGTTGGTGGCCTTGTCGAATACGCCAGCGTTGGCCAATTGGGTCGCGGTCGCCTCGACGCCGATGTCGAAACCGGTAATGCCGAGTGGCTCCGCAGGCAGCAGCGGTTTGTAGCTGAGCGCGGCACCCAGGTCTTCCGACAACAGGCGGAAATCGCTCTGGACGCCGCCCAGCGAGGAGATATTGACGTCATTGGATGCGTGCGCGGCGCCGGCGGCGCACAGCAGCGTCAGAACAGTGATCGTTTTTTTCATTCGGTTGCCCCAATTATCCATTGTTGTCATGGTGACGAAATGATGCAGCTGCCGTCGCGATGGCGGTCACATTCCGCGGTCACGCATCGTCGTTGCATTGGGATGACACGGTATCACAGCATAGTTGTCTTGCGTTGATGATACCGTTTCCCGGGAACTGCGTGCGATCACCGAAAATAGCGAAGACGCTGAAAAGGACCAATGCCAATTTCGATCCTTGGCGCGCTTGGCGTCTTGGCGAGATCATCAGGTTTCTGTCCGGTAATAGAAAAGGTCTTCAAACTCTCGCCAAGGCACCAAGGGATCATGGTTGCGGCGGAATCCCTTGGTGTGTTCAGTGGTTCCTTCCCCGGTCAGACAGTCAGCGCCCGTTCCTCGGTGGCGAGCAGACGCAGGCCTTCCATCGCGGTGCCGAGGGTCTGGGTGCGGTAGTCGAGGGGATAGACCATGTAGACCGGCAGCCGGAACACCGGGCTGTCCGGGATGCGCCACACCTTGCCTGCGGCCAGCGGTTTGCGCAGCAGACGCACCGGGAAGTAGCCGGACCCGCCGTTTTCGATCAGGTGGTTGAGGCCGAGGGCGCCGATGTTGGCGGTGAGGGAGGCCGGTGCCGTGTCCGGGTTGTGGAGGGTGAACTGGCGGACGAATTCCGGTCCCCAGTCGACATGGATGTAGCGCGGGTCGGGCCAGGGGCAGGCGGGGTCGGAACTCACCAGCAGCAGGGTCTCGTCGAACAGCTGTTCGATGCCGAGACCGGGGCGGCTTTGCGGCGTGTACATCACGCCGATGTCGATGGTGCCCTGCACCAGTCCCTGCATCATCGCCTCTTCGAAACCGATCTCCATGCGCAGCGAGATGTCCGGTGCCGCGTCGCGCATCCAGCGTGCCCAGCGCGGCAGGAATCCCTCCCACAGGGCGATGCGCCCGGCCAGGGTGAGGCTGCCGTGAAACCCTTCCGGCAGGCCGACGTCGTGGCGCGCCTGCTCCAGGGTCTGCACCAGCGCCTTGGCATGGCGCAGAAAGCGCTGGCCGGCGGGGGTCAGCTCGGCGCCGCCGCGACCGCGCCGGAACAGCCGGGCGCCCAGCTGGGTCTCCAGCGCCTGGATACGGGCGCTGACCGTCGACTGGGTGACGTGCAGCCGCTCGGCGGCGCCGACGAAGTTGCCGGCGGCGGCGACGGCGAGAAAGGTGCGGGCGAATTCGATGTCCATGGCTTTATATCGTGTTTTCCGATATTAACGGTCAAAAAATTTCGTTTGTCCAATAGTAATGATGCCCATACGCTGATCCTCAGTGGCTGCTCCGTGAACCGGACGGCCGGCGCAACGAGAGGAGGATCGCACCATGGTCACCGACAGCAGCGACTATCGGGTCGCAACCGACGACGAGGGTTATCTGATGGAGCCGGGCGACTGGAGCCCCGGCGTGGCGGAGCGGCTGGCGCGCCAGGAGCAGCTGGAACTGGGCGAAGAGCACTGGCACATCATCGGCTTCATGCGCCGCTATTACGAGGAGCACCAAGTGGCCGCCGACGCCCGCTTCGTCATCAAGTTTCTCGCCGATGAGCTGGGCTACGGCCGCAAGGCGCACAACTATCTGTTCAAGCTGTTTCCCTACGGCTACGTCAAGCAGGCCTGCAAGATCGCCGGCATGAAGCGGCCGCGCGCGTGGAGTACCGGTTGATGCGTCAGTGGCAACGACTCAAGGGTCTGGCGCTGGCGCTCTATCGCAACGAGGCGCACCCGGCCAGCCATACCGAGCGGGTGGTCTCCGCCGTCGGCGGTTTCCTCGGCATTCTGCTGATCCTGCTGGTCAGCGGGCGCGAGCTGGGCCTGCAGGGGGCGGCCATGGTGGTGGCCTCCATGGGCGCGTCGGCGGTGCTGTTGTTCGCCGTGCCCCA
>CAYQWR010000119.1:0-8700 GCA_964421235.1 uncultured Thiohalomonas sp. | reverse complement strand
AACTGTGTGCCGCTAGGCAGTGAACGCAGTATCTGATAGCTGTTTCCTTCGCCGCTGCGCAAGGTAACGATCAGCTGATCATCCACGTAACGGGTATCGGCCATGGCGGCGCCGACCAGGGTCAGCAGCAGTGCGAAGACGGTCATTCTCATAGCGGTCGGTCCTCGAACGTGAAATTCGTCCATTGTTCTAAACAGTCGGCGCGGGAACAGTGTCCGTGGTCACAGTTCCCGCAGGCGCTCTCTCAGCAGTTGCGGCCGAGTCGTTCGTAGCAGAAAACCTGATTGCGGCCTGAACCTTTGGCTGCGTATAGCGCCTCGTCAGCGTGGCCGATGTTCGCGTTGGGCGGCAGAGATTCGTTGAATCGTGCGTGGCCGATGCTGACCGAAATATTGCCGACGCGCGGAAAGGTGGTGGTCGCAATGCGCTCGCGGAATCGCTCCAGCACAAGGTGAGCCATATCGTCGTCGACATCCTTTATGAGTACAACGAATTCTTCGCCGCCATAGCGGAACAGGTAATCGTAGTCCCGAAACGACTCGTGCATGATGTGAGCGAATTGTACCAACACCTCGTCGCCGCACAGATGGCCGTAGCCGTCGTTGATATGTTTGAAATGATCGATATCGAGCAGCGCCACCTGCCAGCCCGGCGCCTGGGGTTCGCCGGCGCGGCGCGCCTGGTTGCTGCCTTCGCGGTAAATGCGTTGCAGCCGCTCGTTGAGCGCCTGGCGGTTGAGCAGATCGGTCAGGCAGTCGCGTTTGCTGCGGCTGAGTATGAAGTACTGATTGGCATACAGGTTCAACAGCACTTGCAGCATACTGCGTTCAATCGATTCGGGCTCGCCGACGATCACCAACCCGGCCAGTAGCTGGCGTTCGCTGGCGACGGGGTAGAGGTTGCGATAGCCGTTGACCTGCGTCGCCGGCACCACCAGCGGCTCCACTTTATGCAGCAGGTCGAGGACGTCGTGGTCGTCGGACCACTCGGGCAACCCGAGTGCGGGCTGCCAGCAGCGCTGCCGGCGATTGTAGTCGTAGAGCCGGAGTTCGTGGTCCGGAAAGAGGTCGCCGACGATCGCAACAAATGTCTGGTTGAGCACGCCCAGATCGCGCACCTGGGTAAGACGCAGCAGCAGGTCGTGGCGACACGACGTTTGATAATCGGTATCGATGGCTTGGTTCATTCGTGCAACTGTTGCCTTACAACGGTATACCGCCCGCGTTGTCGATGTCGTCCGCGGCGTCATGGGGGGACGCCGGCGTGAGCAGCTCACGGTTCGGATGGCCGATATGGAATCCCTGGGCATAGGGTATACCGGCTTGGCGCAGAGAATCCAGCACCTCTTCGTTTTCGACATATTCTCCCAGCGCCTTGATGCCGAGTTCCCTGGCCAGATCGGCGATGCTGTGGACGAAGGCCCGATCGCGGGCGTCGTGGACCATGTTAACGATGAAGTCGCCTTCGATCTTGACGTAGTCGATGGGAAATCGTTTCAGGTAATGGAACGAGGAAAAGCCCGAACCGAAGTCGTCGATGGCAAGGCCGAAGCCATCCATCTTCAGGTCGTTGACGAAGCGCTCCAGCAACGCGAAGTTCTTCACGGTATCGCGTTCGGTGATTTCGAAGACGATTTGCGCCGGTTGGATGCGATAGTCGGAGATAAGCCGCTTGACCTCGTGGATGAACTCATTCAGGACCAGCGCCCGCGGCGACAGGTTGATGAACAGCTTGCCGTGGTAGCCGACGTCGTTAATCTTTTGAAACGCCTTTTCCATCACGATGTAATCAAGGCGGTGAATCAAACCGGTCTTCTCGGCGATCTCGATGAATTCGTGGGCACCGAGTATCCGCTCATCCTCCAGTTCGATGCGGCTCAACACCTCATAGGCCTCGACGGTGTTGTGTTTGACGTCCAGGATGGGCTGGAAGTAGGGGATGATGCGCTTCTCTTCGATGGCATTGGCGATGACGATGCTCTTCTCGCCGATACTGCGGAACACCTCCACCACGTCGGTTTCAGTGGGAAGGCCGATGCGGTTTTTGCCGTTGGTCTTCGCCTTGTACATCATGTTGTCGGCGAACAGGAACAGGTCCTTGGGATCGGTGGCGTGGGTGGGATAGATGGCGATGCCGATGGATACGGTGGCCTTGACCCGCGACAGGTCCGGCGCCTCCAATACCAGTTCGTTGCCGTTGTTGTTGATGCGTTCGGCGACGGCGTAGGCCTGCTCCGGCCCCGTTTCCGGCAACACCACCACGAATTCGTCGCCGCCGTAGCGTGCCAATACATCGCCGGTGCGCAACGCGCTGTGGATGCAGCCGGCGAATTCCTGCAGGAATCGGTCGCCGAAGGCGTGGCCGTAGCTGTCGTTGATGACCTTGAAGTTGTCGAGATCGATGACCAGCACGGCGAACTGGTATTCATGGCGTTCGGCGCGATTCACCTCATACCCGAGCATCTCCCAGAACAGCCGCTGGTTGTAGAGGTTGGTGAGCGGGTCGCGGGTGGCGTAGAACTCCAGATCCTTGGTGTATTTGTAGATCGCCTTGACCGAACCGACCACGTTGAGCAGCGTGGAGAGGATGCTTTCGATCACCAGCATGCGCATCTCGTCGCGCTTCAGACCGGCGTGTACGCCGATGCCGACGATGCCGCCGATCTTCGGCGTGTCGACGAACAGGGTCTTGGTTTGCAGATCGATCTCGGCCTCGTTCAGTACCACCTCGGGGTGGTCGGGTTGGGCGACGTTGTGGTTGATGGTCAGGGTGGAGACGTCGCTGAAATAGTTGCTTTGCCGGAGGATGTGCCGCAGCGCGGTCTCCATCTGCAGACGTGTGGACTCGTTGGGCGGACCGATCCAGAACACCTCCAGATCAAACAGCTCGTCGTCCACCTTGAAGATGGAAAACAGGGTATAGGCATGGATCACCTTGTTGATGTCGCTCATCAGGTAGCCGACATATTCGCGCCAGTCCCGGACGACCTCGGAGGTGATGACGAATTTCTCCAGCAGCCGGATCTCGAACTCCAGCAGCTCCTTGTCGACGGCGACCGAACGCAATTTTTTCGCCAGTTGTTCCACCTTGACGAACAATTCGTTGAGTTCGTTGAAACCGAGGTCGACGTGCTGCATCTCGATGTCGGTCAGATCGGATACGTGATTGACCGCATCGATGTTGCCTTGTAGTAGCGCCAGGGAGCCCTTGATGCGCCGGTTCAGCATCAGGGCGACGCCGAGTGCGACCATGAACGGCAGCGGGGCAATCAGCAGCAACTGCAGCAGCAGGCGGCTCTCGGCCTTGCCGATGAGCGGCGCCAGCGGCTGTTTGACCTCGATGACGCCGAGCACATCGCCGCTGCGGGCGTTGATGTGACAGCGCAGGCATTCGCTACGGGCCTTGAGCGGATAGATGTAGCGGATGTCGTCGCCGACCGTCTCATTTTGCGGTTTGGCGGTTTGAAAGGCCTGGTCGATCAGCGTGTCGAACGGCGGTTGTTTGATCGGACCGAACAGCGCTTTGACGATGTTGCCGCGATAGATGGTGACGGCGTAAGGACTGCCTTGCCGGGATTTCTTGATGGCATTGATGAACTCGTCCAATTGCGGGCGGGTCCAGCCGCGCCGCATGATCTGGAACATGGCGTTGAAGGTGCCTTGCGCCAGCGTATCGGAGACGGTGACGGCGCTGTCGCGCACGGCGTGGTCATAGACACGGATGGTGGCACTGTATATGCCCACGAATAGAATGAGCGACACCGCGAACGCCGCGGTGAGGATCAACCCAGTTATTGTTTTCGGCCGTAACATAGCGATGTATTGCGCACACGGTCGAGGTCGGCGTGCCGTGCGCAGTGTCGTTATCGTTATCGCCGCCGCGCCAGGGGGGAAATGGCTGACGGTGTGCCGACCGTCAGCCATTCTCACACAGGTTGACGGTGAATTGCGACGACTAAACCGCGGCGGGTCAGGCGGCGGTAACGCCAATTTGACGTAGCGTCTGTTCCAGTGCGTCGCGATTGTCGAGCGGTGCATGACAGTGCGCGCCGCTGCACAGATAGGCCGTGACCGGCGCCGTGCCGACGGGGCGTTCGGCCAGCAGTCCCGGCAGTTCGAGCGCCGGTGACGGGATCGCGACGCTGTAGAGCCGGGGGCGATAGGAGCCCTCCAGATGGCGCTGCCACGCCGCCGTCGCCGTCGCCGTGCCGCGCAGCACCAGGATGGAGTGCGGTACCAGCAGCTCCTCCAGCGCCAGCAACAGGGTGGCGTGGGCATGGGGCGATGCGGCGAGGGCGGGCCAGGCGTTGCGTACCGTCTTCTCCGCCGCGTCGAGATAAGCCAGATTGCCGGTGAGGTGGCCGAGCCGGGAGAGGGCGCGGGCGGCGCTGCCGTTGCCGGAGGGGATGGCTTCGTCGGCCAGCGGTTTGGGGCGGTGGATCAGCGCTTCGTGGTCGTCGGCGGTGAAGAAGAAGCCGCCGTGCGATTCATCTTCGAACGCATCGAGCAACCTCTCCGCCAGAGTCAGCGCGAAGTGCATGTCGGCGTCGCGCCACTGGGCCTGCAGCAGCTCCAGCACGCCGTCGAGCAGGAAGGCGTAGTCGTCCAGATAGCCGGCATGGCGCGCCTGCCCGTCTTTCCAGGTGGCGAACAGGCGGCCGTCGCGCAGCATGTGGCCGCGGATGAAATCGACCGCGCGCTGGGCCGAGGCGACGAAATCGGAGCGGCCGAGGCGGCGGCCGGCGCTGGCCATGCCCTTGATCATCAGGCCGTTCCAGGCGGCGATGACCTTGTCGTCGCGGCCGGGCGCCGGGCGTTCGCTGCGCGTCTTGCGCATGCGCTCCTGCGCCGCGGCCAGCAGTGTGCCGGCGCGCGTTGCGTCGATTCCCTGCGCGGCGGCGACACCGGCCAGCGGCGCCGCCACCCGGAGGTGCCATAATCCCTCGAAGTTGGCGCCGTGATCCAGGCCGTAATAGGCTGCGGCCACCCGGAATTCGTCAGCGGTCAGCAATTCGCGCAGCGCCGTTGTATCCCACAGGTAGAAGCGACCCTCGCCGCCGTCGCTGTCGGCGTCCTGGGTGGCGTAATAGCCGCCTTGCGGCTGCTCCATCTCGCGCACTACCCAATCGCCGATGGCCGCCGCCACCTCGGCGAAATAACCGTCGCCGCTCACCTGCCAGGCGTCGGCGTAGAGCCCCAGCAGCGGGCCGTTGTCGTAGAGCATCTTCTCGAAGTGGGGTATCGCCCAGCGTTCGTCCACCGAGTAACGGAAGAAGCCGCCGCCCAACTGGTCCTGGAGGCCGCCATGGGCCATGGCCCGCAGGGTGTCGAGGGCCATGCGCTGCGCCTCCGCGTCGTCGCGTTGCAGCAGGAATTCCAGGTTGGTGGGGTGGGGGAACTTGGGTGCCGCGCCGAAACCGTGATGGCGCGCGTCGTAGGCGGCGGCGAGCTGCTCGCGCGCCTGGCCCAGCGGCCGGGCATCGAGCCGGCCCGGTCCGTCGCCGCGGGTGACGGTTTGGGCCAGGGCGTGCAGCAGCGACTGGTTCTGCTCCGCCACCCGGTCGCCGTGTTCATGATAGAAGGCGGCGACGCGGCGCAGGGCGTCGCGGAACGCCGGCAGGCCGTGGCGCGGTTGCGGCGGGAAGTAGGTGCCGCCGAAGAAGGGGATCTGCTCGGGTGTGAGGAACATGGTGAGCGGCCAGCCGCCGCCGCGCCCGGTCAGCAGTTGGTGCGCGGACTGATAGATGCGGTCCAGATCGGGGCGCTCCTCGCGGTCCACCTTGATATTGACGAACAGCGCGTTCATGACCTCGGCGGTGGCTTCGTCCTCGAACGACTCGTGGGCCATGACATGGCACCAGTGGCAGGCGGAGTAACCGATGGACAGCAGGATCGGCCGGTTCTCGCGCCGGGCCCGGGCGAGCGCCTCTTCGCCCCACGGATACCACTCCACCGGATTGTGCGCGTGCTGCAGCAGGTAGGGGCTGGTTTCATGGCTGAGGCGGTTGGCGAAGCGGGTGTTGCGCATGGTGACGGCCTATGGTTGACTAATGCAGTCAACTATAATCGACTTCCCCGTCGATGCCCAGGGCGGTGCGGGCAGCCGCCGCTTTCTGCGATAATGCCGGCCTCCTTTTGCTGCCTGCCGGATATGCCCCATGGAAGTCGCCCGCCTGATTCTCAAGAAAAACGAAGAGCGCCGCCTGCGCCAGGGACATGTCTGGGTGTTCAGCAACGAGGTGGACGTGGCGCGCACGCCGCTCACCGCCTTCAGCGCCGGTCAGCCGGTGCAGGTCCAGGGGCACGACGGCAAGCTGCTGGGCAGCGCTTATGTGAATCCTCACTCACTGATCTGCGCGCGGCTGGTCAGCCGCGACCCGGCGCAGATGCTGGATCGATCGCTGCTGGTGCATCGGCTCAACATCGCCCTGTCGTTGCGCCAGCGCATGTTCGCCCAGCCTTACTACCGTCTGGTTTACGGTGAGAGCGACGGCCTGCCGGGCCTGGTGGTGGACCGGTTCGACGACGTGCTGGCGGTACAGATCAATACCGCCGGGATGGAGGTGCTGAAAGCGGACGTGGTGGCGGCGCTGGAGAAGGCGGTGAAACCGCGGGTGATCCTGCTGCGCAACGACAGCCCGGCGCGGGCGCTGGAGGGGCTGGAGAGCTACGTGGAGAACGCGCTCGGCGAGGCGCCCGAGTCGGTGGTGGTCGAGGAGAACGGCGCCCGTTTCGAGGCGCCGCTGCTCACCGGCCAGAAGACCGGCTGGTACTACGATCACCGCGACAACCGGGCGCGGATGCAGCGCTACGTGCGCGGGGCGCGGGTGCTGGACGTGTTCAGCTACATCGGCGCCTGGGGCATGGCCGCGGCCGTGGCCGGGGCCGCCCAGGTCACCTGCGTCGACGCCTCGGCGCGGGCGCTGGACCAGGTGCAGCGCAACGCCGCGCTGAACGATGCGGCGGACCGGGTCGAGACCATCGAGGGCGACGCCTTCGAGGCGCTCAAGGCGCTGCGTGCCGAACGGGCCCAGTTCGACGTGGTGATCGTCGACCCGCCCGCCTTCATCAAGCGCAAGAAGGACGCCAAGGAGGGGATCCAGGCCTACCGCCGGCTCAACCAGGCGGCGCTGCAACTGCTGGGCAAGGACGGCATCCTGGTCTCCGCCTCCTGCTCCTATCATTTGCAGCGCGACGTGTTCCTCGATCTGCTGCACCAGTCGGCACGCCATTTGGACCGGCAGTTGCAAATCCTGGAGCAGGGACATCAGGGGCCGGATCACCCGGTGCACCCGGCCATCGCCGAGACCGACTACATCAAATGTTTCATCGGTCGCGCCGTGATGATGTGACGGGCGGACGCCGGGTCCGCCCTGCCGCCAAAACCCATTAACCCGTATACTCGACCTATGCTGCCCTATCCGAAAATCAATCCCATCGCCGTGCAGCTCGGACCGCTCAAGGTCCATTGGTACGGCTTGATGTATCTGCTCGGTTTTTCCCTCGCCTGGTGGCTGGGACGGCTGCGCGCCCGTCGCGCCGGCGCGGTGATGACGCCGCTGCAGGTCGATGACCTGCTGTTCTACGGTGCCCTGGGCGTGGTACTGGGCGGTCGCATCGGTTACATGCTGTTCTACGACCTGCCGGTGTTTCTGCACAATCCGCTGTCCCTGTTCAAGGTGTGGGACGGCGGCATGTCGTTCCACGGCGGTCTGATCGGCGTGCTGATCGCGCTGGCAATGTTCGCGCGCCGCTACCGGATACCCTATTTCGATGTCGTCGACTTCGTCGCGCCGCTGGTGCCGGTCGGTCTCGGCGCCGGTCGCATCGGCAACTTCATCAACGGCGAACTGTGGGGCAAGGTGAGCGACGTGCCGTGGGCCATGGTGTTCCCGACCGGCGGACCGCTGCCGCGCCATCCCTCGCAGCTGTACGAATTCGCACTGGAAGGCGTCGCCCTGTTCGTGATCCTGTGGCTCTATTCCAACAAGCCGCGCCCGACCATGGCCGTCTCGGGCCTGTTCGCCATCTGTTACGCGGTGTTCCGCTTTGCGGTGGAATTTATTCGCGTGCCGGATCCCCAGCTTGGCTATCTGGCCTTCGGCTGGCTCACCATGGGACAACTGCTGTCGCTGCCGCTGCTGGCGGTGGGCATCGTGCTGATGACGCTGGCTTACCGGCGTGGCGCAAGACCGCGTAGAAAGAAGAGGAAAAGATGAAACAGTATCTCGATTTGATGCGCCATGTGCTGGAGCACGGCAACGCCAAGGCGGATCGCACCGGCACCGGCACCGTCAGCGTGTTTGGCCACCAGATGCGTTTCGACCTCGGCCAGGGCTTTCCCGTGGTTACCACCAAGAAACTGCACCTGAAATCGATCATCCATGAATTGCTGTGGTTTCTGCGCGGCGATACCAACATCAAGTATCTGCACGACAACGGCGTCAGCATCTGGGATGAGTGGGCCGACCCCAACGGCGAACTGGGGCCGGTGTACGGTTACCAGTGGCGCTCCTGGCCGGCGCCGGGCGGCGGTCACATCGATCAGATCAGCCAGGTGATCGACCAGATCAAAAACAACCCCGATTCGCGCCGCATCATCGTCTCCGCCTGGAATGTGGCGCAGATCGAACAGATGGCGCTGCCGCCGTGCCACGCCTTCTTTCAATTCTATGTCGCCGACGGCAGGCTCTCCTGCCAG
>CAYQWR010000118.1:4514-8787 GCA_964421235.1 uncultured Thiohalomonas sp. | reverse complement strand
AAACGGCGAATCCGGCAGTTGGAATCCACGCAGCAGGCCGGTACTGAATACGTTGGCCTTGCGATCGGCCCGCAACTCAAATTTCACATTAATGTGCTGCCCGCCGGGCGACTTCAGCTTCCATTCCGCAAGGTATTCATTGCCGCCAATCCTGCTTAAATTCGCTTCCGAAATCAGGCGGAAAAGTCCCCATACTCCGTCGGCTGAAAGATCCGCCTCCTGGGCACCGCTCATCGATATCCCTCTTATCTTGGCGCCCAAGGTATCGCCGTCGCCCGGCCATTTGAACTGACGCCACTCTTGCGGCTCGTTGCGATAACGATACGACTCACCATTACTTTCAATCAGCGTTTCCGACAACCCGGAAGAAGGAATCGGATAGACGTAGTAGCTTATCGATGCATGATCGCTGCCGCGACTGAACAGCGCACTGCTGATGTTGCCTGCATCCTTAAGTGAAGAGAGGAACGCCGGGGAAAAGGAGAATCCTATACCCAGCCACTGCCGAGCTTCCCATTGGCCATTGTCCTGCTCCACAAACGCATCGAGATTGTTATGCACAAAACTCCATAGCGTTCCGCTGTCGGGCCTGAAGAAGTCCTCCACATCGGCCAGCGCGGCATCTGTTCCCTTACGGTCGAACGGAAAGCTTCCCTGCAGACGATGGGTATAGGGCTGCATCACGTCGGTACGCCAGTCATTGTCGACATCGTGTGACGCCTGATCGATGACGGCTCGCCACGCCTCGCGTATCGGCTCTTTGAAGATCGGCTCCACCGCCGTCTTGACGCTGATGTCGATACCGCCCAACAGACTCGATACCGTCACCCACGCCTTGTAGATCTCCGAATCAATCCCCTGACCGGACAGAAGTTTGGTCGCATATTTGCGTGAGTCACGCGACGGATCGCTGGCAGCCGAGAGCGCTTCCATTTCGCCCTGAATGGTCGTCAACAGGGTCAGATACTGGGACATGCGTTCGCTGACCGGCTGTCCCTCCGTCGGCGCGACGACACGGCGGAAATCTATCATTACCTGATTCTGGCCCTGCGAATCCGGATCATCGGTCGCCTTGGAGGCGGCATTCTTTACCAGACTCGGCGCAAACTCGGGGATATTGAGATTGTCGGTAGCAGTACGTGTCAGGGCGACCAACGGTCCGTCTTTACGCGCCAACATCAGCAGTTGTTGTGCCGCATTGCGCACCGTATAGAACCGGCCGACACGGAAGGACGCCAGAAAATTGAACCACGCCTGACGATAGTCGCGGAAGTATAGCTGTTTAATCTGCTGCTTCAGCAACTTTGCAAGCTTGGCATTTTCCTTATTCTCGCCCTTGCTCGCGATGGCCATTTTACCGTCCAGAACCCAGTCGCCTTTGGTAACGGCAGTCACTACCTTGTCGAGTTCCGGTAGGAAGAAGTCATTCATGCCCTTTTTGGTGTACATCGCCGGCAGTTTTTTCTGGCTCCAGATCAGCGATCCGTAACGATTGCCAAGCAACTTGGCAACCGAAAGATCACCAACTACGCTATGCCCGCGTTCAACCATTTGCGCATAGAGCTCCGCCGGAACCGGATCAGTACGCAACTGCTCACGGGCGGCGCGAATCACATCGTCGTCGCTCTTCCAGTGTTTGGCGGCGCGCGCATCGGTGCTGGGAAGAAGCATGTGACGCACATAAATATCCGCCAGTACGGTGGCCTTTTTCATGACGTCGCTTTCTCCACCGTTGGCAACCGTATCGCCGTTGTTGGGGAGAATATTGCTGTGCACGATGAAATCGGCCATTGCCTTGCGCAGATCCGAGGGGTCAATTTCGCTGGGATCGCTCAGCATCAGGTAGTACTTCAGATCGTCGTAATATTCGTTACGAATGGCCTCGCGGGCGGCATCATCCGCACCCGCCCATTGCACATGCTTGGCACGAAGCGCTTCCTCAAGATGCAGACCGAGTGGATTGAGCAGGGCAGGCTCCAGATAGGCGACGATCTCGTCCTCTACCGGACCAAGAATTCTGGTATTGAAGTAGCCGCCGAAACGCATGAACCAGATGCTGGTGCTTTCATGATGCTGAAGTGCGGCGTACTGAACCGCCAACTGTTGCAATGCGGCCGCGCGGCTACTTGCCCCGCTTCCCTGGTCGGTAATTACACTGGAAAAGTAGCTCGCCGACTTCTGCAGATTGTGTATCAAAACGCTGTTTACACCGAAAGCCGCTATCAGACCCAGTGTCACCGCGGCGACAATACCAATCCCGGCAGTGATCGCCGCCGACTTCATGCCACGATTGATCAGCACGCCTTTGCGGGTACGCCCAACCGCGTTGGCATTTGGAAATATGACGCGGGTAAACAGGTTGCGAATAAAGAATGGCTTTATTTCATGGGCCGCTGTCGCGCCAGCCGTATCTTCCCGGTAACCGAATGCCTGGCGCAGACCGCCGATAATCCGTTGCAGCGGAGTGCCTTCCTGGGTTCCCGAGGTAAAATAGACCCCCGCGAAATTGGGGCTGTCCTGGTAAGGATTCGACTTCACCAACAGGGATACGAAATCCACTACCCGCTCCGAAGCGGCGCGGAACTGTGACGGAAAGTCGAAAAGTTCCCACTTCAAGTCCGGGCGGCGCTGCATCGACATCTTGTGCAACCGCAGGTCGCCGATGCGCGCCACCACGGTGTTCATCTTTTCTTCGAATTCCGCCGCTACGCCATCGGCGTCTTCAGACGGCTTGAGTGCAACGCCCCACACCTGTTCCCGTCCCGGCGCGTCCATTTCGCCAAAAAAGGCATCAAATCCGCTTAATAGATCCACTTTGGTGAAGACGACATAAACCGGAAAGACCAGGCCCAAATTGCGTGTCAATTCGCTCAGGCGTTCACGAATGATCTTGACGTGCTGTTCCAGTGCGTTGTCGTCGGCCGTCAGGATGTCTTCCATGCTCAAGGCGACGATAACGCCGTTAATCGGACGGCGCCTGCGAAACTTCGCCAACAGCGTAAGAAAAGAGTACCACTCCTCGCGATCATCGGACTCGGTCGTATAACGACCTGCAGTGTCGAGAATCACCGCTTCGTCCGAAAACCACCAGTCGCAGTTGCGGGTGCCGCCGATACCCTGGATGTGGGTGTCGGTCTGATGAGCATAGGGAAAATGCAGGCCGGAATTGCGCAGCAAGGTACTCTTGCCGGCGGCTGACGGTCCGATGATCATGTACCAGGGCAGTGCATACAGGGCCGCGCTTCCCCGGTACTTCATCCCGAGATCGGAAGCCTTTATCGAGGCGACGGCGTCCTTGAACTTTTCGTTGAGTGCTTCGAGTTCCAGATCGTTGGCACCGCCCTTCGATTCGCTCAACGCCTTGCCGAGTCGCTGTCCGCGAACCCTGACGGTCCAGGTCACTGCCAGCCACACCAGCACCACTACAGCCAGAACGATTCCGATGGTAATCAGCCGTGCCGCCACGGTCTTGAGACCCACGTACGGACCCGCAAGCCAGATGATAGCGAGTAATACAACGAAACCCGCCACTCGCGAGCCGGCGCGACTCAGCACGACCGAAAAAATGCGCTGCAACAACGCCAGCCTCATTGCCCTTCTCCTAGCATCGGCGATTCACCCGCCATCGACTTGACAACCAGCGCCTTGGCATTCGCTATCGCATCACCGCTGCCGCTGACCACCGTACTGGTGGCAACGCCATATCCCGCGTAAATCACAATAATGATCGCCGCGGATACTGCCGCGACGACCCAATAAGGGACTTCACGGCGCACCCTGCCGAAAAACGAGTCGTCGGGGATGCCGTCGGGCGCCAGCGTCACGTCGCGCAATCCGCGGTAATCCTCGATCTGACGACGCAAATCGACCTGCAACGCCATCAACTGTTCCAGGCCGCGGATACGATATATGCCTTCGAAACCCAGCTGCAGACAGACGTAAAACAGCTCAAGAAGATTCACGTTGGATTCGCCACCCTGCCGCAGCTCCGCCAACCTGCTGTAGAATTTCTCCCCGGCCAGATGCTCACCGAACAGTTCCATTTGCAGCGGACGTTCCATCCAGCTCAAACGCCCCGGCCAATCCGATGACAGCACGGTCTCGTCGATGTACGCGGCCAGCGCCAGTTTCGCGTCCTGAACCGGCGAATGGGGAATTTGATGGTCAAATGCCATGCGGTCAAAAATGTCGAATGCCGCGACGATAGAAGTCCGATAATCTTCCGGGAGATTCGCGCCGCGCTGCTCCGAACGGAAAGGCGCAATCAATGCGA
>CAYQWR010000118.1:0-4504 GCA_964421235.1 uncultured Thiohalomonas sp. | reverse complement strand
CGGAGGCGCACTCCAACAACGAATTGGTAAACGGCTCTTTATGAGCGTCGCGGTTCATCCAAAATTACTCCTGAACAGTAAGAAGCTCGATCTTTGCCTTCACGAAATCGCGCGGCACAAACAGCGCGATGCTCTGGTCTTCCACGACGCTGTCCCAATAGTCGCCCTTGGGTTCCAGACGGAAATATTCGTAGCCGGCGCGGACCGACAGTTTTGATGGCGGCCGTTGCGTGTGGACCAGTCGAACCCCGGGCAGGGCGGAAGAAATCACCATGCCGAGGGTATTGCGTGAGGAGACCTTGGCTAGGCGTGCAAACGCCGAGATCCAGTCGGTGCCATCCATATCGGAGAAGACCGCCAGATAGAAGCTGGAGTCTGTCAGCACTCTGCTGTCGATACTGTCCGCCTCATACTGATTCTCGTTGGCACGGTTAAACCGGATTTGCGCCGACTTGGTGGGTGTACCCTGCTCAATACGCTGCAGCAGCATTCGGTCGAGAACAGAAAACATTTCGCCGAGATTATCGTGCTGATACGGCGGCACCTCGGCGATCCGCGCACCGTCGTCCGCCTCACCCCCGAAGGTACCCAGTTCTTCGACGACCCGCGCCAGCGCCAGATACATTCGCTCCGGATGAGTGTCGGGATTTTTCGCCATATGCCGGAATTCCGGCAAACCGCGGCGCAATGTCTGCAACAACAGGAATCCGCCCAGCTCGCCGTGAGTCAAATCGCGGCCCGCGCCTTCGCCGCCGAGGTGTTCGCTGATCAGCCGGCTCTTTGCCTCGAACAGCTCCACCAGGCGTTGGCTCTGTTTGCGCAATATGGGGGATGTGCCGAGATGTACGCTGGGCGGGATGTGGGTATCGGCGACACGGTAGCGACCGTCACCCAGTGAAATCAATTTTGCCAGATGCAGGCTCGACACGTTATCCAGCGAATCGGAGCCTGTCAGTAGCATCAGATTCGCCTTGGCGACAGCCACCTCCCGCTCCCGCTCCGGGTCGTTGTCGTCTTCCACGGAACGGTAATCCACCACCCAGGCGGGTAGGCGGTGATCGCGATAGCCCAGAACGCCGGCTACCTGGCGATTGGCGGGGAGGCAGAGATAGAGATCGATTTCAAGTTCGCCACTACGACTCAGGTCGTAGGTCAGCGGACCATCCTCGGTCTCCGTATAGTTTGCGACCACCCCATTGGGAAAGACTGCAGCGCAGGAACGAAGCCGGAATATTCCGCGATCCAGTGACTCTTCGTCGTAGCTGTGGGAGATCAGCCCCCATCCAAACGGATGGAGTGCCCGTTGGGCGGTAACGTGTACGTTCTCGAAATAACGTTCCCATTGCTGGAAATGCTGCTGACCGAGAAATATGCCTTCCGCCCATACTACTTTTCGATGTGCCTTCATCGCTACCGCATCCCTTCACGTAAGCACGATCCCGCGCCACGAAAAAATCCTGAAAATCCCTTAAATTTCCGGAAGAACAGTATTCATTCCCCCGCCCCTTCCTTGAACTCAGAATCCCCGCCGCCGGCCGGTTGCCCGTGCCGCCGTCGGAATTGTTTACCGTTAACCCTAATTAGCGATATTCACGGACCTGCTGCTCAGGTTCACCGTCACGGTGCTGGAGAATTTTCGCGCCAGATAACCGTGAGAAAGCGGCGTCAGCGCGCGCCATTTATCCCGCTCCGGATGGTGAAACAGGGCCACCACGCCGACATATTTCGCAAGATCGTTTTTCGGCATCTCCACCGTTTTGGTGGAGCCCGGCGCAATGACCACTTCTTGCCGGGTCAAGGCCGAATCGCCCAGGGTTGCAATATCGCTCTTCCACATCTGGGAGAAAGACGCATTTTCGAAGTTCTTAGAATCGGAAAGCTGATATACACGAACCACCACCGGCAGAGGACGGCCATCGCGTCCCATATTCAGGTTTGCCGTGGATGAGATATCGAAACTGACACCGGGCGAACTGCATCCGGCAATCGCGATAACGGCAAACACAGCCAGCAAACGGATACCAAGGAAAATATTTTTCATCATTTCGCCTCTATCCCATCCTCGTTCGTTACACGGCATTCAGCCGAGCCGCGCGGCTGCGTATAGCCCGCCACCAAACCCGGCATGACCACTTCGCGATAGCGATGTCCCTGATCGCGCTCCAGCGCGTCGAACGTCGCATGCGCCCGCCCCGTCATCGCATCGCGAAGCCACTTCCACCATACACTGCCGTGGCGAGTCCACCAGTTGGCGCGGCGCGAAGTGCGAATCGCCTGCAAAGCCACGCCATCCATCGCAGCGATCAATGCCAGCTGATGCGTATACAGATCGTCGAACAGGGCCGCGAAACGCTCAGCCCCTTGCGATTCGTCAAACAGCCATGTACGCAAAACGATGTTGATGTCGCGTCCCTTGAAGCACTCGAATCCATCCATGAACACACGCTCGTCGTGCAATCCGAATTCGGCCGCGAAACGCCGCTGTCCTTCGATAAGCCGTGCGAGTCCGCCGATCAGCACATCGAATGCAGCGTCCCTCGGCATTGCCGACGGACGACTTTCGGTTGTGAGCGGTTCATGTCCTGAATCAGGAGATATCGAGTACTTCTCATCCATGACTGTGCCGTTCCCTTAAAAAATTCATTTCCCTGGCACGCTACGCCATCACATCTGTGGATGGCTTCGGCGACGTTCACATCAGCCGCGATGTCTGCGTTGCGGCCGATATGTCGGTGTGATGTAGCGTTTGCAGTCGTCGTATCGACGAAGCGAGCAGATATATACCAGTCCTCGCAAGTGGATGTCAACGCGTACACCCCTGCGTGGTGTGAAGGGCGCTTGAAGGGAGTCTTCCACCAAAACGATTTGCATTTTTGGTTCGCGCGCGTGGGCGCGCTCTAAATGTATTATCCATTAACGCGCGGAGACGATGCCACGGCGCACGAGATTTTACGCCTTATCGCAGCGATGGCTCATCGTCTTCATCATGTTGATGACCGTCCACACCATGCGGGACTCCGCATACGGCCGCGATCGTTTTGTGCGTTGCATCACAAAACTCTATCTAACCAGTTGCGCTCGATAGACGACGGTGATATACATCGTCGCGCTCAAAATGGATGAGCGATTTTCTTAGCGCTACATGGAGGTCGTCAGCGTGCCCGCAGGCATACCCACTCACCACATCCGCATCCGCTGCACCCTCGACGGCGGCGACTATCAGGTACTGGCCTTCAGCGGCCACGAGAGCATCTCGCAGCTGCCGCGCTACGACCTCACCCTCGCTCTGCCCGACCTGCCCACCGCCGCCGCACTGCCCGGTGCCGCCTGCACCTTGCGCCTTGAAGACAACCTCGGCCGCAGCCGTACCATCGCCGGCATCGTCAGCTCCGTGCAGACCCGCGACACCCTGCCCGACGGCCGGGTGCGCAGCGACGTTGCCGTCACTTCCGCGCTGCACCGTCTGACCCTGCGTCAGCAGACCCGGCTGCTGGTCGGCCACAGCCCCATTGACGTCGTTCGTCAACTGCTCGCCGACCACGCTATCGACCCGGCCCGCCTCGACGTGCGCGCCGTCGGCCGCTACGCACCGGCCGCCGCTGTGCTCCAAGCCAGCGAAACCGACAGCGACCTGCTGCACCGCGCCCTCGCCCGCGCCGGTCTGTTCTACTGGCTGGATGAGGCCGACGGCCACGAGCTGCTGCGTCTGGGCGATGGCCCCGGCCAGGGCAAGGTGGTCGATCGCCCGCTACTGTGCCGCGCCGCCGGCGGCTGGGGCAGCCAGGATGTCGGCGTCTACCGCCTGCGCGCCAGCGCCCGCCAGGTCGCCGCCCGGGTACAGCTGCGCGCCCACCTGCCCGACGGCACCCTGCACACCGCCCTCGCCGCCAGCAATGCCCCCGCCGCCCAAGGCGACGTACAGCGTTTCGCCTACGGTCTGCCCGACTCCGCCGCCGTCGAGGCCCGCGCCCGGCGCATGGCCGAGCGTCTGCGCTGCGAGTCCCAGGAGCTCATCGTCGACACCACCGACGCCGGCCCCATCCCCGGCTGGCAGCTCAGCTTCGACGCCGACGCCTTCGACCGCCGCCACAGCGGCGACTATCTGGTCCTCGCCGTCGAGCACTTCACCGACGCGGTCGGCACACCAGGCCTGGGCGACGCCACCCTCAGCTACCGCAACCGCGTCCACCTCTGGCCCGCCGCGCTGCCCTGGCGTCCGCCCGAGCCCAAACTGCGCCCCAACCCGCCGCTGCTCTACGCCGCCCGCGTCCAGGCCGACGGCCCCTACGCCCAGCTCGACGAGGCCGGTCGCTACCGCCTGCGCACCCTGTTTCGCCAGCTCGGCGCCGACGGCCCCACCCTGCGCCGCCTCGCCCCCTACGCCGGTGCCGCCACCGCCGACCGCCCGGCCCACGGCTGGCATGCCCCGCTGCGGGACGACCAGGAGGTGCGCCTCGCCTGCCTCGGGGGCGACCCCGACGGTTGGGGTCTGGTCACCGCCGGC
>CAYQWR010000117.1:0-8880 GCA_964421235.1 uncultured Thiohalomonas sp. | reverse complement strand
TCGGCCTGCGTCCTCACCACCAGATTGACGGGCGGTTGCTTGAAATCCCTGAACAGCAGAGCCACGTCGCGATAGGCGACCGCATCATGCAGATTCCCTACGAATACATCCATGTCGCCCCCTTGCGGGTTCAGTGCCAGATAGCACGGTTCGGTAATAGAAGCACAAAAACCGGGCGGCGCATACCTCAACCGGCCAAATAGCGCTCTTTCAGCCGGACGTAGTGCAGCGCCGAATATTCGAACTGTTCCCGCTCCGCGACCGTCAGCGGCCGCGCCCGCCGCACCGGACTGCCGAGCCATAGATAGCCCCCTCCAGCCGCTTGCCGGGCGGCACCAGACTGCCGGCGCCGAGCAGCACATAGGGCTCCAGCACCGCGCCGTCGAGGACCGTCGACGCCATGCCGATGAGACAGCGGTCACCGATGCTGCAGCCGTGCAGCGTCACGTTGTGGCCGACCGTCACCTCATCGCCGATCAGCAGCGGATGACCCGCCTGGTCGCCACGCGCGTGGGTGACATGCAGCACGCTGCCGTCCTGGATATTGCTGCGCGCACCGATGCGGATGAAGTTGACGTCGCCGCGCGCCACCGCCATCGGCCACAGCGAACTGTCGGCGCCGATGACCACGTCGCCGATCACGATCGCCGCCGGATCGACGTAGGCGCTCGCGGCAACGGTGGGGGATTGCTGTTGGTAGGGGCGGAGGGACATTACATAAGTTCCGAGTTCCGGGTTCCGAGGCAACGGCGGAACCCCATTCAAATGTGGGTCGGGCTTCAGCCCGACAGCGATATTACCCCGAAGCTCCTTGTCGGGCTGAAGCCCGACCCACGAAAGAGCCCGGAACCCGGAACCGGTTTCTACCTCATCGTCACCAGCTCTTCGGCGCTGGTGGGATGGATCGCCACCGTATTGTCGAAGTCGCGCTTGGTGGCGCCCATCTTGATGGCCACCGCAAAGCCCTGCAGCATTTCATCGGCGCCTTGACCGATGATGTGGCAGCCGACCACCTTTTCCTGCACGCCGACACAGACCAGTTTCATCGCGGTCTTGGAACCGTGGCGGGCGAAGGCGTGGTACATCGGCGTGAAGCGGGTCTGATACACCTTGACCGCATCGCCGTGCAGTTGCCGCGCCTCGCCTTCCGACAACCCGACGGTAGCGATGGGCGGATGGCTGAACACCACCGTGGGGATGTTCTCGTAATCGAGCTTGCGCTCGCTCTGGCCGCCGAACAGCCGATCGCCCAGACGGCGCGCGGCGGCGATGGCGACCGGCGTCAACTGCGCCCGGCCGGTGACGTCACCCACCGCGTAGATGCCCGCCACATTGGTATTCTGGTAGTCGTCGGTAGGGATGTAGCCGTTGTCGTCCGCCGCAATACCGGCGGCCGCCAGATTCAGATCGGCGCTGTTGGGGGCGCGTCCGATGGCCCAGATGACGGTATCGAAACCATCTAGTTCATGGCCGCCGCCGCAGTGCAGCTTGAGCTGTCCGTCCGCCCCTTTCTCGACGCGCTCGACATTGATATTGGGCAGGATATTGACCCCGTGGTTAACCATCTCCTCCATCAGGGTCTCACGCAGCACGGCATCGAAACTGGCGAGGAAATGCTGGCGCCGCAACAACAGATCGACATCGCTGCCCAGCGAGTTGAGGAGTCCGGCCAACTCCACCGCGATATAGCCTGCGCCCACCACCGCAACGCGACGCGGCTGCGCCTGCAGCGCAAAAAAACCGTCGGAAGTGATGCCGTATTCGGCCCCCGGGATCGCCGGCACCAACGGCTTGCCGCCGGGCGCGATGACGATGTGATCGGCGCTGTAACGCTGTCCGTTCACTTCGACGGTGCGCTGATCGACGAACCGCGCGTAACCTTCGATCAGATCGATATCGGAATCCTTGAGGTAGGTGCGATACCAGTCATTGATGTTGCGGATGTAACCTTCGCGCGCACCGACCAGTTGTGCCCAATCGAAATCGTTGACCATGACATCGAAGCCGTAATCGGCGGCGTCGCGCAACGCCGCCGCGATCGACGCCCCGTTCCACATCACCTTTTTCGGCACGCAGCCGATATTGACGCAGGTACCGCCGATGCGCCCCGCCTCGATCACCGCTGCCTTCTTGCCGTACATCGCCGCCCGTTCGGCGGCGGAGAGTCCGCCGCTGCCGGCACCGATGGCGATCAGATCGTAATGTTTGGTCATGGTCCGTCCCTTGTGGTCGATAGCGTAATGCATCGATTCTAACAACCCGACCGGCGGGTGTCGCGCAGCGGATGAAGGCGACGCGCAGCGCCATGCGGCGAAGCTGATATGCTTACCGTAGGAGGCGAGTCATGGAATTGGAGGTACAGTATATTTTCCGCTTCGCGGACGGCAGGGAGCTGCGCTTTCCCATCCGCCTGGATGCGGACGGGGCGGAACAGGTCGGCCCGCGCGATGAGCCGCCGCCGCCTTGGACCCGGCTCGACTTCCACCGCTGCGCCCACTGCCCGCTGCAGCCGGAACAGACGCCGCTCTGTCCGCTGGCACAGGCGCTTGCCTGGCCGGTGCGCATGCTCGACGGCATACTCTCCTATGACGAAGTGGACGTGGAGGTGATCATGCCGGAGCGGCGCATCCTCAATCACACCACGGCGCAAAACGGCATCAGCGCCATGATGGGGCTGATTATCGCCAACAGCGGCTGCCCTCACATGGCCTTCCTCAAACCCATGGCGCGTTTTCACCTGCCGTTTGCGACGGCAGCCGAAACGCTTTATCGCGCCTCGACCATGTACCTGCTGGGCCAATATTTTCGTCAGCAACAGGCGTTGCCGGCGGAACTCGGTTTTCGCGGTCTGGTCGCCATGTACCGCAATGTCGAAACCGTCAACCGCGCCATGGCCGAGCGCCTGCGCGCCGCCGGCCGGGAGGACGGGACGGTCAATGCGCTGATCCTGCTGGATATGTACGCAAAAACACTACCGCTGGCGGTGGACGAGGCCCTACAGGAGTTGAGACCGCTGTATACTGCCTACCTGTAGCCTGAATCGGGAGGCCAAGGCGGCCACGCTTATGCAGAATGGTAACAACGCCGTGGCGGCGCAAACCGCGGTCGACTCAACCACCGACGCTTACGACCGGGACGATGTGATTACGCAGCCGAAACCCAGATTACGCGGCTGGTTGCTGCGAACCTCGCTGCCGGATCTGCTCGATACCAGCCATCACTCGCGCGATTTCAACGGCTCGCGCGCCGAATACATCTACCGGCGCATGCGCCTGCTTGCCTTGGTGTTCGCCGGGCTGGCGCCGTTGTGGATACCGGTGGATATGGTGCTGCTGAACGGCAACAGCTTTCAGCAGATGTTGCTATTGCGCCTCTCCTTCAGCATCGCCCTCGTCCTGCTGGCGCTATGGACCGGCCGGCCGCACAGTCTGACGCTGGCGCGTGTGCGCGTTGCCCTGTTTATCGCGGTCCCGGGGCTGTTCTACATCGGTTCGCGCCTGGTGCTCAACGACCACGTGCCGGAGGTCGGGGTGTTGATGGGCTACTCCTTCCTGCCCTATCTCATCGTCTCACTGCTGGCCGTATTTCCCTTCACCGTACTGGAAGGTCTGGCCTATACGGCCGCAATCGCACTGGTGGTGGCCGGCACCGAGATCGCGTTCGGCACGTTGCTTACCATACGCGCCTTCGGCGAGATCTGGCTGCTGGCGCTACTGGCCGCCATCGCCATGTGGGCGGAACTGGCGCAGCTGCACATGCTGCTGCAACTCTACCGCGAAGCGACCCGCGACGCCCTCACCGGCCTGGTCAACCGGGCGGTGCTGAACAAATGGCTCGATGTGGAGGTGCTGCGCGGCAAAGAACCGGAAAAAACGCTGTCGGTCCTGCTGCTGGATCTGGATCTGTTCAAGCGCATCAACGACACCTACGGCCATCTTGCCGGCGATCTCGTCCTGCAGGTGTTCGCCCGCTTGATGGTCCGCGAACTGCCGGGAATCAATCTTATCGGTCGCTACGGCGGCGAAGAGTTTCTGGCCATCATGCCGGGGAAAGATGAACAGGCGGCATTGGAGTTTGCCAATCGCATCCGTGTCGCCTGCCACAAGACACGGGTGCGCGGTCCCAACGACCAGCCGATCGGCTTCACCGTCAGTATCGGCGTGGCGACATTGGCGCCGGGAGAGGGCGCCGAAGCGCTGCTGCAGCGCGTCGACAAGGGCCTGTATCGCGCCAAGGAAGCGGGCCGCGATCTGGCCGTAGTGGCCTGATTTTTCGCTCCAGCGTCCGCCCCGCCGGTGCGCCTCGCGAGCCCCGTCCTCCCCGAGCTGCGACGACGTCACAATGTTCTTGACTAATTTGCTATGGATTACTATCCTGTGCCTTACCCAGACATTGTTATACCCCTTGGATTGGAAGGCGTCCCCGCCTTCCAGTTTTTTTTGCCGTTCACTCCGAGTTAACCGGCAAAAATCCTCGCCGCATCATCCATAAGCATCTCTTATTTTCCTAATAAGCAAAATTCCCGGATGATGGGATTAAGTCCGTCCCCACGGATATTCCGGTAACCGCCGATTCAGCCAGAGAGTCCCGCCCGAACGCTTGCACCGCGGCCAGCGGTTGGCATCGACGTCGCGCACGGCGGACGGCGGTTACCAATCACACGAACATTGCGAACAAAACGTCTGGCGACAGGGAGGGTGCCGCGCGATTAGGAGCCGTCATGAAGGTCAATCTCCCGGTCACCCAACAGGAGCGCAGTTATGGCGAAGATGTCACCATCATTTCCGTCACGGACCTGAAAGGCATCACCACCTACGTCAACCAGGACTTCATCGACGTCAGCGGCTTCCCGGAAGAGGAGCTGATCGGCAAGAACCACAACGTGGTGCGCCACCCCGATATGCCGCCGCTGGCCTTCCAGGATCTTTGGGACACCATCAAACAGGGCAAGAGCTGGCGCGGCATCGTCAAAAACCGCTGCAAGAACGGCGACCACTACTGGGTCGACGCCTACGTCACCCCGGTCTACGAACAAGGCGTCCTCGCCGGCTACCAGTCGGTGCGCACCCGCCCGAAACGCGAGCAGATCGAGGCGGCCGACAGGCTCTACGCCCGCCTGCGCAATAACGAGATCACGCGGCTGCCCAAGCGGCGCAGCGTATTCGACCTCAGGATCCGCACCCGCATCTACGCCAGTCTGTTCCTCCTCAGCATGCTGGCCGTCGCCGTTGCCCTGATCAGCGCCTACGCCGCCAACCGGGAACGGGACATGTTGCTGCAGCATATGAATCGCGTCAGCGAGGTGCAGCAGCTTTGGCACAACGCCAATGGCGGCACCGGCGGCACCAGCGACACCTTGGGCCGGAAGATCATGGCGCTGCGCGGCGACGGCCAGGGCGGGCAGCTGATGACGACCTTGGGGCAGATCAATACCGACAGCAACATCGTCATCATCATCATCTGCGTCACCGGCCTGATGGCGATGATGTTGATGGGCGTGCTGATCGACCGCACCGTAGTCCGGCCGATGCGGCAGATCGTCGACCTGGCGCAGGAGATGGCCGGAGGCAGCCTGACGCGCCGTATCGAGGCCAACACCAGCGACGAAGTGGGCCAGATGCTACAGGCCATGAAGATGCTGCAGGCGCGGCTGCGCACCATCTTCGGCCGCTTCCTGGAGTCGACCAACGATCTCGCCGCCGCCGCCGAGCAGTTTTCCGCCACGGCGCAGCAGACGGTCCAGCACATGCACCAGCAACAGAGCGAAACCGAGCAGGTCGCCACCGCCATGAACGAAATGACGGCGACGGTGCAGGAGGTGGCGCTTAACACCGCCCACGCGGCCCAGTCCGCGCGCGACGCCGAAGATGAGGCGGAGAGCGGCCGCCGCATCGTCGGTACCGCACGCGAGGCGATTCACAGCCTTGCCAGCGAGGTCGAACGTACCGCCCAGGTCATCGATCGGCTGGAACAGGACAGTACCAAGATCAGCACCATCACCGAGGTGATCAACGGCATCGCCGAGCAGACCAACCTGCTGGCCCTCAACGCCGCCATCGAGGCGGCGCGCGCCGGCGAAACCGGGCGCGGCTTCGCGGTGGTTGCCGATGAGGTGCGCACCCTGGCGGCACGCACCCAGGGCGCCACCAAGGAGATCCGCGACATGATCGAACAGCTGCGCGGCGGCATCGGCGAAGCGGTTCAGGTGATGGAACACGGCAAAGGCCAGGCCGGCGAGGCGGTGGATCAGTCGCGGCAGACCGAGCAATCGCTGGCGGCGATCACCGCCGCGGTCTCGGCCATCAGCGATATGAACACGCAGATCGCCACCGCCGCCGAGGAGCAGAGCGCAGTCGCCGAGGAGATGAACCGCAACATCGTCGCCATCCGCAATCTTGCCGACACCACCACCCACGGCGCCAGACAGATCGGCGAATCGGGCACTCACCTGGCAGGCATGGCCGCGCATCTACAGGAGTTCGTCAGCCAGTTCCGCGTCGGCCACGGCGCCGGCTTCGATTTCGCCGCCGCCAAGTCGGCCCATCTGGCATGGAAGGCGCGGGTGCGTGCGTTCCTCGACGGCGACGCCAAGGCGCTGAGCGCGGAGCAGGCGGTGTCGCACCGCGCCTGCGCCCTCGGCCGCTGGTACTACACCCAGGGCCTGGCCAATTACGGCAAGCTGCCGGAGATGCAGGCGATCGAGGCGCCCCATGCGGCGCTGCACCGCATTATCAAGGAGATCGTCCAATTGAAGCAGGCGGGCAAAAACGAAGAAGCCGAACGAAAGTACGGCGAGATCGATCGCCTGTCGCGGCAGGTCGTCGATCATCTGGACGCCGTCGAACGTCAGCTGCGTTCGCATTGACGGATGGGGCGGGGACGCGCCGCCGCTCGAACCCTCTACGCGTTGCCCAACACAAGCGGCGTTTCCTTCAGCCGCTCGCGCTGCTCCTGCAGCGTGAGGATATGCTCTTCCCAATAGCGTTCGGTATTGAACCAGGGAAACGCCTGCGGAAAGGCGGGGTCGTCCCAGCGCCGCGCCAGCCAGGCCGCATAGTGCATCAGCCGCAAAGTGCGTAGCGGCTCGATGAGGCGCAGCTCGCGCGCATCGAAGGTATTGAACTCCTCATAGCCGCCCAGCAGCTCGTCCAGCTGCGCCGCCAGTTCATTGCGCTCTCCCGACAGCAACATCCACAGATCCTGCACCGCCGGCCCCATGCGGCAATCGTCCAGATCGACGATGTGCGCCCCCTGCTCGGTCCAGAGGATATTGCCGGGATGGAAATCGCCATGGATACGCCCATAGGTGAGTCCGGGAAACGCCGCAAAAGCCGCCTCGACCTGGCGCAACACCTCCTCGCCCAATGCGCGGTAGCGCTCCTCATAGAAGCGTGGCAGAAACCGCTGTTCGAGCAGATAACGGTACGACGCCCAACCGAACGAAGCGACGTCGAGGCGCGGGCGCGCCTGAAACGGCCGTGCGGCGCCGACCGCGTGCATCCGCCCGAGGAAACGGCCGAGCCGCCACAACACATCGGGCGCATCCAGTTCCGGCCAGCGCCCGCCGCGGCGCGGAAACAGGGCGAAGCGAAAACCCGCGTGGCGGTGCAGCGTCGCTCCCTGCGCGTCCGCCAGCGGCGCCACCACCGGCACCTCGGTCTGCGCCAGTTCGGCGGCAAAGGCGTGCTCTTCCCCAATGGCGTCGTCGTTCCAGCGTCCGGGACGATAGAATTTGGCCACCAGATATTCGCCGCTCTCCAGCGCCAGCTGGTAGACGCGGTTTTCGTAGCTGTTGAGCGCCAGCAGCCCGCCGGCGGGCCGGAAGCCGCAGCTCTCGGCCGCGTCCAGCACGGTATCGGGCGTAAGGCTGTCGTAGGGGTGGGTACTGCCTTCCGTCGTCATCTGCCGGCCATCTCTTTCGCCTTGGTGGATTTTGCGTAAACTCGTCCCCAAGTCTAAAGCAAACGCCACCGGCCCGAACCCATAACAACAGGTTTTTCATGCAGCCCAATCCATTGCTCGAAATGAACGGCCTGCCGCCGTTTCACGCCATCCTCCCGGAACACGTGGAACCCGCGGTCGATGCGCTGCTGGCCTCGAACCGCGCCGCCATCGACCGGCTGCTCGCCGCCGGCTCGTCGCCCACCTGGGACAATCTGGTGGTGCCGCTGGAGACACTGGATGACCATCTGCAACGCATCTGGTCGCCGATCAGCCATCTGAATGCGGTGCTGAACTCGGAACCGCTGCGCGCCGCCTATAACGCCTGTCTGCCGAAACTCTCCGCCTACAACACCGAACTGGGCCAGAACGAAGGGCTCTACCGCGCGTTGCAACAGCTCGCCGCGGGCGATGACTACGAACGGCTGGACACGGCACAGCGCAAATTCCTCGACAACACGCTGCGCGACTTCCGTCTCGCCGGCGTCGCCTTGCCGCCAGCACAAAAAGAGCGCTTCAAGGCGCTCGCCGAGCAGCTGTCGGCGCTGGAGGCGCGCTTCGAGGAAAACGTCCTCGATGCGACCGGCGGCTGGCGCAAGGCGGTGACCACCGAGGCCCAGCTCGCGGGTCTGCCCGCGACCGCCAAGGCGGTGGCGCAACAGGCGGCGCAACGGGAGCGGCAGGAGGGGTGGCTGCTGACCCTCGACTTTCCCAGCTACCACGCGGTGCTGACCTACGCCGACGATCGCGCCCTGCGTCACGAGTTGTATCGTGCCTATGTCACCCGCGCCTCGGACCAGGGCCCCAACGCCGGAGAGTGGGACAACGGCCCGCTGATGGCGCAGCTGCTGGCGCTGCGTCACGAACGGGCGCAGTTGCTCGGTTTCGCCAGCCACGCCGACTACTCCCTGGCCACCAAGATGGCGGAGACGCCGCGCC
>CAYQWR010000116.1:0-8881 GCA_964421235.1 uncultured Thiohalomonas sp. | reverse complement strand
GGTTGGCGTGGGAGCGCTCCGCCTTGGCCAGGGTCTCGAACCAGTCGGCGATCTCGTCGAAACCTTCTTCGCGCGCGGCCTTGGCCATGCCCGGATACATGTCGGTGTACTCGTGGGTCTCGCCGGCAACGGCAGTCTTCAGATTGTCGGTGGTGGCGCCGAACGGCATGCCGGTGGCCGGGTCGCCGCACTCCTCCAGGTACTCCAGGTGGCCATGGGCATGGCCGGTCTCGCCTTCGGCGGTGGAGCGGAACAGCGCCGCCACGTCCGGGTGACCTTCGACGTCGGCCTTGTTGGCGAAATAGAGGTAGCGGCGGTTGGCCTGGGACTCGCCGGCAAAGGCGTCCTTGAGATTCTGTTCTGTCTTGCTGCCTTTCAGATCCATGGAATATCCCTCCTTAGCAGGGGTAGTTTGCGCAGTCGGCCGTGGGGCCGCGATGAAAGGGTAGAAACTGGACGGGCGATTTTGAAATTGTTTGTTCCGTTGTCGACGATAGGTATAGCCGATATATCAGCGGCGATATAGCAATTTAGAGCAATTCTAAAGAAGTCTAGACAGAACCCTTAACGATGGCAAGGGTATTGCGCGGGGCAGAAGCGAGGTTCGCCTTTTTCGGCGTCTCAGTCGGCGAAGCTGTAGCCGTTGCGCCCCGACCACTTGACGCCGTACATCGCCTTGTCGGCCTTATCGATCAATTCGGCGGAGGTGCGCCCATTGTGCGGATACATGCTGATGCCGATGCTGGCGGTCAGTTGATACGGCACCTCCTGGATATCCAGCGGCACAGACAATGCCCGCGCGATTTTTCCCACCACCGTGACAACGCCTTCGGAAGTAACGCCGTCGGTGAGCAGCATCACCAGCTCGTCGCCGCCCCAGCGCGCGACCTGGTCGTTCTGGCGCAGACAGCCGCTCAGCCGCTGCGCAACCGCCTTCAACACTTCGTCGCCCGCCGCGTGGCCGTGGCGGTCGTTGATGTCCTTGAAGTTGTCCAAATCGACGAACAGCAGCGCCAATGGCTGTGCATTGCGCTTGGCGACCATCAGCGCGCGTTCCAGGTGTTCGATGAACAGATGGCGGTTGGGCAGGCGGGTCAGCGGGTCGCTGTACGCCAGTTTGTCCAGCTCCTCGCGCTGCAACACTTCGGCGCTGATGTCGTAGAACACGCCCACGTAATTTTCGATCCGGCCGTCGGCGTCCCTGATGGCGCTGATCGACAACAGCTCAGGATAGGCGTCGCCGTTGCTGCGCCGATTCCATATCTCTCCGTGCCAGCAGCCGTTGCGGTGGATGCTTTGCCACATGCGCCGATAGAACCCGGCCTTGTGCCGCCCCGATTGCAACAGCCGCGGCGTCTGACCCAACACCTCATGCTCCTGGTAACCGGTCATGCGCGAGAACGCATGGTTCACGGCGACGATGTCCATGGCGCTGTCGGTAACCAATACGCCGGCGCAGATGTCCTTGAATATGCGCGCGACACAGTCCCGACCGACCACGCCCGGCGGCGGCGGAGGCTCAATGTACAGCAGGTAACAGGCGCCATCGGCGTCCACCATCCGCGACAAGGTCGTCCGCAACGGCAACGGCACACCCCGCTTCGAGATGAAAGTGATCTCCGCGCTCTGCGCCGACGGCCAATCGTGATCGAGGGCGGCCAGGCAGCGCGACACTGCATCGAACTGAGCGTGCGCAACCAGAGCGGAGAACGAACCGCCTTCGATTTCCTCCGGCGCATAGTCGAGGATATCGCACAAGGCCCGATTGGCACGCATCGCCAGGTTGCCCGCTTCCAGACGCAATACGCCCGGTGTCCGTCCCGCCTGCATTGAGACATCCATGCGGTTACCGTTGCCTACGAAGTGGGTGCGCACCTGATCGCGTTGATCAGATGACAGTCATTGCACGGGCGCTCGACACAGACATCGCTCATCAGATCGACGATACGTTCGCGGACATCCTTCAGGTGCGCGATGTTCTGATCGATTTCCACGACGCGGCGCTGCAAGCGGTCTTTCATCCCGACACACACGGAGGGGCCGGCCGAGGCGATCTTCAGCAGTTCCTCAATTTCGTTGAGCGAGAAATCGAAACCGCGCGCCCGCTTGACGAACCGGATGCGCTCGATGATATCCGCGGTGTAGATGCGGTAGCCCGCCTCGTTACGGCCGGGACTGGGAATCAATCCTTTGCGTTCATAGAAACGAATCGTATCAACTGCCAAACCTGTTAACGACGAAACCTTGCTTATCGTCAGTGCTTTCGCCATTCATTCCTCCCCTCGGGCGGTACCACGATAAACCTTGGAGCGGCTCCAAGGTCAACTAGCCGCACACAATTGACGCATCCTCCTTTGCAGTGCCTGCCCGCCCTATCCTTGCTACGCCCGCACACGTCAAATAACCGTTAATTAGGTGATTGAAAGCGTCGGAGAAATCGGGAGCCGATCACGGCGGCATGGCGTTTTTCAGGGGAAAACAGCGAGAACCGGACGATTGCGGATACGTGCAAACCGCAATGGAAAAAAGTGCCGATGCTAAGAGCCGTCAGCTCTGATGGACGAAGCGCCATGAGGTCTGCCCGCGCTCGTCGGTGACCTCCTGTTCGATAATCCACAGTCGCTTCTTGTCTTCGCTCAAGCGCATTTCGCCGTTCGGGGCGCGCACGAGCGTACCCTGATAGGTGGTCTTGGCGACTTTCAGTTCCGCCTTGCTCGCGCTCTCCTGGGTCCACTCGTGCAGGCCGGAGATCTCGGCACGGTTTTCGGCGACCAGGGCGCGCTGTTCCACCTGCTGCCGGGCAAGCGCATCGATCGCATCGTTCACCTCATCCTGCTCGGCGAACAGCGCATTCAGATCCTTCTCGGCGCTCTTTATCTGCTCCTCCACCAGTTGCAACTGCGCCTTGGCGCTGGCGTCGCCGGTACCGGCCTTCGCCTCCAGGGCGCGTTGTTGCACCTGCGCCTTGTCCTGAACCTGTGCCATGGCGCCGATACGCCCATCCAACGCATCGCGCCGATGGCTCGATTCCGCCATCGCTTCCTCCGCCTCGCTCAATTCGGTTTCCGCTGCGGCGATCGATGCCTCCAGTTGCTCGATTTTATGCACCACCCGCTCGTCGACACCGACGACGATGGTGCATGGCGGCGACGAGTTGGAGCCGATCTCTTCCGCTATCACGCCGTTCTTGGCGGAGACACGCGATCCGAGCAGCTTGCAGTGGTCGCCGTGAAAGGTGCCGCTGGTCTCCACCTCCGAATCGAACAGTTCGCTCTGCACGATCACGTCGCCCAGGGCGTCGATGTGGGAGGTGTGGAAGTATTTCGCCTTGACGCTGCCGTCGGTGCGAATGCGCGCGCCGATCACTCCCCCTTTGATCACCACGTCACCCGACGCCTCGATGTCGGCGTCCTCCACCTCGTTGGCGATCAACTCGCCGCATTTGACGTGAAAGCCCGGCTGCACCAAGCCGGAGACGATGACGCGACCGTTGAAATTCACGTGACCGGTGGCGTAACCGAGATCGCCGTCGATGCGATACTCGGGAAACACCGAGATGATGCCGGACGGCGTCAGCGCCGGGTGGCCGGCCACGGCCGCCACCACGGTCAGGTTGTCCGGCCCGAGCTGGGTTCCGCCGCCCGCCGCCAGACGCCGGTCTTTGGGTTTGCGCACCTTGAGGGTGCGGCCATGCACATCCCTGCCCGGCCGGCCTTCGACCACCGGCGTCTTGCGCGCCAGCACGTCGCCGACGTTCACCTGGGGGATGTCGCCGCGATCCTTGAAATCCATGGTGTCGTCGCTGGTCTCGCGTCCCGCCTTGAGCGGGTGTATTTCGAACAGATATTCCACCGTCGCATCCTGACCGGGCTCCGGCGGCTCGCCTCGTGCCACCTGCACCGGCTCATCCACCGGCGCATCCTCGCCACACAGGCGCTGCAACGCCGCCTCGTCGACGCCCCGCGCCACGTTGCTGGCCTGCAGCGCCATCCTGAGCGTTTCATCGGTGGGACGTTCACCGTCAGATTGCAACGTGACAAAGGCAGCCATGTGGTCGGCGGACAGCGTCACCTTGAACCCCTTCGGGACACGCCGTTCGCGCGCGACCGGCGGCGCCGTCTCGGCCGATGCGGCGGCGGCAACGGCGGACTCCTCCGGCGTCGCTACAGGCGCAACTGGCGCCGCGGGCGCGACCGGTGTCGCCGGCATCGTGCCGCGTTCGTGCGGCGGCGCGGCGGCGACCGGGGCAGGCGCGGCAACCTGATCCTCCTGCGCCTGGCGCGCCCGCTGCTGCACCGAGAGCAGGATGTCGCGCTGCTCCGCCGTGATGGCATGCTGACGCACCATCATGTCACCGATCTGCACCTGCTTGTGCTCACGCATGAACAGCAGCTTCTGCACCTCCATGGCGGCACGAACCTGGGGCTCCGTGGTCCAGCCGCGCCCCACCGCCAGCTCGCCGAATTTCTTGTCGGCGATCCGCTCCGCCTTGAACCGGCGCACCGTCTCCAGGTATTCCAGTTGCGCGCGCCTCAGCAGCCCCTCCGCGACAAATACCAGGCCCGGGTCGTGCTCGTCATCGAGGGATTTTTCGCGCTGTGCGGCCAGCGCCTGCGCCACCTGCTCCGGGGTCAGGACGTGCAGCCGCACGGCGACTTCACCGATTTCGCGAGCCAGTTCCAGCGCTTCGGAGACTGCGGACGGGCTTGCCGGGGGGCTGTTGTCGTTATGTTCACCGGCCATGGGTGCACGGTCCTTATTGGGTTAACCGTTTATTCATCTACGGATAAAATCCCTGCGGAGTCAAGAGGAATCGTGCCGTGACCCTACCCGTCCGCCACGGCGCCCGGAGGACAACGGCCGGTGTCGTGGCGCCATTTCATAATGAAATAGTCATGTACCTCGCCCGAATTCCAACGTTCAAGAAATCGAACCTGCTTCTCCCGCACGGCATCGAGTTGCCGCATTCTCCAGCGCGCCCAGGCGGATGTCGTGACCAACCTCGTGCTGGCGGATCGGGATAGGCGCGTTAAAATTTGCCTCAAGCCGAGCACCGCCGCAGCGCCGCCGAGCACTCATTTTCCAGGGCCCGACCATGACCGAAAAAATCGACAGCAGCGAGAAGATAGAGAAGAGCGATCTCGAATGGCGCCGGGAACTCACGCCGGAGCAGTACCACATACTGCGGGAAGCCGGGACCGAATACGCGTTCAGCGGCAAGTACTACCGCAACCACGACACCGGCACCTATCACTGCGCCGCGTGCGGCGCCCCCTTGTTTCGTTCGGAAAATAAATACGAATCGGGCAGCGGCTGGCCCAGCTTCTGGGCGCCCATCGAGGATGCGCTGGAAACGCGTGTCGATGCCAGTCACGGCATGGTGCGGACCGAGGTGCGTTGCGCCCGCTGCGCCGGCCATCTCGGCCACCTGTTCGACGACGGCCCGCGCCCGACGGGCCTGCGTTATTGCATCAATTCCGGTGCGTTGGACTTCAAGAAAGAAGAACCGCAGGACTGAATCATTCCCGGCGCGCCGCAGGCGCTCCTGCAGAACGGACGGCCGGCTGCCGCCGCGCTCAATTCCGCCTTGGATCTGCCGCGCCGTATAGGGCGATCCGTCGCCGTGCAATCGGCCACCTGCGGACTATAGTTGAGCGTATAACAGGGAGATTTGCCGGAACAAGGTGTCCATGCAGGATTAACGGTGTACCGCGTCCGACGCGACCTCCCGAGACAAAGGAGGGTTCATCATGCACATGCGGATACTCATCGCGCTCTGCGCACTGCTGGTGTTCGTTATGCCGACGGCCAGAGCGGACAACGTCCTGCACTTCAACGGCTACACCGTCTATTACAGCGCCTTCAATTCGACGCTGCTCCAGGCGAAGGTCGCCCGCGCCTACCACCTCGGCCCCGGCTGCGATCGCGGCGTGCTCACGGTCGCCGTCCACGACAAGAGCGGGACGCCCACCGCCGCCACCGTCACGGCAACCGCCGTCGACCTGATCGGACGGACGCAGCGGATCACGATGCACCTGGTCCACGACGGCAAGGCGATCTACTACGTGGGCGGGTTCCATATCGGCAATACCGGCGACGACCCGGTCAAGCTCGACATCACGGTCAAGCCGCAAGGTGCGACCGGCGGCAACAGCTTCGAGATCAAGCAGCGTTTCTATCAGTGCTGAGTCGACGTCCCGGCGCCGGGAACAAACGGCCCGGGGCGTCATGATTCGGCGCGCAGAGGTGGGGCACGGCGCCCGCCCCCCCCAGGCGCCACGCGACCCACGCCAGCGCCGCGGAGAAGCTCACCGCGGCGACGCCGATCCGGCCATACTGGCGCTCCCCTTCGTCGCCGAGCAACACCGGATTGGTCACCGGCTCCGCCATGGCGGAGAGCTTTTCCCAGGCCGCCGCCGCCGTGGCGCTGACCAGCACCTCGTCGTCGGCATCCGGCGCGCTGACGGGAAGGTCGTCGAGGGTGACGACGTTTTCGGGCTTGCCTTTAGGGAAGTCGCAATCGCCGGAAAACAGCACGCCGCCGAACACCGGGACGCCGGGGATGTGGCCGCGCAGCGACGCCATCACGTCGCTCACCGCATAGAGCGGATTGGGAAAGCGGCGCGTGCGTTTGCCCTCCACCTGCGCCCACACGTCGATGTTGTCGCCGCCGAAGATGTTGCCGTTGCGCCAGTTTTGCACCAGCACCTGCACCCCCTCGGTGGTGAGCAGCAACCGTTCGACAAAGAGCTTGCCGTCCATGCCGTCGTCGATCAGCACATTGCGCAACTGCCGCGCCCCCAGCCAACCAATGCGCCGCTCGATGTGGCGCCGCGCGGCGCGGCGGCGCCATAGCGGCCGCAACAGCAGCAACGCCGCCAGCAAGAAAACCAGGCCGATGCCCCAGGTCAAGGCCGGCTCGATGAAATTGCTCGATAACATGGAACGTCCCCGAAAATTCCGCTTCCCGATTCTTGTATCAATGCCGCGACCGCAGCAGCGGTTCCAGCACCGGCCACACCGTATCGAGCAGCTTCGGCTGAGCGGCCGCATTGGGGTGCAGCCCGTCGTCCTGCATCAACTGGGGATCGAGCGCGACCCCCTGCAACAGGAACGGCACCAGCGGCAACTTATCGTCGTGCGCCAGCTCCAGATAAATCTCGTGAAAGCGTTTGGTGTACGCTTCACCGTAATTGGACGGCAAAAACATACCGACCAGCACCACCTCGATGCCGCGCGCCTTGGCCCGCTGCACCATGGTGCCAAGGTTGTGCTTCATCATATCCAGTGACAGTCCGCGCAGGCCGTCGTTGGCCCCCAACTCCAGCACCATGATGGTGGGATGATAGCGATCCAACGCACCGTTCAGCCGCTCCAGGCCACCCGCGCTGGTCTCGCCGCTGATGCTGTCGTTGACTACCGTATAGGGCAGCCGCTCTCGTTGCAGCCGCTGTTGCAACAGAGGCACCCAGCCTTGCGCCACGTCCGCCAGACCGTGGGCGGCACTGAGGCTGTCGCCGTACACCAGAATGGTGCCGGCCGAGGCGGCGGAGGCGAAAGTAAGCATGAATAGCGAGGTAAAAAAGTTACGCATGGCGACGATTCCGACAGAAGCGCCCATTGTCACCGCCGAGGGCGTGAGTAAGCAAGTCGCGGTGACCGGCGGGACGCTCGACATCCTGACCGAGGTCACCTTTTCCGTCGCCGCCGGCGACAGTGTCGCCATCGTCGGCGTTTCCGGCTCGGGCAAGTCGACGCTCATCGGCCTGCTGGCCGGCCTCGACCTGCCCACGGCCGGCCGCATCACCCTGGCCGGGACGGAGCTCAACGGTCTCGACGAGGACGGCCGCGCCAGGCTGCGCGGGCGCCACGTCGGCTTCGTGTTCCAGTCGTTCCTGCTGCTGCCGGGGATGACCGCGCTGGAGAACGTGATGCTGCCGCTGGAGCTGGCCGGCGCCGCCGACGCCGAGCAGCAGGCGCGGCGGCTGTTGCAGCGGGTCGGCCTGGACGAGCGGCTCGACCACTATCCCAAACAGCTCTCCGGCGGCGAACAGCAGCGGGTGGCCATCGCCCGCGCCTTCGCCGTGCACCCGGCGATCCTGTTCGCCGACGAGCCCACCGGCAACCTCGACGCCGCCACCGGCGGCCGGGTCGTGGAGCTGCTGTTCGAACTCAACGCCGAACAGGGCACCACCCTGATCCTGGTCACCCACGACGAAAAGCTGGCGGTGCGCTGCGGCCGCCGCATCCACCTCGACGCCGGCCGGGTGGTGGCCGATGAGCGCTAGCCGCCCGCGCCTCGCCCTCGCCTGGCGCCTGCTGTTGCGCGACTGGCGCGGCGGCGAGCTGCGCATCCTGCTGTCGGCGCTGGTGATCGCGGTGGCCGCCACCAGCGCCATCGGTTTCTTCGGCGAGCGGCTGCAGCGGGGCATGGTCGATCAGTCGGCGCAACTGCTCGGCGCCGACCTGATCCTGCGCAGCCCGCGGCCGGTGGCAACGGCGTGGCTGCTCCAGGCCGATACCCTCGGCCTGCAGCACAACCAGGTGCTGGAGTTTCCGAGCGTGGTGCTGCACGGCGATCAGTTGCAACTGGCCAGCATCAAGGCGGTACGCCCCGGCTATCCGCTGCGCGGGACCGTACGCACCGCGACCGTGCCGTACGGTCCTGAACAGGTCGCCGCCGGCATCCCCGCCGCCGGCACCGCCTGGGTCGAGGCGCGGCTGCTGCCGCTGCTGAAGATCCGGGTCGGCGATACCCTCACCCTCGGCGATATCAAGCTCAAGGTCACCCGCCTGCTGGCCTTCGATCCGGGCGGCAGCAGCAACTTCGCCGGCCTGGCGCCGCGGGTGCTGGTCAACCGCGCCGACGCCGATCGCGCCG
>CAYQWR010000115.1:0-8930 GCA_964421235.1 uncultured Thiohalomonas sp. | reverse complement strand
GGACTAGAACGTGCACAGACCGCGCAGCACCAGGTCGCTGAAACTGACGATGCCGATCACCTCGCCCTGTTCGATCACCGGCGCCCGCGTCAGGTCGAAGCGGGTGAACAGCCGCGCGCAATAGCGGATGTCCATTTCCGGCTCGACGCTGACCACCGGCTTGGCCATCACCTCGTAGACGTTGACCCGCTGCGGCGCCCGGTCCTCGCCCAGCACGCGGCGCGCCACGTCTGAGATCAGCAGCATGCCGTACTCGTCGTCGGGGTGTCGCTTGCTGACGATCAGGCACTCGGCACCGCTGTCGCGCATCAGGTACAACGCCTCGCTTACCGTGGCCATGCCGTCGATCACCTCCACGCGCTCGTTCATCACCTCGCGCACCCGTGTCACCGCTCGCTCGTTCATATCTGCTCCTCCACCACCGGCGAAAGCTTCTGCACCTGCTGGGCGACGCCGACCGCATCCTCCACATCGAGCTGGAAGGCGATGCCGGTACCCGGCTTGGCGTCGAACTCGCCGACCGCGGCGATGGTCTCCAGAATATTGCGGCTGAGGTGCTCCTCCACCAGCAACAGCACCATGTCGCGTTGGGTCTCCAGCGTCAGGCCGAAGAAGGTCTTGGCGGCCTTCATCCCCTCGCCGCGCGCCTGGTTGAGCACCGTGGCGCCGGTGGCCCCCGCCTCCCGCGCCGCGTCGACCACGGCGTCCGTCTTGTTGTCCTGCACCAACGCTATCAGCAGTTTGAAATGCATGGCCCTTCCTCCCTCACTCGGATTGCGTGCGCCGCGCCCGCTTGGCGCGCCACTGGCTGAGCTGGGCGTAACCCAGCACCGCCATTATCGGAAACAGGCTGGCAAAGGCGATCAGACCGAAGCCGTCCAGCAACGGACTGCGGCCCGGCACGGTGCTGGCCAGGCCGAGGCCCAGCGCCGTCACCAGCGGCACCGTTACCGTCGAGGTGGTGACGCCCCCCGAATCGTAGGCCAGCGGCACGATCAGCCGCGGCGCAAACAGGGTCTGCACGATCACGATCAGATAGCCGGCGATGATGTAGTACTGCAACGGCGTGCCGGTGACGATGCGGAAGGCACCGAGGGCGATGCCGAAAGCGACGCCGATGGCCACCGCCGTGCGCAAACCCCACACGCTGATGGCGCCGCCGGACACCTCGCGCGCCTTGATCGCCACCGCCAGCAGCGCCGGTTCGGCGACGGTAGTGGAGAAACCGATCGCCGCTGCGAACAGATAGACCCAGAAATAGTGACGCCACGACGCGACCGTCACCGCATGCAGCGCATCGCCGTAGAGGAAAGCCGGCGCGGTCAGTTGCTGCGCCATCAAACGACCGAGGGGAAACAGCGCCTCCTCCAGCCCGATCAGGAACAAGGTCAGTCCCGCGACCACGTAGCCGAAGCCGATCAGCATGCGTTTGGGATTCGGGATCGGCTGACGCAGCACGCCGAGCTGAAACACGACGATCACCGCGACGATGGGCAACACATCGCGCAGCGTCGACAGCAGCGTGTGAAAAATGAGAATGAGATGACCCATCACATCAGCATCCCATAACCCATGACGAAGATCATCGGCGTCAGCGAGGCGAAGGCAATGAGGCCGAAACCGTCGGTCATCGGGTTGCGTCCCTTGATCGACGACGCCAGGCCGATACCCAGCGCCGCGACCAGCGGCACCGTGATGGTGGAGGTGGTGACACCGCCCGAATCGTAGGCAATGCCGATAATCTCCGGCGGCGCGAACAGCGTCATGATCACCACGCCGGCGTAGCCGCCGACGATCAGATACTGCACCGGCCACCCCTTTACGATGCGTATCACCCCCAGCACCAGCGCCACGCCCACCGACAGCGCCACGGTGATGCGCAGCCCCAGGGCATAACTCGCCTGCGCCTGCGCCGAGGCGGCAATGACCCCGCCATGGGCCGCCACCTTGGCCGCTTCGCCGGCCACCGCCACCAGCGCCGGTTCGGCGACGGTGGTGCCGAAGCCCAGGGCAAAGGAGAACGTGAGCAGCCACCACATGCTGCCCTTGCGGGCGAAGGCATAGGCCATCGCCTCGCCCAGGGGAAACAGTCCCATCTGCAAGCCGCGCACGAACAGGGTCAGTCCCGCCACCACGAACAGAACGCCCACCACCAGCCGCCCGAAGTTGGGCAGCGGCTGACGCAGCACCAGCAACTGGAAGAAACCGATCACCAGGATGATCGGCAGCAGGTCGCGGACACTCTCCCACAGCGGGCGCAGAAAACGGGGCATAGTCCTTTCGGGTCGTCACTGACCGGGGAACACCGGATGGCGCCTACGTTACACGATTGCGCGCAGCGTGTTAACGGGGCTGATCGCTGAAGGGGACGCGCGGCGCACGGGTGCGAGAAACTACCGTTCACCGCAAAGGCGCAAAGGACTATCAATGTGAGAGGCGTGGCATTATCGATGCGGGACGGACGTTCCGCATATCGTCTTTCCTAAATTTTCTTTGCGTCCTCTGCGCCTTTGCGGTGAATCCTTCCGCCCACCGGGTCGTGTACAATAGGCACATTGTCCCTATGACTCAGAGGTAGTACTGCATGAGCGCGAAGATCACCGATTCCGGACTCAAATACGAAGACCTGATCGCCGGCGACGGCGCGGCGGCCGCGGCCGGACACCAGGTCACGGTTCACTACACCGGCTGGCTGGAGAACGGCACCAAGTTCGACTCCAGCAAGGATCGCAACGACCCGTTCCGCTTCAAGCTGGGCGCCGGCCAGGTGATCCGCGGCTGGGACGAGGGTGTGGCCGGGATGCAGGTGGGCGGCACCCGCAAGCTCACCATTCCGGCGGCCCTGGGCTACGGTTCCCGCGGCGCCGGCGGCGTCATCCCGCCCAACGCCACCCTGATCTTCGACGTGGAACTGCTGGCGGTAGACTGAACGCCATGTCGGCCGAGGGTCAATTCGTCTACGACGTCCGCGAGGATGTGCGCCGCGCCCTGCAGGAAGATGTGGGCGGCGGCGACATCACCGCACTGCTGCTACCGGAGGAGGCGCAGGCCGAGGCCACCGTCATCAGCCGCGAGCACGCGGTGATCTGCGGCCGGCCGTGGTTCGACCAGACCTTCCAGCTGTTGGACGAAGCGATACGCGTCGACTGGCGCGTCGAAGACGGCGACAGCGTGGAGCCGAACCAGATCCTGTGCGTGGTCTACGGTCCGGCGCGGGCGCTGCTCAGCGGCGAACGCTGCGCCCTCAATTTCCTCCAGACCCTCTCCGCCACCGCCACCCGGACGCGAAGCTATGTCGACGCCATCGCCGGCACCGACGTGCAACTGCTCGACACCCGCAAGACCCTCCCCGGCCTGCGCCGGGCGCAGAAATACGCGGTGCGCTGCGGCGGCGGCCGCAACCACCGCATGGGGTTGTACGACGGCGTGCTGATCAAGGAGAACCACATCGCCGCCGCCGGTTCGGTGGTGGCGGCGATCGATCAGGCGCGCCACCACGCGCCGCACGGCATCGCCATCGAGGTGGAGGTGGAGAACCTGCACGAACTACACGAGGCGCTGGCCGCCGGCGCCGACATCATCCTGCTCGACAACATGGACCTGGCGACCCTGCGCGAGGCGGTGACCATCACCCACGGCCAGGCCAAACTGGAGGCCTCCGGCGGCGTCACCCTCGACACCATCCGCGCCATCGCCGAGACCGGCGTCGACTACATCTCCGTCGGCGACATCACCAAACACGTTCAGGCCGTGGATCTGTCGATGCGCATTAGTACTCCCTGTAGCCCGTAGCATGCGGCTGTGCGGCGACGGCCGCATCTGCACCGTTCCACCGATCGGCATTACCGACAAGTAACTCCGGTCCCGCAGCGCCGACGACCGGCCGATAAAATCCTTAAGCTTTGATTTTGATTCCTGCGCCCGGCAACGCGATTCAGACACCGGCGCGCCGGTGCAGCAACTCGGTGAACCCGGCCGCATCGAGCGGCCGACTGAAATAGTAACCCTGCAGCAGATCGCAGCCCTCGCGCTGCAGGAATTCGAGCTGCTCGGCTGTCTCCACGCCCTCGGCGACCACTTCGAGCCGCAGGCTGTGGGCCAGACGAATGATCGCCGAAACGATGGCGGCATCGTCCTCGCTGCGTTCGATGTCGCGAATGAACACGCGATCGATCTTGAGAATATCGATGGGAAAGCGTTTCAAATAGCTGAGTGACGAATAGCCGGTGCCGAAGTCATCCATGGCGACGGCGAACCCCATATCGTGCAGCCGGCTCAGCAGTCGGATGGTATCGAGCGCCTCGTCCATCAGCATGCTTTCAGTCAGCTCAAGGGTCAGTCGCGCGGGCTCGATACCGGCACCGACCACCACGCGCTGCACCATCGGCACAAACGCAGGGTCGCGGAACTGTCGCGCCGAAATGTTCACCGCAACGTTGATGTCACCCCGGCCCAGCACCTGCCACTGTCGCAGTTGGCGGCATGCCTCGGCCAGCACCCACTCGCCCACCGGGATAATGAGGCCGGTATCCTCCGCCAGGGGAATGAAATCCGCCGGCGGCACGAGACCCAGATCGGGATGATTCCAGCGCAGCAACGCCTCGGCCGCGACAACCTCATGCGTGCCGGGGGCGGCCAGCGGCTGGTAATGCAGGCACAACTCGCCGCGTTCCAGCGCCTTGTGCAAGGCCGATTCCAGGGCCAGATGTTCGAGGGTGCGGGCATTCATTGCCGGCGCATACATCTGATAACCGTTGCGGCCGCTCTCCTTGGCGCGATACATGGCGGTGTCCGCATTCTTGATCAGCGTGGAAGCGGTACGGCCGTCTTCCGGATAAATGCTGATGCCGACGCTGGCGGTCACCACCAACTCCTGCTCTGCGAGTCGCATCGGCTGTGTCAGGGCCGCGGTGATACGCCGGGCAATGTAGGCGGCATCATCGGGCATGCTCACTTCGCTCAACAAAACCACAAACTCGTCACCCCCCATTCGGGCTACGGTGTCGTCCTCGCGCAGACAATCGTATAACCGCCGCGAGACCTCCATCAGCAACTGATCCCCCATCTCGTGACCGAGGGTGTCATTGATGCGCTTGAAGCGATCGAGATCCACGAACATCACCGCCAACTGCATCTTGTTGCGGTGGGCGTGCGCCAGCGCCACCTGCAGGCGATCCTCGAACAGGCGGCGGTTGGGCATGCCTGTCAGCGGATCGTAGTAGGCGAGATGCTTGATCCGCTCCTCGTTTTCCTTCAGTTCGGAGATATCGCTGAACAGCGCAGCGTAATTGGTAAGCCTGCCGTCCTTATCGCTGATGGCGGTGATTGTCATCAGCTCGGGATAGATTTCACCGTTCTTGCGCCGATTCCATATCTCCCCGTGCCAGTGCCCCACCGTCTCCAGACGACGCCACAGCGCGGCGTAAAATTCGCCGTCATGACGGCCCGAGCTGAGCAGGGAGGGGCGGCGTCCGACAGCCTCTTGCGCAGTGTAACCGGTGAGGCGGGTGAAGGCCGGATTGATCGAGACGATCACCGCATCGGGGTCGGTGATCATGATCCCTTCCAGCGAGTTTTCGATCACCCGTTCCGCCAGATAGAGATTGCGCTGCGAAGTGTTGAGCGCCAGGTCGCGATCCCGCAGGGCGGTCTGCAACTCCTGGATATAGGCCAGCTCCATTCCCGCCAGGATGTCGCTGAAACTCACCACGTCGAGCAACGTGCCGTCGTCGCGCGTCACACCGATGTGGCGCAGACGAGCGTCCACCAGGATCGAGCGGACGCGGTACAGGCTGGTGTGTTCATCGACCGTGCGCAGCGGACGGCTGGCCGAGGCACCCACCGTATCCGTCACCTGCTGCTGTCCGATCAGGCGCACCACGTCGCGTTCCGTCAGGATGCCGTAGCTGCCGTCGTCATAGTCGACGATTACCGAATCGGTCCCCGCCGCACGCATCAACGCCGCGGCCCGGGCGAGCGACTCGGCCTCGTGCAGCAGTTGCAGCCGCCCCTTGATCACCGACGTGACCTTACGCAGACGCAGGTAGTGTTCTATCCCTTGATTGAGCACCACATCGGTCTGGGAAACCACACCGAGCGGGCGGTCGTCTGCGCCGACCACGAGATAGTGGCGCACGTGCTCGTCACGAAAGCGGGTGGCCAGCTCCTGCAGACGCATATCGGGACCGACGCTGCGTACCGGTCCGCTCATCACCTCGCCGACGGGTCGGTTGAACGCGGCCGGATCGGCGAAATCCACGCCCAGCGCATCACGTTCGGTCCAGATCCCGAGCACCGCTCCACCCTCGGTGACCAGAATCGAACTCACCCGCGCTTCGCTCATGCGCCGCGCCGCCTCGAATATCGAGACCGTGGGCGCGCACTTGAGGATAAAGGGTTTCAGCACCTGTCCGACGGACAGATCGCCGGCCAGTAAAGGCAGGTAGTTCGTCGAATCCAACGGCAAATCGGTCTGCGCCATAATCGCTCCGTGCACCGCTCCTGTCGGCCACTCGTCGTTCACTATCAAACCGACAAGGCCGCAAGCGGGCCCATAATCCACGTGACTGTCACGCCACGAAACCCTCGCGGACTGTAACGCGCACAAGTGCCAGGTACAACGGCCAGCAGAACAGCCTGTGGGCCGCGGGGGGTGAAGCAAGATGGTGCCGACGAGAGGAGTCGAACCTCCGACCTACTGATTACGAATCAGTTGCTCTACCAACTGAGCTACGTCGGCACAGGGGGGGACCTACTGCGAAGGGCGCAAGTATACTGAAAAGGCCCTGCTTGGCCAAGCAAGCGATGGAACTATTCCGGGCTCAATCGGTATCGGCGTTGCGAACCCGAACGATCACGTCGGCACCGAGCAGGGTCATCCCCTGCGGCGGCGGCGGCAGGCTGCCCAATGCCAGGGCACCGGCGGGCACATCCAGCAATTCGCCGCTATCGACGTTATAGAAGTGATGATGCGCCGAGGTGTTGGAGTCGTAAAACACCTTGCTCGGGTCGACGATGACCTCACGCACCAGACCCTTGCGGGCAAACAGGTTCAGGGTGTTGTAGACCGTCGCCTTGGACACATGGCGGTCGCCGCCGTTGGCCTGCGCCAGCACCTGCTCGGCGGCCAAATGCTGCGGCTGTAAAAATAACAGATGCGCGATCTCGACTCGCTGCTGCGTCGGCGTGATGCCGTTGCGCTGCAGCAACGCGATAACCTCGCTCCTGCCAAGGTTATGTTTATCGGTCACTTTTTTCACAGGGTCGAGTATAACCGCACAATTTTGACCACGTCCAGCCGGCGTTCCCGCTTATCGTATCAAGCCATAAGGAAGCGGATCGAGAATCGGCGGGCGCCCCAGCATGATATCGGCAAGCAGGCGAGCCGACGCCGGCGCCATCACGACGCCGTTGCGGAATTGGCCGCTGTTGACGAAGAGCCCCGCCACTTCCGGATGTTCGCCGATATAGGGCACGCCATCGGGCGACCCGGGACGCAGCCCCGCCCAGTGGCGTTCCACCGGATAGTCACCCAGCGCCGGCACCAGGCGCAGCGCGGTGTCCAGCAGTTCGTCACGGGCCGCCTCCGTCGTCTGCTTGTCGTACCCCGCCTCCTCCATGGTGCTCCCCACCAGCACCCGGCCATCGCGCCGCGGTATCAGATAATGGCCCGGTTCCAGCACGATACGCGACAGCAACCCCGGCCGCGCGTGGAGCAGCAGCATCTGTCCCTTCACCGGTCGAATCGGCACCTGACGTCCCAATGCACTGAGCAACTGGCCGCTCCACGCGCCGGCCGTGACCACCACCTGTTCGGCGGGCAACGTTCCGGCCGATGTCCGCACCGCCGTTACCCGTCCGTTGCCGACGTCGATGCCCGACACCTCGCACTGTTCGCGAAATACCACACCGTCAGCTGCCAGTTGTCGGCGTAACGCCTTGACCATTCGGGGATTTCTGATCTGCGCCACATCGGGCATCCAGAGCCCGGGCTGCGCCGCCAGGGCCGGCTCCCGAGCATGCAGCTGCGCCGCGGACAGCGCCTCCAGCCGATAATCGAAACGCGACGCCCAGGCAAAGGCCTGCGCGGCATCGGCCTCCGCCAGCAGCAGCATGCCGCTCTGCGTCCACTCCGGGTCCATCCCCGTCGCCGCCGCCAGCGCCTCCGCCAGCGGCCGGTAGTGAACCTGACTCCAGCGCGCCAACTCCGTCACCGCGTCCGGATAGCGCCACGGGTAGAGCGGCGACAGGATACCGCCGCCCGCCCAGGAGGCCTCGCGGCCGGTCTGCCCCCGCTCCAGCACACAGACGCAACGCCCGGCCGCGTTCAGTTCAGCGGCGGTCAGCAGCCCGATCACCCCGCCGCCGATAATCAAGACATTATGCATATCAGCCCCGACTTGCAGACATCGAACGGAAAGTATAAAGGTATACGTGCAGGCGTGCGGTATTTGGGTGTGTGCAGCCATTTATCACATCAGGATGTTCGCCACACCGTACGACTACTCAAAGACATCGGACCGCAAATAGCTGGGGAAATCGACCGCCTGTCGGCCAATACGGACGGATCGTCCGGAACAGGGTGACTGTTGAATCGGCTGATCCTATAGAACTCATTATGAAAAACGCTCAAATATCCATTTCGCGAGGCTTCACTCTAGTGGAGTTGATGATAACCATCGCCATCGCGGCCATACTTGCGCTTATTGCGGTACCCGATTTCACTGCGACCATCCGCTCCAACCGTGTCGCAACACAGGCCAACAGTCTGATTAACGCCATCAGCCTGGCCCGTAGCGAGGCGGTTAAGCGCGGTGTTTCCGTATCCGTGTGCGCCAGCGCCGATCAGGCCACTTGCTCTGGCGCGACTAACTGGGCGACCGGCTGGATCGTATTCACCGACAACAACGGTACTCTGGGCACCGTCGACG
>CAYQWR010000114.1:0-8962 GCA_964421235.1 uncultured Thiohalomonas sp. | reverse complement strand
ACCCGCGCGACGCCTGGGCCTTCGCCCAGCGCATCTGCGGCGTCTGCACCCTGGTGCACGGTATCGCCTCGGTGCGCGCGGTGGAAAACGCACTCGACTACAAGATCCCGCACAACGCCCAGCTGATCCGCAACCTGATGATCGGCGCGCAATACGTGCATGACCATGTGATGCACTTCTATCACCTGCACGCCCTGGACTGGGTCGACGTGGTCTCGGCGCTCAAGGCCGATCCCAAGGCGACGTCGGACCTGGCGCAGTCGATCAGCAGCTATCCCAAGTCGTCGCCCGGCTATTTCGCCGACGTGAAGACCAAACTGAAGAACTTCGTCGAAGGCGGGCAGCTCGGCATCTTCGCCAACGGCTACTGGGGTCATCCGGCCTACAAGTTGCCGCCGGAGGCGAACCTGATGGCCGTGGCCCACTATCTCGATGCTTTGGCGTGGCAGCGCGAGGTGGCCAAGCTGCATGCCATCTTCGGCGGCAAGAACCCGCATCCCAACTTCGTCGTCGGCGGCGCACCCTGCGCCATCAGCATCGATACCGAACAAACAGGACATGGCTTCGGTTCGAGCCACCGCAGCGGCATGGCGGCGACGGCGGTCGATTTGACCGGTCTGCAGAAGGTGAAGGAGATCATCGAACGGATGCAGACCTTCGTCGATCAGGTCTACGTGCCCGATACCCTCGCCATCGCCGGTTTCTACAAGGACTGGGCCACCCATGGTGAAGGCATCGGCAATTTCCTCACCTATGGCGACCTGCCGTCGACGAGCATGGACGACCCGTCCAGCTTCCTGATCCCGACCGGCGTGATCCTCGACCGCGATCTCTCCACTATCCACGAGCTGGACATGAACGCCGCCGATCAGATCCAGGAGTATGTTTCCCACTCGTGGTATGACTACAGCGTCGGCAACGAAAAGGGGCTGCATCCCTACGACGGCGAGACCAATCTGAATTACACCGGCCCCAAGCCGCCTTACGAACACCTCGACACGGACAAGAGCTACTCCTGGCTCAAGTCGCCGCGCTGGAAGGGCAAGCCGATCGAAGTGGGACCGTTGGCGCGCGTGCTGATGCTCTACGCCAAGGGCAACGCCGAGACCAAGGAACTGGTCGACATGACATTGAAGAAACTCGACCTGCCGGTGCAGGGACTCTATTCCACCCTCGGCCGCACCGCCGCGCGCACGCTGGAGAGCAAGGTGATCGCCGATGCCATGCCCGGCTGGTACGATCAGCTGATGGCCAACATCAAGGCGGGCGACCTGAAGACCTTCAACGAGGCGCTGTGGGAGCCGTCCAGTTGGCCCAAGGTCGCCAAGGGTGTCGGCTTCATGGAGGCGCCGCGCGGCGCGCTTGGCCACTGGATCGTGATCAAGGACGAAAAGATCGACAACTACCAGGCGGTGGTGCCCTCCACCTGGAACGCCGGTCCGCGCGATAACGCCGGCAACGACGGTCCCTACGAAGCGGCGCTCAAGGGTCAGGCGCTGTACGATCCGAAACAACCGATCGAGATCCTGCGTACCATCCACAGCTTCGACCCCTGTATCGCCTGTGCGGTGCACGTCACCGATCCGGACGGCGAAGAGCTGGTGAAGGTCAAGGTCCGTTAATGAACTGCAAGGAGGAACGTCCCGTGAAATTACGCAAAAGTGCTGCACTTACCGCGCTCATCGCCCTGCTGATTGTGCCCGGCATCGCCTCGGCCCACATCCTGGTCGGCATGGCCAACGGCGGTCTCGCCGCCGGCTTCGCCCACCCCTTCAGCGGCATCGATCACATGCTGGCGATGCTCACCGTCGGTCTGTGGGCCGCGACCCTCGGCGGCTCCGCCTCGTGGAAAGTGCCGGCCGCCTTCGTGACGATGCTGGTGACCGGGGCACTGCTGGGCATGTCCGGCGGCGTGCATCTGCCGCTGGTGGAGCCCTTCATTGCCGTATCGGTGCTGGTGCTTGGCCTGGCGGTGACCCTGACCTGGCGGGTCTCCACCGGCGCCGGCATGTTTCTGGTGGGACTGTTCGCGCTGTTTCACGGCTACGCCCACGGTACCGCGCTGCCGGATGCCGCCGGCGGATTCCTGTTCCTGCTCGGCATGACCACGGCCAGCATCGTGCTGCACTTCACCGGCTTCGCCCTCGGCTCCGCGCTGAAGCGTCACCAGTGGCTGCTGCGCAGCGGCGGCGCGCTGATCGCCGGCGCCGGTATCTGGCTGGTCGCCACGCTGTAACGCCGGACGCGCTCGCTCGTCAACATTCCATAAGTTTTTTCGAACGGCGCGGTTTCCTGCCGCGCCGTTTTTTTTGCTCCGTCGCTGCCGCAGTCCGTCGGCCGATCCGATGGCCGTTCTCGCTACACACGTTTGACTCGCATCGTGATGAGTATAGTTATACGCAATACTCATTATTGATGAATCAAATACGTTCATCGAAGCGGCAGATCGACGGATACTGCTTGGCCCCTTCCATTCCACGATTTCCGGTGTGCGTTGATCGTCGGCGCCACTATCGTTTGTCAACGTTGCCGTTAAAGTCGATCGTCCGCCTGGATTTTCCGTTGCGCATCGGATGCGTAAAAACTTTTTGTTTGACGAGTATTGATGTACGCAATACTCATTATTATTTATTAATTGCCTTTATTCGCCAATGCAATGTAACGCGCGATAGAGTGTTTGAGTATCGCAATGTGCAACATAATTATTCCCTCGTCGTTTTCGCGATAAATTTATCTAATTGATCGAGTGAAACGAAAATTAATTTTGTCGATGAAATAATTTTTTCCGAAAAAAAAATCCAAAAAAACGTCGGCGCATTTACACGATTACTTGATTTGGATCATTTACGTGAATTTGCTGAGCGCGCAATTTCTGTGCGTCTGTGTTCGGGCCTGCAGACAAACACGGCATAGGAATGGCTCGCATGGAGCGCTGTCGTCTTTCGCTATGCCACACGCCAACACACCAGTGTGGAGACAGCGGAATGGGCATTTACGACCGTGACGAGATCGACCGGCATCTGGGCGATCGCCTGGAGCAGTTCGAACAACGCACCGGGATCAGCCGACGGAGCTTCCTCAAATTCTGCGGCGGCGTTGCCGCCACCATGGGCCTGGGTTTCGGTGCGGATATCCGTATCGCCGAGGCATTGACCAATCCGCGGCGACCGACGGTGATCTGGCTCTCCGGCCAGGAGTGCACCGGCTGCACCGAATCATTGCTGCGCTCCAGCCATCCGATGCTGGACAAGCTGCTTCTCGAAATCATCTCCCTCGACTACAGCGAGACGCTGAACACCGCCGCCGGCCACCAGGCCGAGGCCAATCGCAAAGAGTCGATGAAGGAGAACTACGGCAAGTACCTGCTGGTGGTCGAAGGCGCCATTCCGACCAAAGACGGCGGCATCTACTGCAAGGTGGCCGACGTGCCGTTCGTCGAATCGGTGAAGGAGGCCGCCAAGGGGGCGGCAGCGGTGGTGGCCATCGGATCGTGCGCCTCCTGGGGCGGCATCCCGTCGGCGGCGCCCAATCCTACGGGCGCCGTGGGGTTGCCGCAGATCGTCACCGACAAGCCGGTGGTGACCGTGCCGGGCTGTCCGCCCAGCCCTTACAATTTTCTCTCCACGGTGGTGTATTTCCTCACCTTCGGCAAATTGCCGGAGCTGGACGCGCAGCATCGACCGAAGTTCGCCTACGGTCGCCTGATCCACGAAAACTGCGAGCGCCGTCCCCACTTCGACGCCGGCCGCTTCGCCCTCGAGTTCGGCGACGAAGGACACCGCAAGGGCTACTGCCTCTACAAGCTCGGCTGCAAGGGGCCCGAGACCTACGCCAACTGTCCCGCCATCGGTTTCGGCGACATCGGCGAGAGCAACTGGCCGGTGGCGATCGGCCATCCCTGTTTCGGCTGCACCGAACAGGGCGTCGGTTTCACCAAACCGCAATTCTCCCTGGCCACCCTCAAGACCACCTACCCGCCGATATTCTTTCCGCACATCACCGAGCAGAAGGGCGAAGGGATGTCGGCCGGTTCTGCGGCCCTGCTCGCCGGCCTGGGCGGCGCAGCGGTGGGCGCGGGCGGGGTATTCGCCAGTCGTCTCGGCAAGGCGGAGCACCACAAGGAGCAGAAGCCCGAGCAGAAACACGAGCATGAGCACGACGAATAGGAGGACGCGGCCATGACCATCAAACGACGCGATTTCCTCAAGGCGGCCCTCGGTGGCGCGGCGCTGACCGCCGTGGGCGATGCCGAGGCGTTGCAGCGCGAGCCGAAGAAGGTTTTGCCCGATGCCGTCGGCATGCTCTACGACTCCACCCTGTGCATCGGCTGCAAGGCCTGCATGAGCGCCTGCAAGGAGGCCAATCACCTGCCGCGCCAGGACCTGCCGGGTATGTCACCCGACGAACCGCGACTGTGGGACCAGTCGCTCGATCTTTCCGCCAACACCTACAACGTGATCAAGGCCTACATCAACGGCGACGGTGCGGTGAAGGATCGCGAGATCAACGGCTTCGCCTTCGTCAAGCGTCACTGCATGCACTGCGTCGATCCCTCCTGCGTCTCCGCCTGCCCGGTGAGCGCCATGGAGAAGGATCCGGTGAGCGGCGTGGTGCGCCACCATCCGGAACGCTGCATCGGTTGCCGCTACTGCGTCTTCTCCTGCCCCTTCGAGGTACCGAAGTACCAGTACAACGAGGCGTTCGGCGAGATCAAAAAGTGCCAGATGTGCAGCGAACGGTTGGCGGTGGGCAAGATGCCCGCCTGTTGCGATGTCTGTCCGACGGGCGCGTCGCTGTTCGGGCGCGTGGACGATCTGAAAAAAGAGGCGGAGCGCCGTCGTGCCGCCAAGCCCGGCGACCATTATGTGTTCCCGCGCGGCAATCTGAGCCATAACGATCGTCCCCCGCATGAGGAACGCATCGGCCACTATCAACCCGAGGTCTACGGCGAACGCGAACTCGGCGGCACCCAGGTGCGCTATCTCGCCGGCGTGCCGTTCGGCAAGCTGGGGCTGCCGGTGAACGTGCCGGACTACGGTTATCCAACGTTGTCGGAAGGTGTGCAGAAGACGATCTACAAGGGCATGATCGCGCCGATCGTCGTGTTGGGCGGATTGGTGACCCTGGCCAGGCGCAACACCGGAGGAAAAGACGATGAATAGACACGCGGCGATCGGCGGTCGCATCCTGACCGTACCCTTCATGGTGCTGGGCGTGTTCGCACTCATCGGCCTCTACTTCCTCGCCGAACGTTTCATGCACGGCCTCGGTGCGGTCACCAACATCAACGACGGTTATCCCTGGGGCATCTGGGTGGTGGTGGACGTGGTGATCGGCACCGCCTTCGGCTGCGCCGGTTACGCCATCGCGCTGCTGGTCTACATCATGAACCGCGGCGAGTATCACCCGCTGGTGCGCCCGGCGCTGATGGCCAGTCTGTTCGGCTATACCCTGGGCGGCACCGCGGTGATGTTCGACCTCGGCCGCTACTGGAATTTCTACCATCTGTTCATGCTGTGGCGGGTGAATTTCGATTCGATCATGCTGGAGATCGCGCTGTGCGTGGCCGCCTACATCACCGTGCTGATGATCGAATTCTCCCCGGTGGTGATGGAGCGTTTCGGTTTCCACGGCCTGCGGCGCAAGCTGGATCGCGTGCTGTTCGTGTTCATCGCCCTCGGCGTGCTGCTGCCGACCATGCATCAATCGTCTCTCGGCACCGCGCTGGTGATCGCCGGCTACAAGGTCTATCCGCTGTGGCAGACCGAACTGCTGCCCGTGCTGTTCCTGCTCTCGGCCATCATCATGGGCCTGGCGCTGGTGCCGTTCGAGGCGATGCTCGCCTCCAGCGGACTGAAGCGGCCGTTCGAAACGCCGATCCTGGCGCGCCTCGGGCGTATCACCGCACTGCTGGTGGCGGTGTTCCTGGTGCTGCGCGTGACCGACCTGATCTCCCGCGGCGTCCTCGGCCTGGCCTTCGCCGGCGACCTCAAGGGCAACATGTTCCTGCTGGAGTTCGGGCTCTACGTGCTGGCGCTGGTGTTGATGTCGCGGCCGGTGTGGCGCAACAGCGCACGTACCAACTTCCTGGCCGCGGTCACGCTGCTGGTGGCCGGCTGCGTCTACCGCATCAACGCCTATCTGATCGGCTACGACCCGGGCAACGGTTGGCACTATTTCCCGGCGGTCTCCGAGATCATGGTAACGGTCGGTCTGTTCGCCATCGAGGTGATGGCCTACCTGCTGTTCGTCAAGCGCCTGCCGGTGCTGCACCAGGCCGAACACGCCTGAATCGAAGAATAATCAGCCAGAGGAGAGACAAAGTGTCCACCAGAATCGTCGTCGACCCCGTTACCCGCATCGAAGGCCACCTGCGCGTCGATTGCGAAGTGAACAACGGCAAGGTCACCAAGGCCTGGGCTTCGGGGCAGATGTGGCGCGGCATCGAGCAGATCCTGCTGGGCCGCGATCCGCGCGAGGCGTGGCTGTTCACCCAGCGCATCTGCGGTGTGTGCACCACGGTGCATGCCATCGTCTCGGTGCGCGCGGTGGAGAACGCGTTGCAGATGGAGATACCGGTCAACGCCCAGTACATCCGCAACATGATCATCGCCGCGCACGCCATCCACGATCACATCGTCCATTTCTATCACCTCTCGGCGCTCGACTGGGTCGACATCGTCTCCGCCCTCAAGGCCGATCCGAAGAAGGCGGCGCAGCTGGCGCAGAGTCTCTCCGACTGGGAGATGAACAGCGTCGCCGTGATGAAGGAGACCAAGGAGCGGCTCGGCAAGTTCGTCGCCAGCGGACAGCTCGGCATCTTCGCCAACGGCTACTGGGGTCACCCGGCGATGAAGCTGCCGCCGGAGGTCAACCTGCTGGCCGCGGCGCACTATCTCCAGGCGCTGGAGATCCAGCGCAAGGCCACCCAGATCGTCGCCATCCTCGGCGCCAAGTCGCCGCACATCCAGAACCTGGCGGTGGGCGGCGTGGCCAACCCGATCAACTTCGACAGCCAGTCGACGCTGACCCTGGAGCGGCTGCTCAAGGTGAAGGGGCTGATCGATGAGCTGGAGTCCTTCGTCAAGAATGCCTACCTCGTGGACGTCGCCGCCATCGGCGCCTTCTACGCCGACTGGACCGCCTACGGCGCCGGCATCACCGATTACCTGAGCGTTCCGGACATGCCGCTGGACGGCAAGGGCACCAAGTTCGAAATGCCCGGCGGTACCATCCGCGGCAACGACTTCGCCAGCTTCAAAGCGATCACCGGTTTCGACGATCCCTACTTCGGCAAGGGCGTGAAAGAGAGCGTGAAGCACGCCTGGTACAAGGGCGGCAAGGGTCCGCTGCATCCCTACGAGGGCGAGACCATCCCGGAGTACACCGACTTCCAGGACAACGGCAAGTACTCCTGGGTCAAGGCACCCACCTTCTACGACGGGCGCATGCAGGTGGGGCCGCTGGCCAACGTGCTGGCGATGGCCGCCGCGGACCACGAACCGACCAAGCGCTATCTGGGCAAACTGACCGGCACCATCGGTGCGATCATCAAGAAGCCGGTGGGGCTCGGCGCGCTGCACTCCACCATCGGCCGTCACGCCGCGCGCGCGGTGCGCTGCGCCGTATTGTGGGAGAGCCTGGGTAATCAGTGGCAGCTGCTGATGGACAACATCGGCAAGGGCGACACCAAGACCTTCGAGGAACCGGTGTTCCCCAAGGGCGAGGTGCAGGGCTTCGGTTTCCACGAGGCGCCGCGCGGCGCGCTGTCGCACTGGGTGGTGATCGACAACGGCAAGATCAAGAACTACCAGGCGGTGGTGCCCACCACCTGGAACGCCGGGCCGCGCGACGAGAAGGACGAGATCGGTCCCTACGAGGCGTCGCTGCTGGAGAACCCGGTGGCCGATCCGAAACGGCCGCTGGAGGTGCTGCGCACGCTGCACTCCTTCGACCCCTGCCTGGCCTGCGCCGTGCACGTGACCGACACGGAAAACAACGAGGCGGTGCGGGTGAAGGTGCTATAAAGGTAAGGATGTCGGAAGAGGCGCGGAGAGGCATGCCTCTTCGGAGCGCGATGCAAACGGTTTTCGAATGATGCTACCTCGGCGTCCTCTGCGTCTCCGCGGTGGGCTTGGCTTCTCTCAGGGCGATTAGCAAGATGAACGTACTGGTACTCGGCGTCGGCAACATCCTGCTCAGCGATGAGAGTGTGGGCGTGCGCGCGGTGGAGATGCTGGCGGAGCGATACGCGTTTCCTTCCGCCGTGGAGCTGCTCGACGGCGGCACAGCGGGGATGGAACTGCTGGAGTGCATCGCGCGGCGCGATTTGGTGATCATCGCCGACGCGGTGAAGAGCGGGCAGGCGCCGGGTACCGTGGTGCGCATCGCGGGCGACGAGGTGCCGGCCTTCTTCCGCACCCGCATCTCGCCGCATCAGCTCGGCATCTCGGAAATCCTCGCCACCCTGCGGATCACCGACGAGACGCCGGGCGAGGTGGTGATCATCGGCGTCGAACCGCAATCGCTGGCCACCTCCCTGGAGATGACGCCGCCGGTGGCCGCCGCCCTGCCGCGGCTGGTGCAGGGCGTGATCGACGAATTGCACGCCCACGGCCTGAGCGTGGCGGAGCGACGTCCCGCCGCCTGAACGTCACAATTTCCACACTGATTCAGAAGGCCATCAGTGGCAACCAACGAAACACGAATGCATGAAGATGGAGGAATCGTATCGTGAAAGTCCGTAACATCGTCACTCTTGCCGCACTGCTCTGCCTGGCCGCGCCCGGCATCGCCTCGGCCCATATCCTGGTCGGCATGGCCAACGGCGGTCTCGCCGCCGGCTTTGCCCACCCCTTCAGCGGCGTCGATCACATGCTGGCGATGCTCACCGTCGGTCTGTGGGCTGCGACCCTCGGCGGCTCCGCCTCGTGGAAAGTGCCGGCCGCCTTCGTGACGATGC
>CAYQWR010000113.1:0-9025 GCA_964421235.1 uncultured Thiohalomonas sp. | reverse complement strand
ATCAAGCCGATAACCTTGGCCGTCTGTGTGTTGTCGTTACCCATGGTTTAAATCTTATCCCAGGTTGATCCACTATAGTAATAGGACAAACCATACCGGTTCGTAGTTGAGCATCTTATCCTCGCAGTTTCCGCGCCCAGATCAGGAGCGCCTGCATCTGATCGGCAACCAATTGCCTGACCCTGTCATCCACCAGATTCCCGTCTCCGTCGAAGCTGTCGCTGTTGGCGTGGGCGCATACTTCGGGTTTGTTCAAGGGGTGTAGATTGATGAAGACACAGACCTGGCGCAAGTGATACTGGGCCCGCGATGAGGCCATTCTCCCGCCCGCGCCCATGATGGCCACGGGCTTGCCGTCGAGGGCCTTGTTCCCCGCTTCGCGCGAAGCCCAGTCCAATGCATTCTTGAGCGCAGGGGCGATGGAATAATTGTATTCGGGACAGGCCAGCACCAAGGCGTCCGCGGCGGCGATCTTGGCAACGACCCTCTCCGCCGCCGGCGGCTTGCCCTGAGCGGCGACATCGGCGTTGTACAACGGCAAGTCGGCGATATCCGCGATCTCGATCTTCATTTCCGCAGGCGCAAGCTGTTGCGCGGCGCGCAACAGGCCGCTATTGGTGGATTTTTTACGCAGACTACCGGAAATCCCGAGCACATTAAGTACGGTTTCCATACTCGTCTCCTCTTGAGACATAATCCGCTCTGCAACATATGGACATGGTTGTTTCGAATCAACAATGATCCTATTTGCGAGAATCGATTGGGACAGGCAGGCCCTTCCGGGCTTACATCGTTATATTACACGACGGCGACGCGCGGCGACGCCCAGGGCAAACAATCCGGCAAGCGCTCCAGCCGGATCTATGGCCCCGCCTCCTCCACCACTGGTCGTGGCAGTCAACGACGGAGGGGTGCCGACGACGATGAAAGGCGGCGGGGACTGAGAGGGAGCTGCGTTGGAATCATTGGGATCGGTGTCGCCCGCGGCCGTGGCGATGGTCACCTGGCTGGCGGTGTTGTTGGCCGATACCGACTGGGGATAGTCCGCCTCGTTGGCCACGACGCTGACCGTAGCGGTGACGGCATCGGTAGTGGCGACCGTGGTGTTGATGTTCACCGTCTTCTGGCCGTTGACGGCGAGATTACCCATATCGCAGGTCACCACCAGACCGCTGCCATCGGGGGTACACCCGGCATCGGCACTAACGTATGTCACCCCCGTTGCGGGCAGGGTTACCGTGGCGACAATGCCGGTCGCCAGGTCGGGGCCGTTGTTCACCAGGATCACGCTGTAGGTCAAGGTGCCGTTCAAGGTCGCATCATTATCGACAAGGGCTACGCCGAGGTCGGCGAACGGCCCGATGCGGGCCACGAAGGCGTCGCGGGCACCGCCGCCAAAGCTAGTCTGACTGGCGTCCTGGGTGTAGGAAAAGCCGATATCCGTCTCCGTCCAACCGGTGACGTAGGCATTGCCCTTGCCGTCCACGGCGATGCCGTTGCCCATGTCATCGCCCGCACCGCCCAAATAACCGGCATAGAGAAGATCGTTCTGACCGTTGCCCGCCGGAGTAAGCTTGGCGATGAAGGCGTCTTTGCTCCCCGCATTGCCGGACTGGATCGTGACGTTGATGCTGGGAAAATCGCTGGAATCGGTCCAACCCGTGATATAGGTATTGCCGCTGCCGTCCACGGCGATGGCCCGGCCCTCCTCACCGCCGCTGCCGCCGAGATAGCTGGCATAGAGTTTGGTGCCGACCGTGTCGAGCTTCGCGACGAAGGCATCCGACCCACCCTTGATGGCGGCGGCGTAGGCCCCGCTGATAACGGGAAAATCGTCGGGCAAATAACCGCCGGCGCCGTCCGGTTGTGCGGCGACCACGCCGACAATATAGGCGTTGCCGGTACCGTCCAGGGCGATACCATTTCCCGCCTCGGAACCACTGCCGCCGAGAAAGGTGGAATAAATCAAAGCGCTGCCCGTCGTATTCAGTTCGGCGACAAAGGCATCATAGGCCCCGCCAAAACTGGCCTGGCCGGCGTTCTTAAGCGGGAAATCAGAAGATAACGTTTGCCCCGTCACAAAGACATCTCCTACACCGTCCACGGCGATGGCATTGATCTCATCGACACTCGAACCTCCAAGAAAAGTGGAATAGAACAAACTAGCAGCACCGCTCTGTGTCGGATCGATCTTCAAGACAAAACCATCTGAAAAACTGGCATTTCCGTCTCCGGAAGATTGATAGGCGTTTTTGGTGGGAAAGGTGCCATCGGAAAATGTTGTCCCCGCAACGTAGATATTTCCCGTAGCATCCACGGCGATACCCTCGCCGATATCCCCCTTGCCGCCGCCGATCAACGTGGAATAGACCAGGCTCGCGCCGTCACTGGCGAGCTCGGTGACGAAGACGTCGAAACTGCTGACATGATTTTGCGAATAAGCACTCGAGGTCGTGGGAAACTTCAAGAAGGATCCCGTGGTGTATCCGGTCACGTAAATATTGCCGGCGGCGTCCACCGCAATTCCATTCCCAGCGTCGCCGAGCACGCCGTCACTACCGAGGTACACAGAGAACAGCAGGGTACCCGCGCTATCATATTTGGATACAAAGGCGTCGCTAGGGTTGTTGAGCACCTGGGTAGGCGCGGTACTGACACCCCCCACATGCGGTGCATAACTGCCATTATCGCCGGGGAAATTGGTCGATAGGGTGCCACCGGTGACGTAGAAATTGCCGCTGGCATCCACGGCGACGGCATTGCCCTCGTCTACGCTGCTGCCGCCCAGGAAGGAGGAATAGGACAGCGCCGGATCAATGATCAAGGGGAAGCTGGTATCGTAGGCGGCGAGCCGGAAGACCGCCCCCGGCCCATCCACATCGTCCGTCACGCGATATTCGGCTTGAATCTCGCGCCGACCCTCGGGCAGGTCCTGGTAAACGAGGGGGACGCGATGGATTACGTCCCCCACCGCCGTGTGCAGCACCAGGTTACCGCTATGGTCGACGCTGATTCGCTCCGCGCCTTTGAAGGCCAGGCGAATCTTGTCAGGATCGGCGCCCGGTCTTAGGATGAAATCGTATTCCAGCAGTCCAGCCTTGCCGTAGTAGAGCAGGTCGATCCCCGGATAGACATCCCGGTAACGGACCTTGCCGTAGGTCGGGATGTCGCGATGCCATTGCGCGGGGTCGTTGCCGATGAAGTAATGGCGCTTGCCCGCCAATTCGGCCTCCCCGTTGACGCTGGGCTCGGGGTTGGCGCCGCGCAGTTGCATGCGCAATACGGCAGGTTCCTCGTCATGGTCCGGCGCGCGCAGCGTCAACACCGTTTCATCAGCGGTCAAAAACAGCGTGTAGTCCCGGCCTCGCGAAAGAAATTTCACCTTGCCGTCGCTCTGCCCTCGATTGACTTCGAAAGACAACTGTTGAGAGACAATCATGGAACCGGGCGCAGGCGCGAGATGGCTGGTCTGCACACCATGCCGGTCAGGTATGGATTGCTGGATAAAAAATACCGAGATCGCCGCAACGGCGATCCCCGCCGCCCCGAAAGAGAGAAATTTTTTTACTGCGCGCGACATCGGCTTTTGATCATGAGCTTAACGAGAACATCCTTGCTTATCTCTTGTAACGACAAACAAGGCCACTTCTATAAGGAATGCACCGAGCGGTCAAATAGCAGGGCCGGCGGTTTGGTAAACGACGCGGCGGCCGTTCATTCCGGCCGCACAGCGCAGCCCAAACAAAACGCTGAACAAGATCAACAAATCCATCCAACCGAGGGATCCGCCGCCGCCGCTGGAAGCCGCGCTGCGATCGCCGGCAACCACCGCGCTCACCGAAATGGCGCCCGGACTGCCGGCAGCGACCTGCACTGCGGCATTGTTGTTTTCATTCAATTCCGTCACCACGCTGCCGGTGTCGGCAATGGCGCCGAGATAGTAGGCACGGTTCCAGGCGGCGCCCTCGATGGTGGAGCTGTAGTGCTGCGATATATCCGCGGCGCTCAAGGCCACGCCGTACAGCGCCACCTCGTCGATCGCGCCGTTGAAATATTCGGCGCCGGTGCATGTGGCTCCGCGATTACCGATACAGATGGAGTTGCCGTTCTGGTCCACGGGCCCGCCGTCGGGATCGACGTCCGGCGTCGAGTCCGCCACGCCGTTGACGTAACCGATCACGGTCGTCCCGTCGTAGGTGATGGCCACATGGGACCAACTGCCGGCGGCGACCGCCAGGCCGGTATCCACGTAGGTCCAGGTGCCGGCGGTCTTGATGGCGTATTGCAGGGTGCCGCTGCGCACCGACATGAGGTAGGAATCCTCTTTACCGACGATCACCTGCGAGCCGGTGTTCACTGTGGGATTGACCCAGGCCTCCAGGGTGAAGGGACTGCTCAGACTGACGCCGTTGTCCGGCGCTATAACATAACCGCTGCTGCCGTCGAAGCTCAGGGCGCTGTTGTACTGCCCGCTGCTCGTCAATGATACGCCGCCGAACAGGTTGCCGGCGTTGCCGTTGGCGCTGTAATCAGCGACGCCCAGCTTCGGCACGTAGGTCAAGGCCAGCTTAGGCCGCGAGCCGGCCGTGGCGAAGTCGGAGCTGTATCCCAGGCGATACCAGTTGGAATTGCTGCTGTTGCTGGTGGAGGACGCCCGGTACAGCGACAGGCCATAATTGGTGGACACACCGGTCAGCCACTCGTCGACCAGGGAGGTAACGTTCCAAGTGGCCACACCGTTGATGGGAACGATGGTAGAGGCGTAATTTCCGGTACGGGCGGGCTTGTTATTCCAGGTCACCGTCGACTCGTTCCAGGCCGAGGTAAGCTTGCCCACGCGGTATGTCATGGTCACCGTGCCGGTGGTGCTGCCGGTGGTGATCGCCAGGTTCGCGCTGTTCAACGTCCCAATGGGCAGGGCCGACAAATCGAACTGCAACAGCACCTCCGAGTTGTAGCTGCTGTAGTAATTGAACCTGAAATTGGTGGCGGAACCGTAATTGACGTTGCTGGTGTCGGTGTTGCCCGCCCCCTTGCTCTGCACGTAGGTATCGATGCCGTCGACGCCGTCCGGCTGCAAGGTGGTGGTCCAGGTGCCATTGCCGTTGTCCACAGTGTTGGGCGGCAGCGATGCCGCGCTGAGCGCGTTCATATGCCAAAGGCCCTTGACGTCGGGGCTGGCCAGATCGATGGGCACGGTCACCGTGGTGCTGGCAGTGTCCGAACTGTTGCCCCCCAGGCTGGTCACCGTGCGCGTGCCCAACAATACGTCGTCAGTGGTAATGGTGGCGTCGGGCGAGAGATAGATGCCTACGTCGAAGCTGCCGGCCGCCGTCGCCAGGGTATTCTCCACGGTGGTATCGACCGAGATCGTGGAACCCCTCACCGCAGTGCCGGGCCCGGTGACGTTGGAAATGGCCAGGTCCACGTCATCGCCGCCGGCGGTGTCGCCCACGGTGACGATGCCGCCGCTGAACGAACCATTGGCGTCGTTGGCCGCGATGGCGCTGCTCAAGGTATTGTTGGTCTCATTGCCCTCCACCACCGAATCGGTGGAGTCCACGATGACGCCCAGGTAGTAAACCCCCTGGGCCGTGCCGCCGGGGAGAGTCACCACGGTGTTATCCGTGTTGGAAGCCCCCGCCGCCAAGCTGCCCAGTGAACGGCTGCCGAGGAAGGTATCGGTACCGGAATCGATGGTGGTGTCGGTGGAAAGATAGATATCCACCTGGAAGCCCCCCACGTTTCCGCTGCTGTGCACCGTATTGCTCACCGTGATGGTCTGTCCCGCGGTGCCGCCCAAGGGCCCGCTCACCGCGGTGACGGTAAGATCGGGCAACCCGGAGACGCTGACGGTGCCGGTGCTGGCTACGGTATTGTTGTCCTCGCGCGTCTCGGCGACGGCGTCGCCGCTGTCCACGATCAGCCCCACATAGTAATTGCCGCTTCCCACCGTGTTCGGGATGGTCACCGTGGCGCTGCCCGATGCGGAGCCATTTCCGGTGATACCGCCGATCGTTCCCCCGCTGACCATCGGCAGCGCGACATCGTCGCCGTTGCCGATGATGTTATCGCCGGACATGACGAAGTCGATGTCGAAAGTCCCGGCGGCGGGGCTGCGTGAATTGAGAATACTGTAACTGACGCTGATGTTGCTGCCCGCATTGCCGCTGGCGGGACCGCTGGTGGAGTTGGCCACCAAATCCGGACCATCGCTGATGGTGATGGCCGAACCCGACGCCGTGACGTTGTTGTCCTCGAGCTTCTCGGCCACCGTAGCACCGCTGTCGGCAACGGCGACCAGGAAATACGACCCGCCCGGCGCGGTGGATCCATCGGGAATGGTGACCGTGGTACTTGCGGAACTGGTCGCGCCCGAGGTCAAGCTCGAAACGGAGCGCGAACCGAGAAAGATCAAGGCACTCAGGTTCGGAGACCCGCTCACATCGGGCGCAAGATAGAGACCCACGCTGAAGGCCCCTGCCGCCTGGTTCTTGCCCGCCGCCGGATCGTTGACGTTGAGCACGGTATTGCTGACCGAGATATCGGCGCCGTTGAAGGCCGTCGCCGGGCCGTCAACCGCCGAGATGGTGAGATCCGGCCAGGTGGTGAGGTATTTGACCGTGACATAGTCATTATCGACGGTATTAAAGCTGGTGCCGGTGACATGGACGGTGGTATAGCCGTCGCCGTCCTGCCCCAGGGCAATGGCGGCGGCCGTATCGTCACCCGATCCGTCATAGGAAAGCACTTTGCTTTGCGTGCCGTCGCTGTCATAGGCCACGGTAACGTAATTGCGGTCGCCGGCCAGGACAGAGCCGCTGGATCCCGTCACGAAGACGCGGCCGAAGTTGTCTACGGCGATGTCGACGGGCTCATCGTCGGCGCCGCCGTTGTCGTAGCTGGCGTTCCAGCCCAGGCTGCCGTCGGCGTTGATGTTGACCACTCCGTAATCGTAGTCGCCGACGCGCCCGCTGGCACTGGTGACATAGACATTGCCCGTGGCACCCACCGCCATGGCCACGGTGAGATTAGTCAGACCGTTGCTTTACGAGGCGCTCCACTGCCTGAGCCCGCTGCTGTCGTACTTCTCCACCAGCACGTCGCTGATCGCGGGGAAACGGGAGATGCGTCCCGCGACGTAGCTGTTGCCGGCGGCATCCACCACCATGGCCGCCGGGTAATCGTTGTTGCCGCTGTTGTAGCTGGTCACCCACAACTTTGAACCGGTGTCGTTGTATTTTATGGTGACTATATCGGTATTCCCTCCGTTGCTGCTACGGCCTGCGACATAGACATTGCCGGAGATGTCCACACCGATCCCCACGCCTTCATCATCGTCGCTGGCGTTGTAAACGGCGGACCAGTCCAGCGCGCCGCCAGTGGTATATTTCAGCGTCACAATATTGCAGTTACCGCCGTTGCATGACTTGCCGGTAAGGTAGACATTGCCGGCATTGTCGATGGCCATCGCCGCGGGTTCGTCTTCCCCGCCACTGTCGAAGGGTGTGATACCCCATTGTTCACCGCCACTGGCATCGTATTTCACGAGGAAATAATCGAAATCCGTACCATTATGGCGCCTGCCCGCCACATATACGTTGCCCAAAGCGTCGACACGCAGACCGATGGGCAGATCGCTGTCACCGCCGTCGTAACGCGCCACCCACTTCTGGGTGCCGTCGCTGTCATACTTCACCGTGGCGAAATCGTAGTTCGCCCCGTTGTTGCTGCGACCGGTAACGTAGACATTTCCGGCGGCATCCACCACTACGTCGACGGCTTCATCGAAGTGGGTGTTGTCATAGGATTTCTGCCAGTACGATTGCAGGCCCGTGGACGGATCAACCGGCGGCGGGGTATCGTCGTCGCTGTTGATGACGAATACGTTGCTGACGTTGATGCCGCTGTAGTGGCTGTCGGCGCTGACCGCCGGTGCCGTAATGATGACATAGGGAGCTCCGCCGTCTACCGCACTGTCATCCACACCGGTGACCGTGACGGTCTGCGCCAAGTTCCAGTTGGCGGTGGTGAAGGTCACCGACGACGGCGACACCGTCCCCTCCCCGGTGTCGCTGGAGCTGAGACCGATGGTGACATTGGCGGTGGGCTGGCTGCTCAACACCATGGTGAAGCTGGCGGTACCGCCTGCCTCGCTGGTGGTCAAGCCGAAGGTGGGCGTTACGGTGACGCTCGCCGCATCATTGTCGATGTTGGTCACCGCCACGTCGTAGGCGTTGAGCCCGCTGTAACGGCTGTCGCCGCTTACCGCCGCCGCAGTCACGATTTTGTAGGCTGTATCCCCGTCCACAGCGACATCGTCCACGCCCGTGACGGTGACGGTCTGCGCCGTGCTCCAATCGGTCGAGTTGAAGGTCAAGGACGACGGCGACACCGTGCCCTCGTCGGTGTCGTCGGACGACAGACCGATGATCACGTCTGCGGTGGGCGCCGCGTCGAGCACCACGCTAAAGGTGGCGGTGTCACCGTTCTCGGTGGTGATCAGGCCGCTGAAGGGCGTGACGGTGATACCCACGATGTCGTCGTCGTTGTTGGTGACCGAGACGTCGGCGGGATCGATGCCGTTGTAAAAGCCGTCGCTGCTCGTCGCCGGCGCGGTGACGATGGTGTAGGCGATATTGCCGTCGATCATCACGTCATCCACGCCGGTGACGGTCACGGTCTGCGCCGTACTCCAATTGACCGGGGTGAAGGTCAAGGACGACGGCGACACCGTGCCCTCGGTGGTATCGCTGGAGGACAGATCGACGGTAACGTTGGCAAAGGGTGGCGTGTCGAGCGCCACGGTAAAGGTGGCGGTGCCGCCCGCCTCAGTGGTGATCAGGCCGGAGGTGGGCGTCACGGTGATACCCGCTACGTCATTGTCGATGTTGGTCACCGACACGTCGCTGGCATTGAGACCGTTGTACTGAGTATCAATGCTGCTGGCGGCGGCGGTGACGATGCTGTAGGCGATGTTGCCGTCCTGCTGGGGATCGTCAACGCCGGTGACGGTCACGGGATG
>CAYQWR010000112.1:0-9140 GCA_964421235.1 uncultured Thiohalomonas sp. | reverse complement strand
TTTCGATCTGGCCGGTAATCTCAGCGCTTCAATTCGTCGCCGTAGGTGCGCAGCACCTCTTCTATCTGCTCGATGGCGTTCTTGAGCTTGTCCGAGTCCACGCCAGCCGCTTTGGCCGCCTTGGGCTTGGGCTTTGCGGCCGTCTTGGGTTTGGCCGCCTCACGCTCCAGCGAACGGATGCGCAGCGCCAGGACGCTGATGTTGTCGCTATGAGGATAGACGAGCTGCTCGGCCCGGGCCGCCATGCGCTCGACCATCTCGTCCAGAGAATCGCTCCCCAGCATCGCGCCAAGCTGGCCGTCGTCCAGCGCCGCCCACAGGCCGTCGGAACAGAGCAGGATGATGTCGTCCTTGAGCAACAGTTTGCCCTTGCCCACTTCGACCTCAGGCTCCTGCGGCAGGCAGCCGATGCACTGGGTCACGTGGTTGCGGCGCGGATGACTGTCCTGCTCGGAGCGGCTGATCATGCCTTGACGGTAGAGCTGTTCCACATAGGAGTGGTCGATGGTACGGAACACCGGCACCCCGCCGCGGAACAGGTAGAGACGGCTGTCGCCGACATGAGCCCACTCCATGTGGCCGTTCTGGATCAGGCACAGGACCGCCGTGGTGCCGGGGATATTGCCCATCCCGCTATCGGCCGCGACCCGCAGCAAGGCGCCGTGGGTCTCGCGGATGATATCGGCGAGGAAGTGCCCCGCCTGCGCCACCGGCCGCGTCGCGTTCAGGTAACGGTCGCGGGCGATGTCGACCAGCGACTGGGCGGCGAGGTCGCCGCCGGGCTGTCCCCCCATGCCGTCGGCCAGCACCAGCAGCACGCCCTCATCGGTCTCCACGGCGGTGAAGCGATCCTGGTTGCTGTTGCGGTTGCCGAGATGGTTGGCTGCGCCGATTTCATATTCCATCGGCGTCATCCCTTGTTCGACCACGGCAGGGTGATGTCGCGGGTGAGCAGGTCGATGAACGACTCGCGCGTGGTCGGCTCCCCCGGCGGGTCCGACTTGTTGAGCGCCTCCACCAGCTGATCGACGCTCTGCGGGCGCAACAGGGCATCCACCTCCATCGCCCAATCGATGGCGCTGAGCAGCGCAAGGGAATAGTTCTTCTTGAACAGTACGGCCGCCGGCTTCATGGTGTCCTGCATGCGCCGCCGGTCGGCCGGCGGCGGCGTGACGCCGTCGATGCACGCCCGCATCGACGCACCGATGGCGTAGATGTCGCTCCAGGGACCGACGTAACCGCCGGGGTTGAGCTGCTCGTAGGGAGCGAAGCCGGGGGTGATCACCTGGGTCGGCTGGTATTTGCGGCTCCGCTGCATCACATGCACCGCGCCAAAATCGAGCAGCAACGGGTTGCCGCCGGTACGCAGATAGATGTTGCCCGGTTTGATGTCCAGATGCAGCAGACCCATGGAATGGATCAGCGCGAGTCCCTCCAGCAGCGGGGGAAACACGGTGCGGATGAACTTCTCGCTCAGCCCGCCGCCGTGGCGCCGGATGTATTCCTGCAGGTTGATCCCCTTCTCGTACACCATGACCATGTAGACCGTGCCGTTGGCGCGGAAGAAGTTGGTCACGTTGACGATGTTGGGGTGCTTGATGGTGGCGAGGGTGCTCGCCTCCTGGAAGAACAGCCGGCGGCCGTGGGCGAAACTCTCCGCCGCCTCGGATTCGGGGCCGGTAAGGACCGAGACGCCGTCCGGCGCGCGCTGCGCCAGCTTGCGCGGCATGTACTCCTTGATGATGACCTGGCTGCCGTCGTCGCCGTGGGCCAGGTAGACGATGCTGAAACCGCCGCCGCCGATGGTGCGGTCGATGACGTAACTGTCGACACGCGTGCCGGGGGGTAAGCCGTGGTTATTGTATTCTTCGCTCATCGCAGGCCATGGGTCTGAACCATACTGTACGCGCCGTGGCGTGCGGTTCCGTGACAAGCCCAGACGCGGTACCATGACGGGTCCGTGTGCCGCACGCCGGCAATCCTAGGAGTGTACATGATTCACAGTATGACGGCATTCGCCCGCCGCGAATCCCAAGGGGGGTGGGGCACCTTCACCCTGGAGCTGCGCTCGGTCAACCACCGCTACCTGGAGCTGGCGCTGCGCCTGCCGGAAGAGGTGCGCACCCTGGAACCGCGGATTCGCGACCGGCTCAATCAGGCCCTGGGCCGCGGCAAGGTGGACTGCAACCTGCGCTACCAGGCACCGATACAGAGCAGCGCGCTGGAGTTCGACCACGAACTGGTCGGCAAGCTGGCACACATCAGCCGCGAGATCGACGGCATCATCTACAACCCGGCTCCAATCAACGCCTTCGACATCCTGCGCTGGCCCGGCGTGCTGCAACTGCCGGTAGCGGAGCCGGAACAGCTCCACGCCGCCGCACTGGCCCTGCTCGACGGCGCGCTGGAAGAGTTGGTGGAGAACCGGCGCCGCGAGGGCGACAAGCTCAAGGAGCTGATCGCCCAGCGCTGCGCTGCCATGACGGCCATCGTCGCCCAGGTCAACAGCCGCCGCCCCGAGGTGCTGGCCAAGGCGCGCGAGCGCCTGCTGGCGCGCCTGGCGGAGATCAAGGGCGAGTTGGACCAGGGCCGGCTGGAGCAGGAGATGGTGCTGCTGGCCCAGCGTCTCGACGTGGAGGAGGAGATGGATCGCCTGAGCGCCCACCTGGACGAAGTGAAGCGGGTGCTCGATCAACAGGAGCCGGTGGGCCGCCGCCTCGATTTCCTGATGCAGGAGCTGAACCGTGAGGCCAACACCCTCTCCTCCAAATCGCAGGACGCGGAGACCACGCGCCTGGCGGTAGACCTCAAGGTCCTGATCGAGCAGATGCGCGAACAGGTGCAGAACATCGAATAGCAGCGCCCCCAACCCCGATTGCGAGCCGACTTCCATGAGTAACCATGCCGAGGGCATCCTCTACATCATTTCCGCCCCCTCCGGCGCGGGCAAAACCAGCCTGGTCAAGGCGCTGCTGCAAGATACCGGGCGGCTGCAGGTCTCCGTCTCGCACACCACCCGCGCGATGCGGCCGGGCGAGGTGGACGGCAGGGATTACCACTTCGTCGCTGTGGATACCTTCCAGTCGATGGTGCGCGACGGCGCCTTCCTGGAGCATGCCCAGGTGTTCGACAACTTCTACGGCACCTCCCGCGCCGCGGTCCTCGACCTGCTGCAGCAGGGCATCGACGTGGTGCTGGAGATCGATTGGCAGGGTGCGCATCAGGTACGCGCGCTGTTCCCCGAGGCGGTCTCCATCTTCATCGCGCCGCCCTCGCGCGAAGCGCTGGAGCAGCGGCTGCGCGGCCGCGGCCAGGACGGCGACGAGATCGTCGCCCGGCGCATGCGCGATGCGGTCAGCGAAACGAGCCATTACGCCGAATTCGACTACTTGGTGATCAACGACGTGTTCGACACGGCCCTGATCGAGCTGCGCTGCATCGTCGTCGCCAACCGCCTGCGCACGCCCCGCCAGCAGGCCTTGCATCGCGCCTTGCTGGAACGGCTGCTGGCGTAACCCGCGATTTTTCAATAAAATCCCATCCCCTTTCGCCCGTTGTCGGGGCGACCCTGGATTATGGAGAAAGAACATGGCCCGTGTAACCGTCGAAGATTGCCTGGATAACGTGGACAACCGCTTCCAACTGGTGCTGGTCGCCACCAAGCGCGCGCGCCAGCTGGAAAAGGGGCGCGAGGCCATGCTGCCGTGGGAAAACGACAAACCCACCGTCCTCGCCCTGCGTGAAATTGCCACCGGCCTGGTGGGTCGCACGATATTGGACGCGGTGGAGCAGGAGCCCGAAGAGGAGTTCGAGGAGGAGGTGCCCGCCGCCATCCTGCCGCAGGAGATCGACTGAGTCCTCCCCCGCCGACGCTGAGGAGACGCCGGGTGTTTCTCATCAGCGACCTGTGTGCCATTCTCGAAGGCTATCTTGAGCCGGCCCAGGTCGCCGAGGTATACCAGGCCTATCTGTTCGGCGCCGAGGCCCATGAGGGGCAGAAGCGCCTCTCGGGCGAACCCTACATCTACCACCCGCTGGCGGTGGCGCGCATCCTGGCGGAGATGCGCATGGACCACAAGTCCATCGTCGCCGCCATCCTGCACGACGTCATCGAGGACACCACCACCGCCAAGGAGCAGCTGGCCGAGCGCTTCGGCGCCGAGGTGGCGGAGCTGGTGGACGGCGTCAGCAAACTCACCAACATCCAGTTCGAGAACAAGGCCGAGGCCCAGGCGGAGAACTTCCGCAAGATGATGCTGGCGATGGCGCGCGACCTGCGCGTCATCATCATCAAGCTGGCCGACCGGCTGCACAACATGCGCACCCTCGAAGGGATGCGGCCGGACAAGCGGCGCCGCATCGCCCGCGAGACCCTCGATATCTACGCCCCCATCGCCAGTCGCCTGGGCATGAACAAGATCCGCCTGGAGCTGGAGGACCTCGGCTTCAGCGCCTATCACCCGATGCGCGCACGGGTGCTGGCCGAAGCGGTGAAAAAGGCGCGCGGCAACCGGCGCGAAATCATCAGCAAGGTGGAAACCGCCATCCAGGAGCGGCTGCGCCAGGAGGAACTGGAGGGCAAGGTCTACGGCCGTGAAAAGCACCTGCTGTCGCTCTACCGCAAGATGCGCAGCAAGCAGTTGTCGTTCAACGAGGTGATGGACGTCTACGCCTTCCGCATCGTGGTCGACAAGGTGGACACCTGCTACCGCGTGCTGGGCGCGGTGCACAATCTCTACAAGCCGGTGCCGGGCAAGTTCAAGGACTACATCGCCATCCCCAAGGCCAACGGCTACCAGTCGCTGCACACCGCCCTGTTCGGCCCCTACGGCGTCCCCATCGAGGTGCAGATCCGCACCGAGGAGATGGACAAGGTGGCCGAGGCGGGTATCGCCGCCCACTGGCTCTACAAGACCGGCGAGGGCGGCGGCGTCAGCGCCCAGGCCCGCGCCCGCGACTGGCTGCGCAACCTGCTGGAGATGCAGCAGGCGGCGGGCAACTCGCTGGAGTTCCTGGAGAACGTCAAGGTCGACCTGTTTCCGGACGAGGTCTACGTCTTCACCCCCAAGGGCGAGATCGTGGAGATGCCGCGCGGCGCCAGCGCGGTGGACTTCGCCTACGACGTCCACACCGACGTGGGCAACTCCTGCGTCGCGGTGAAGATCGATCGCCGCCTGATGCCGCTCTCCACCCGTCTCGCCAACGGCCAGACGGTAGAGGTGATCACCGCGCCCACCGCCCGTCCCAACCCCACCTGGCTCAACTTCGTGGTCACCGCCAAGGCGCGCGCCAACATCCGCGCCTACCTCAAGAACCTCCAGCACGACGAGGCCGTCGTCCTGGGCCGGCGGCTGCTGGAACAGGCTCTGTCGGATCTGGAGGAAACGCTGCTGATGCTGCCCAAGAGGCGGATCGAGGCGGCGCTGCGCGAGATGGGCTTCGCCGCGCTGGATGACCTGCTGGAGCAGATCGGCCTGGGTAGCCGCATGGCGCCGCTGGTGGCGCGCATCCTGGTGCCGCAGGAAGGTTTGCCGGCGCGGGCCGCCGGCGAAGAACCGGCGCGCCCGCTCTACATCAAGGGCACCGAAGGGGCCGTGGTCTCCTTCGCCAAGTGCTGCCGGCCGATCCCAGGCGACGCCATCATGGGCTTCCTCAGCGCCGGCCGCGGCATCATCATCCACACCCAGAACTGCAAGAACACCGCCGATTACCGCAAGCACCCGGAGAAGTGGATCACGGTGCAGTGGGAACAGAACCTCGACGCCACCTTCCCGGTCGACCTGCGCCTCGAAGTGACCAACCAGCGCGGCGTGCTGGCCACCGTCGCCGCCGTGATCGCCGACAGCGATGCCAACATCGACAACGTCAGCCTGGAGGAGCGCGACGGCATCCACTCCTCCATCAATCTCACCATCGCCGTACGCGACCGCAAGCACCTGGCGCGCATCCTGCGCGACCTGCGGGTGATCGACAAGGTGGTCAGAATCAGCCGCGGGCGCAGCTGACGGGCTCCGCCGACGACACGTCCAATCCCCGAACGCCACCACGATGCGGCCTCGCACCCCGGACTTGGCCGCTACACTCAGGATTAAGGGCCAAGCGTAGAACCGCATCGGTTTGAATAGGGCATCCCCGTCTTCATCGGCCTTATTGAACGGCCTTGGTGCACTCTCCGGCCGCCGCTTACAATGACGGTGTCGCTCATCGTTTCACACGGCGTGGACATCCGCCGTCGTGCATAAGGACATTCCATGAAGATGCGCTGGTTGCTGGGCAGTTCGCCGTTCCGCCTCGCGTTGCTGGCGACCCTGGTGGGACTGGTGGCGGGCGCCGGCGCCGTGGTGTTTCGTGGTCTGATCGCCGCCTTCCATAACCTGTTCTTCCTTGGCCGTTTCTCCCTGCTCTACTCCGCCAACGCGCACACGGCGGCGAGCCCGTGGGGGGCGTGGGTGATCCTGGTGCCGGTCGGTGGCGCGATACTGGTGGCGTTTCTGGTGAAGAATTTCGCGCCCGAGGCCAAGGGACACGGCGTGCCCGAGGTGATGGATGCCGTCTATTATCATCGCGGTTTCATCCGTCCGATCGTTGCACTGGTGAAATCGCTGGCCTCGTCGATCTCCATCGGTTCCGGCGGTTCGGTGGGACGCGAGGGACCGATCATCCAGATCGGCGCCGCCTTCGGCTCCACCCTGGGCCAGATGATCCGCATGCCCGAGTGGCAGCGGCTGACGCTGGTGGCCTGCGGCGCCGGCGGCGGCATCGCCGCCACCTTCAATACGCCCATCGGCGGCATGTTGTTCGCGATCGAATTGATCCTGCCGGAGATCAGCGCCCGCACCCTGGTGCCCGTGGCCATCGCCACCGGCGGGGCCACCTTCATCGGTCGGCTGGCGTTCGGCGATCATCCCTCGTTCGATATCCCGGCGCTGGCGATCCCCGCGGCCCACGCCATCCCCGCGCTCTCCTACCTGGCCTATGTGGCGCTCGGCATTCTGCTCGGCCTGGTGGCGGTGCTCTATATCCGTTCGCTCTATGCGTTCGAAGATATGTTCGATCGCATGCCGGGCAACTATTACACGCGCCATATCACCGGCATGCTGCTGGTGGGTCTGATTATGTATCTGTTCATGCGCAGCTACGGCCATTACTACGTGGAGGGCATCGGCTATTCCGTGGTGCAGGACACCCTCGACGGCGCGCTGCGCAATCCGCACCTGATGGCCACGCTGTTCGCGGCCAAGCTGCTGGTCACCGCGCTCACCCTCGGCTCCGGCGCCTCCGGCGGTGTCTTCTCGCCGTCGCTGTTCATGGGGGCGGTACTGGGCGGCGCCTATGCCATTCTGGTCGACAAACTGATGCCGGGCCTGCAACTGGCGATACCGGGCACCGCGATCATCGGCATGGCCTGCGTGGTGGGCGCGGCGACCGGCGCCGTGCTGACTGCGGTGGTGATGATCTTCGAGATGACGCGCGACTACAACGTCATCATCCCGCTGATCATCGCGGTGGCTTTCGCCTACGGCGTGCGCACGCTGCTGTTCAACGACAGCATCTACACCTTCAAGTTGACGCGCCGCGGCCATCACATCCCGGTGTCGATGCAGACCCATCTCTACATGCTGCGCACGGCGATCGACTTCATCAACATGCCGCTGCTGCAAATCCCCGCCGACAGCGAAATCGCCGCGCTGCGCCGCACCGCCGACCTCTCCTGGCCGGCGCCCCATGTGCTGGTGCTCGATGACGGCCAGGTGCATGCGGTATTGCCGTCCAAGGAGCTGCGGCGCGAGTTGAGCCTGCGCGCCAGTGCCGGCGCCCGCCGCGTGGGTCAGCTTCACGGCACGCCGTTCGTCATCGCCAAGGCCACCGACCAGCTGTTCGATCTGGTCGCGGCGATGCGCGCCCATGACCGCAACGTCGCCTTGATTACGCGCGAAGGAAAACTGGAGAGCGCCGACGACGTGCTGGGCGTCGTGACCTGGGCGGACATCATGGAGCACTGCAACTTTCCGCGGCAGTTGGTGGGACAGTACGCGCGGCACGGTTGAGCCGACTTCAAAAACGCCGTCGCGCAGACGAAGAGGAACGCGCCGCCCGCGGTGCGGTATGATCCCTCGCCAGCGCCAACCGACGAGGAGCACCCTGTGACCCGGCAAATTATCCACACCGACAACGCACCCAAGGCCATCGGCACCTATTCGCAGGCCGTCAAGATCGGCGACACCGTTTACCTCTCCGGCCAGATCCCGCTGGTCCCGGCCACCATGGAGCTGGTGGAGGGCGACATGAAGGCGCAGATCCGCCGCGTGTTCGACAACCTCCAGGCGGTCGCCGCGGCGGCCGGCGGCAGCCTGGCCGATGTGGCCAAGCTCAACGTGTTTCTCACCGACCTGGCCGACTTCCCGCTGGTCAACGAGGTGATGGCCGACTACTTCCAGCAGCCCTATCCCGCCCGCGCCGCCATCGGCGTCGCCGCCCTGCCCAAGGGCGCGGCGGTGGAGATGGATGCGGTGATGGAGCTCGGCGGGTAACCAGCCAATGAATAGTGGCGTCGTCCGCCGCTGGGCCGCGGAGCCGCTGGCGCGCATCACGCTGGCGGCACTGCTGCTGCTCCTGGCGGAGTACGGCGGCCTCCATCTGTTCGCGCCGCTGGAACATCGCTTCGACGACGCCCTGCTGCGCCACCATGCCCTGACGCAACAACCCGATCCGGACATCGCCATCGTCGATATCGACGAACCGAGCCTGGCCCGGATGGCGCCGCAGGTGGGGCGCTATCCGTGGCCGCGTTCGGTCTTTGCCGAACTGGTCGACGGCATCGAAAAACAGCACCCCGCCGCCGTCGTGTTCGACATCATCTTTTCCGATCCCGACTTCGTGCACCCCGACGGCGACGCCTATCTGGGCCAGGTGGCCGGCCAATATTCCAACGTCTATTTCCCGCTGCTGACGCTGCCGGGCAACGGCGCCACCGGTCTGCCGCTGGCCAAATACGGCCGCCTGCTCGGCTTCGAACCGACGCCGGCCGCCCGGCCCGATGCACGCGCCGACCTGCTGCTGCCGCTGCCGGCACTGGCCCGCACCGGCCGCATCGGCGCCATCGATTACCAGCAGGACAGCGACGGCATCGGACGCCGCTA
>CAYQWR010000111.1:6497-9163 GCA_964421235.1 uncultured Thiohalomonas sp. | reverse complement strand
CGGTGGTCCGGGATCTGGCGCAGCTTCCGCCCTTCGAAGACTACGCGATGAAGGATTTCGACCGGCACGATACCGCCATCGGCGTGGCCGACGAGCAGCGCTACCGCGCGCCGCTGTGCGCCGAGGAACGCTACCCGCTGGACGGCGAGAGCGAAACGGCGGAAAAGACCCATGTGGTGCTCGGCTGGCTGCTGGGCAAGAGTACCGATCCGGATGAACTGCTCACCGCCCACCTGTTGTCGGACGTGCTGCTCGACAACAGCGCCTCGCCGTTGCGCCAGGTGCTGGAGACCACCGAGCTGGGCAACGCGCCGTCGCCCCTGTGCGGCCTCTCCGACTCCAACCGCGAGATGTTCTTCGCCTGCGGCCTGGAAGGGTCGGAGCCGGAACGGGCCGAGGCGGTGGAGGCGCTGGTGCTGGAGACCTTGCGCAAGGTCGCCGACAACGGCGTGCCGCACGAACAGGTCGAGGCGATGCTGCACCAGTTGGAGTTGTCGCAACGCGAGATCAGCGGCGACGGCTTTCCCTACGGTCTGCAACTGCTGGTTCACGCCCTGTCGCCGGCGCTGCACGGCGCCGACGCGGCGACGATGCTCGACATCGACCCGGTGCTGACCCGCCTGCGCCAGCGCATCGCCGACCCCGACTTCATCAAGTCGCTGGCCCGCGAGCTGCTCGACAATCCGCACCGCGTACGCCTGGTGATGAAACCCGACACCGGCCTCTCCGCCGAACGGGCGCAGCGCGAAGCGCAGCGGCTGGCGCAGCTCAAGGCGGCCATGGACGACCAGCAGCGGCAGCAGGTCGTCGCCCAGGCGGCGCAACTGGCCGCGCGCCAGAGCCGCCACGACGACCCGGAACTGCTCCCCAAGGTGACCCTGGGCGACGTCCCGGCGGACCTCGCCATCCCCCAGGGCGAGTCGACCGAACTCGCCGCCACCCCGGCCACCTGGTTTGCCCGCGGCACCAATGGTCTGGTCTACCAGGAGCTGGTGGTCGACCTGCCCGAGCTGGAGCCGGACCTGGCCAACCTGCTGCCGATCTTCGCCGGCATCCTCACCGAGGTGGGCAGCGGCGGCCGCGACTACCTCGCCACCCAGGCACTGCAGGCGGCCATCACCGGCGGCGTGTCCGCCCGTACCACGGTGCGCGGGGCGGTGGATGACGTGGCCAAGGGACGCGGCGTTTTCGTGGTCGCGGGCAAGGCGCTGGCACGCAACCATGCCGCCCTGACGCAGCTGCTGCGCGAAACCTTCGAGAGCGCCCGCTTCGACGAACTGCCGCGACTGCGCGAGCTGGTGACCCAGGAACGGCTGCACCAGGAACAGAGCGTCACCGGCAGCGGCCACGCGCTGGCGATGATGGCCGCCGCCGCAGGCCTGTCGCCCGTCGCCGCCCTCGCCCATCGCTGGCACGGACTGGCCGGGATCAAGGCGTTGAAGAGCCTCGACGAGGCGCTGGAGGACGAGGTTGCGCTGAAGGCGTTCGCCGATCGGCTGGAACGCCTGCGCAACGTGCTGCTGCAGTCGCCGCGCCAATTCCTGCTGATTGGCGAGGAGGAGCAGAAAGAGCGCTATGCGGCGGCACTCTCCGAGCGCTGGGCCGATCTGCGCCCTGCCCAGGCCACGGCGCCGTTCGGCCTGCCGGCAGGCGGCGGCCAGGTGCGTCAGGGGTGGACCACCTCCACCCAGGTCAACTTCTGCGCCAAGGCCTATTCCGTGGTGCCCATCGACCATGAGGATGCGGCGGCGCTGATGGTGCTGGGCGGCTTCCTGCGCAACAACTACCTGCACCGCGCCATCCGCGAACAGGGCGGCGCCTACGGCGGCGGCGCCGGCTATGACCCGGACAGTGCCGTGTTCCGCTTCTACTCCTATCGTGACCCGCGCCTCACCGAAACGCTCACCGACTTCGACCACGCGCTGGAGTGGCTGCAGGGCGAGGAACACGAATGGCGCCTGGTGGAGGAGGCCATCCTCGGCGTCATCTCGTCCATCGACAAACCGGGCTCGCCCGCCGGCGAGGCGAAGAAGACCTTCCACGCGGCACTGCACGGCCGGACGCCGGAACAGCGGCGCCGCTTCCGGGCACGGGTGCTGGAGGTCAAGCAGGAGGATCTCAAACGGGTCGCCGCCACTTACCTCAAGCCGGAACTCGCCAGTACCGCCGTGATCAGCAACCCGGCCAAACTGGAGCAGGCCGGCCTGGCATTGGAAATAATCAACCTATAAAGGCCATGCACACGGCGCCGCGACGCGCACCGCGGCGAGGTGAATCGGCTTGCCTTTTCGCCTTGTCTCCCGCGCCCTGCGACGCCTCTCTACATCGAAGTTGTCTGTTATGAGTTACGCACTGGAAATCAGCGATCTGCGCAAGACCTACCGCGGCGGCCTGGAGGCGCTGAAGGGCATAGACCTCAACGTCAAAGAGGGAAACTTCTTCGCGCTTCTCGGCCCCAACGGCGCCGGAAAATCGACCACCATCGGCATCATCACCGCGCTGGTGAACAAGAGCGGCGGCACGGTGCGGGTATTCGGCCACGACATCGATCGCGAGCCGATGGCGGCGCGCCGCTGCATCGGCCTGGTGCCGCAGGAGTTCAACTTCAACCAGTTCGAGCCGGTGGTCGAGATCGTGACCAACCAGGCCGGCTATTACGGCATCGC
>CAYQWR010000111.1:0-6487 GCA_964421235.1 uncultured Thiohalomonas sp. | reverse complement strand
GCCGCAAATCGCCCGGCAGCGCGCCGAGACCTATCTCCGGCAGCTCGGCCTGTGGGAGAAACGCCGGGTGCAGGCGCGCAGCCTGTCGGGCGGCATGAAACGGCGACTGATGATCGCCCGCGCCCTGATCCACGAACCGCGGCTGTTGATCCTCGACGAACCCACCGCCGGCGTCGACATCGAATTGCGCCGTTCGATGTGGAAATTCCTGCGCGACGTCAACGGCCGCGGCACCACCATCATCCTCACCACCCACTACCTGGAAGAGGCGGAAAATCTCTGCCGCGACGTCGCCATCATCAACGAGGGCAGCATCGCCGCCCACACCAGCATCAAGGCGCTGCTCAACCAGCTCAACTCGGAGACGCTGGTGCTGGACGTCAAACATCCCCTGGACCACGCGCCGCATCTGGACGGCTACGCGACCTGCCTGGCCGACCCTCACACACTCGAAGTGGAGGTGCCGCGCACTCACGGCATCAACCGCCTGTTCCTGGAGCTGTCGACCCACCACATCGAAGTGATCAGCATGCGCAACAAGGCCAACCGGCTGGAGGAGCTGTTCCTGCGGCTGGTCGAAAACGGGGAGGCACAATCATGAGCGGCACCAACATGATTGCGTTCAAGACCATCGTGGTCAAAGAGATCCGCCGTTACCTGCGCATCTGGCTCCAAACCGTGCTGCCGCCGGTGGTGACCACCGCCCTCTACTTCATCATCTTCGGTCAGCTCATCGGCCGCCAGATCGGCGATATCGAGGGCTACAGCTACATGGACTACATCGTCCCCGGCCTGATCCTGATGGCGGTGATCACCAACTCCTACGCCAACGTGGTGTCATCGTTCTACGGCGCAAAGTTTTCCCACTACGTGGAAGAGATGCTGATCGCGCCGATCCCCAACAGCCTGATCCTGCTCGGCTTCGTCACCGGAGGCGTCGCCCGCGGCATCACCGTAGGCGCCGCGGTAACGCTGGTGGCGAGCTTCTTTACCCACCTGCAGGTGCACAACCTTGCCGTGATGCTGCTGGTGGTCGTGCTCACATCGACGCTATTCGCCCTGGCCGGGTTCATTAACGCGGTTTACGCCAAGAGCTTCGACGATATCTCGATCATTCCGACGTTCGTGCTGACGCCGCTCACCTATTTGGGCGGAATCTTCTACTCCATCGACATGCTGCCGCATGTCTGGCGCGAGGTATCGCTGTTCAACCCGATCCTGTACATGATCAACGCGTTTCGTTACGGAATATTGGGAGTCACCGACATCCCGCTGGGAACGGCGTTCAGCGTTATCGTGCTGTTCATCGGCCTGCTGTTCGGCTATGCGCTATTTCTTCTGCGCCGCGGCGTCGGTTTAAAGAATTGAGCGACCGACGGCTGCCGACTGCTAGACTATAAAATGACGTTTCCCGGCAGGATATTCATCGCCATGACGACTGAAAAAGTAGAGTGGAGCCCCACCTTCGACACGGGGCTGCAACTCATTGATCATGAGCACCAGGAATTGGTTCTGCGCCTCAACGACCTGATCGACAAATTGACCTCGGACGCGCCGACCGCAGCGTGGCTACCGGAACTGGATGAGCTGATTCAGCATGTGACCGAGCACTTCAGCAATGAAGAACGGGTGATGGAGAACATCAGCTACTCCGAATACATCTCCCATCGCAACCTGCACCGGCAACTGCTGGAGGAAGTGGCGCAGTTCCGCCGGGAGCTGATCCCGGACGAACCGGTCAAAGACACCCTGGCGACGATACGCTTCTTGAAATTCTGGGTACTGCGCCACGTGATGCAGGAAGACATGAAAATCAAAAAATTCGTCTACGGCGGCGCCTACGGCGGCGAAAAAAACTAACAGCGGCGTTAATTACTGCGGCCGATCCCAGCCGTCCAGCTGCACCGTTCCGCCCCACAGCCGCGCCAGCACCGGTATGATCCGCGCCGGATCGCCGCTGGTAAGAAAACGCACGCCGCCGCTGCCGCCGGCCGCCAGCGCCCCGGCTGCGGCGAGACGGCGCTGCAATTCCGCCGCCACCGCCGGCCCCGTCTCCAGCACCTCGACCGTCGGTCCCGCGACCGCTTCGATCAACGTCCGCAGAAACGGATAGTGGGTACAGCCGAGCACGATCTGATCGGCGCCGGCGGCCACCAGCGGTTCCACGTAACGGCGCACCAGCGCCAACGTCTCCGCACGATCCCATGCGCCCTGCTCGACCTGTTCGACCAAGCCGGGACAGGCCTGTGCCACCACGCGCGCGCGCTCGCCGTAGCGGGCCAACAGCGCCGCGTAACGCGCGCTGGCCAGTGTCGCGGCGGTCGCCAACACACCCACCGTTCCCGACAGGGTGCGCGTCACCGCCGGCTTGACCGCCGGCTCGATGGCGATGATGGGCAGCGAGAACAGTGTGCGCAGGTGTTCCACCGCGACCGCGGTGGCGGTGTTGCAGGCGACCACGATCGCCTTGGCGCCGTGCTCCACCAGGTGGCGCGTGATGCGCTCGGAGCGGTCGCGAATCCGCTCGGGCGACAGATCGCCGTAGGGTGCGTGCGCCGAATCGGCGACGTAGATCAGCGTTTCACCGGGCAGCAGCGCGCGAATGGCGCGCAGTACGGAGAGACCGCCCACGCCGGAATCGAATACGCCGATAAAACCGCTGTCCCCCATCTTCGACTACACCACCCAACGCACGTTGCCGAAGGCGAAACGCAAATATTGTGGTTACTTTGCGTTCTTTGCGCCTTTGCGGTGAATCTTACTTATCCCTACTTCTCCCGCGTTGCATGGAACTCCACCTGCGGCCAGCGCTCGCGGGTCAGGTCCAGATTCACCCGGGTCGGCGCCAGATAGGTCAGCAGGCCGGAGCCGTCGATCGCCAGATTGTCGTGGGCCTTCACCTTGAACTCTTCCAGTTTCTTGGCGTCGTCGCACTCGACCCAGCGCGCGGTCGCCACCGTCACCGGTTCGAAGATGCAGTCGACGTTGTATTCGTCCTTGAGGCGATAGGCAACGACGTCGAACTGCAATACACCCACCGCACCGAGAATCAGATCGTTGTTCTTCAGCGGCCGGAACAACTGGGTCGCCCCCTCTTCCGACAACTGCTCCAACCCTTTTTGCAGCGCCTTCATCCGCAGCGGGTCCTTGAGCACCGCGCGCCGGAACAGCTCCGGCGCAAAGTGCGGGATGCCGGTGAATTTCAGCTCCTCGCCCTCGGTGAAGGTATCGCCGATCTGGATGGTGCCGTGGTTGTGCAGGCCGATGATGTCGCCGGGCCAGGCATCTTCCACATGCTCGCGCTCCTGCGCCATGAAGGTGATCGCGTTGGGGATCTTTACGTCCCGTCCCAGGCGCACGTGTTTCACCTTCATGCCGTGACTGTAGCGTCCGGAGCAGACCCGCAGGAAGGCGACCCGATCGCGATGGGCCGGATCCATGTTTGCCTGGATCTTGAACACGAAACCGCTGAACTTTTCTTCCGCCGGCTCCACGGTGCGGGTGATCGCCGCACGCGGCAGCGGCGGCGGTGCGAACTCGACCAGCGCATTCAGCACCTCACGGACACCGAAATTGTTGATGCCGGAACCGAAGAACACCGGCGTCAATTCGCCGCGCAGAAACGCCTCGTGGTCGAACTCGTGGCTGGCACCGCGCACCAGTTCGATCTCCTCGCGCAGCTCCTGCGCCAGGGTGCCGAACAGCTCGTCAAGGCGCGGGTTGTCCAGCCCCTGGATCACCTCGCCGACCGCGATCTTGCCGCCGTGCTGGGGCGAGAACAGGTAGATTTCATTGCTGTAGAGATGGAACACGCCCTTGAAACCCTTGCCCATGCCGATCGGCCAGGTGATCGGCGCGCAGCGGATCTTGAGCACCTCCTCCACCTCGTCCAGCAGGTCGATGGGCGGACGGCTCTCGCGGTCCATCTTGTTGATGAAGGTGATGATCGGCGTATCGCGCAGACGGCACACCTCCATCAGCTTGATGGTGCGCGACTCGACGCCCTTGGCGCCGTCGATCACCATCAGCGCCGAGTCGACGGCGGTGAGGGTGCGGTAGGTGTCTTCGGAGAAGTCCTCGTGGCCGGGGGTATCGAGCAGATTGACGATGTGGTCACGATAGGGAAACTGCATCACCGACGAGGTGACCGAGATCCCGCGCTGCTTCTCCAGCTCCATCCAGTCGGAGGTGGCGTGACGCGCCGCCTTGCGGCCCTTGACGGTACCGGCGAGCTGAATGGCGCCGCCGAACAGCAGCAGCTTTTCCGTCAGCGTGGTCTTGCCGGCATCCGGGTGCGAGATGATGGCGAAGGTCCGGCGCTTATCGGCCTGAACTCTAATCTGACTCATGGGCATCCTGGCTGAAAAAGGCGTTATTCTACGACGAAATGTCGCTCAACACCCGCGCCATGATAATGGCATCCTCGCGCCCGACGTCCGACGGATAGTAGCCGTTGCGCACTCCCACCTGATTGAATCCCATGCTCTCGTACAGATGGACCGCGACCTTGTTGGAGGGACGCACCTCCAGAAAGACGGTGTCGGCGCCGTGGCCGTGCGCCGCCTGCAACAGGTGCTCCATCAGCTGCCGCCCGAGGCCCTGCCCCTGGTGGCCGGGCGCGACGGAGATATTGAGCACGTGCGCCTCCCCGGCGGCCGCGGACAGTATGGCGTAGGCGGCGACCATCCCGTCGGTCTCCATCACCCAACAGCTGTAGCCGACGCGCAGACAATCGCGCATGATCCCCTCGGTCCACGGATAGGGATAGTTCACCCGCTCCACTTCCATCACCTGCGCGATGTCGGTCTCGTGCATCGGCCGTGCCGAGGCCGTCACGTTGCGCCGTACCGCACTCATGCCGTCGACTGCCCGGCGGTGGCGATCGCCAGGCGCAGGTCGTCCCACGACTTGCGCTTCTCGCCGGGGGAACGCAGCAGATAGGCGGGGTGATAGGTGACCACCAGCGGCGTGTCGCCGTAACGGTGGACACGGCCGCGCAGCTTGCCGATGGGGGTGTCGCACTTGAGCAGGTTCTGGGCCGCGATGCGCCCCACCGCGAGGATGAGACGCGGCTTGATGAGCGCGATCTGGCGCTGAAGATAGGGTTCGCAGTTGCCCGCCTCCTGCGGTCGCGGGTCGCGGTTGTCGGGCGGCCGGCACTTGAGCACGTTGGCGATATAGACCCGCTCGCGCGGCAGGCCGGCCGCCAGCAGCATGGCGTTGAGCAACTGCCCGGCGCGGCCGACGAAGGGCTCGCCCTGGGCATCCTCGTCGGCGCCCGGCGCCTCGCCGATCACCAGCCACGGCGCCCGGCGATCGCCGACCCCGAACACCGTCTGGGTGCGGTTGGCGACCAGTTCGGGGCACAGGGTGCAGGCGCTTACCCGCTGTTGCAGTGCAGCCCAATCGAGGGTGGCGATGTCCGATGGTGCGGCGGTGGCGCCGCCGGTTTCGGGTTCCGGGTTCCGGGTTTCGGCTTGCGAATTCGCGGTTTCGGGTTTCGGCGGCGCCTGCTCCGGCGACTCCTCGCGTTGGGCGGCGCGCGCCTCTTCCAGCGCGGGAGCAGCGCCCCCGCGCTGTTCCCACGCCTGGATGCCCATGGCATCGAGGTAACGGAGGCGCCGGGCGTCCATGAGCGCTTAGACCGCGGCCCCCTGCGGATGGGCGCGATCCAGCGGCGCCATGATCTTGTTGAGGGCGTTGAGATAGGCCTTGGCCGAGGCGATGACGATGTCGGTGTCGGCGCCCTGGCCGTTGACGATGCGCCCGCCCTTCTCCAGCCGCACGGTCACCTCGCCCTGGGCGTCGGTGCCGCTGGTGATGTTGTTCACCGAATAGAGCTGCAACTCGGCGCCGCTCCGCACCAGACCCTCGATCGCCTTGAAGGTGGCGTCCACCGGGCCGCCGCCGCTGGCGCAGAGCTTCTGCTCTTCGCCGTCCAGGGTCAGGGTGACGCACGCCTCCGGGGTCTCGCCGGTCTCGCAGCAGACCTTCAGGTAGGACAGCTTGAGGCGTTCGACGGCGCTGCTCTCGATGTCGGTCTCGGTGACCAGCGCCTGCAGGTCCTCGTCGAAGATCTCGTGCTTTTTGTCGGCCAGATCCTTGAAGCGGGCGAAGGCGGCGTTGAGCGCCTCGTCCGATTCGAATTCGATGCCCAGCTCCGCCAGACGGCTCTTGAAGGCGTTGCGGCCCGAGTGCTTGCCCAGCACCATGCGGTTGGCGCTCCAGCCCACATCCTCGGCGCGCATGATCTCGTAGGTCTCGCGATGCTTGAGCACCCCGTCCTGGTGGATGCCCGATTCGTGGGCAAAGGCGTTGGCACCAACGATGGCCTTATTCGGCTGTACCGCAAACCCGGTGATGCCGGAGACCAGCCGCGAGGTAGATACAATCTGGGTGGTATCGATGTGGTCCACGTTACAGTCGAAGATATCCCGGCGGGTCTTCACCGTCATCACCACCTCCTCGAGGGAGGCATTACCGGCCC